>NZ_JAENGO010000006.1:0-339862 GCF_016595685.1 Devosia sp. WQ 349K1 | reverse complement strand
TGGTTCTTGCGAGGAGCCCAAGACCCGATCCCATCCCGAACTCGACCGTCAAATTCCTCCGCGCCAATGGTACTAAGTCTCAAGACTTGGGAGAGTAGGTCACTGCAAGGTCTGCCAAAAACATAAATTCTCTTCACGATCATCAAAACCAAATACAAAAAGCCCCGCTCACCAGCGGGGCTTTTTGCGTTTCTGGGCGCCGAACAATTGCCCCCACCTAACGTCCCCCGCAACCGCGGGAGGGACTTGAACGGTGTGCTGGGTTGGAGCTGCATGCCCGCAATAAGGACCCCTCACCCGACGCAGCGCGTCGACTTCTACGCATAGGGGCGAGGTGAGAAGGAGCCGAGCTTTATCCCCCAGTCTACCCCCACCCTCATTCCCTCCCCGCAAGGGGGACGGAGGCGGAACGGTGTGTGTTGTGGGCTAGGCTCAGAAGGTGGGAAGTCGTTTGAATCTTAGCTCCGCCCATGAGGGGTACCCTCTTCCCTAAGAGAGAGGTGATAAGGGGTTCTACCGATCTTTCAAAAGACCACCGGACTCACGGAGATGCGGTTGGGTTTGGTTGCGCGTGGTTCACCGCAACTAGCAAGTTCCATAAGTGTGCTCGTAGTTGTCTGCCAGCCGCTTGTCATTGAGGGGTGCCGGCCTTCAATGCACGATGGGAAGGCATGACAGTACGGTAGCTAATCGAGGCAGATTTTTGTCGTGTCGTTGCTCGGACGGTTTTGTGGACCGTCCGAGCGTCGATTGAGAGTTATAGGCCCATGTTGGCGAGGACCGCCAAGAGAAGTAAGGCAACAATGTTGGTGATCTTGATCATCGGATTAACGGCAGGGCCTGCCGTGTCCTTGTAGGGATCGCCAACAGTATCGCCGGTGACTGAGGCTTTGTGGGCGTCGGAGCCCTTGTAGTGCTTAACGCCGTGGCTGTCGGTAAAGCCGTCTTCAAAGCTCTTTTTGGCATTGTCCCAGGCGCCGCCACCGGCGGTCATCGAGATAGCCACAAAGAGTCCGGTGACAATGACACCCATCAACATTGCGCCAAGTGCAGAGAAGGCATTGGCCTGTCCGGCAATGGCGTTGATGACGAGATAGACAAAGATGGGCGAAAGGACGGGAAGCAAAGAGGGGATAATCATCTCCTTGATTGCGGCCTTGGTTAGCATGTCGACAGCGCGAGCGTAGTCGGGCTTCGATGTGCCCGCCATGATACCCGGGTCAGCTTTAAATTGCCGCCGCACTTCAACCACCACCGATTGGGCTGCGCGGCCTACAGCAGTCATGGACATGCCGCCAAAGAGGAAGGGCAGCAAGCCGCCAAAGAGCAGGCCAACCACGACATAGGGGTTGGCAAGATCGAAGCTGACGTCGAGGTTGGTGAAGTAGTGTTTTAGATCTTCAGTGTAGGCGGCGAAGAGCACAAGCGCGCCCAAACCAGCCGAGCCGATGGCATAGCCTTTGGTGACCGCCTTGGTGGTGTTACCGACCGCGTCGAGAGCGTCGGTATTGTGACGGACCGAGGCATCGAGACCGGCCATTTCAGCAATGCCGCCAGCATTGTCGGTAACGGGGCCAAAAGCATCGAGTGCAACGATGATCCCGGCTAGAGCCAGCATGGTGGACACCGCGACAGCGATGCCAAAGAGCCCCGCTTGGGAATAGGTGACGATAATGCCCGCAATGATCACCAGAGCCGGTAGCGCCGTTGACTCCAAAGAGACCGCTAGGCCCTGAATGACGTTGGTACCGTGGCCAGTGACCGAGGCTTCGGCAATGGAATTGACAGGGCGGCGATTGGTGCCGGTGTAATATTCGGTGATGACGATAATCAGCCCGGTAATGACAAGGCCAGTGGCGCCGCACCAGAACAGGCTCCAGGGCGTAAAGGTCTTGCCCTGCACGTCGATGGCCGCGTTAAGATCGCCAAACATGAACCAAAGCACGGGTAGCAAGGCGATGAGGGAGAGCACGCCAGAGGCGATAACACCCTTATAGAGCGCGCCCATGATGTTGTTGTCGGCGCCGAGTTTGACGAAATAGGTGCCGATGATTGAGGTGACGACGCAAGCGCCACCAATGGCGAGTGGCAGCACCATGCCGATGAGCTTGAACTGCTCGGGCAGGATAATGGCCGCCAGAACCATGGTGGCGACAATGGTCACCACATAGGTTTCAAACAGGTCAGCCGCCATGCCGGCGCAGTCGCCAACATTGTCGCCGACGTTATCGGCAATGGTGGCGGGATTACGTGGATCATCTTCGGGAATGCCCGCTTCGACCTTGCCCACCATGTCGCCCCCAACGTCAGCACCCTTAGTGAAGATACCGCCACCGAGACGTGCGAAGATCGAGATAAGCGAAGCGCCAAAGCTAAGGGCCACGAGGGCATCAATGACGGTACGGCTGGTTGGCGCAAAGCCCATACCAGTTAGTAGCATGAAATAGAGGGTGACACCGAGAAGGCCCAAACCTGCCACTAACATGCCGGTTACGGCACCCGATTTTAATGCCAGATCAAGGCCTTTGCTCAGGGAGCCTATAGCAGCCTGGGCAACACGCACGTTGGCACGAACGGATACATTCATGCCGATGAAGCCAGCGGCTCCGGACAGCACAGCCCCAATCAGAAAACCGCTAGCGGCATAGGGGCCAAGCAAGAGCCAAGCAGCAATCAGGATGACTGCACCGACGATAGCAATCGTCGTGTATTGACGCTTAAGATAGGCGGAAGCGCCTTCTCGAACCGCCGCAGAAATTTCCTGCATACGCGCTGAGCCCGCGTCGGCTTTGAGCAAATTCTGTGTAGTTACAACGCCATAAATAATAGAAAGACCGCCGCTAATAACGATCAGCCAAAGTGCTAGACCCATTGATAGTCCCTCGATGTTTCCTCCAGGGACTCAACATGGAAGGCGAGGTCTTTGCCTCGTTCACTTCCATACGAAATAGAGCCCCTTCCGCAATAAAGATTAACTTTATTGTGAAGTTAGGCAATGGTGATGTGGGCGTCTTTGGCGTGAAGTTACTTTGTGATTGTTTCTAACGCTTTAGATATGACTGTGGCGTCGCCAGCAATGGCTAAGGTCTTGAAACGCGCCGTGTCACCGGACACAAGTTTGATCGCTGACTTGGTCAGGTTTAGTTTTTTAGCGAGGAGAGCGATAACTGCAGCATTGGCCTTGCCCTTGTCGGGGACGGCGCTGACGCGAAGCCGGAGATAGCAGCTGCCGTCGCCGCGCGTCTCGGGGCCATCAATGGCGTCGCGCCCGGCATTGGGCGTGACGCGGAGGTGTAGGGTGACGCCGGTAGCGGTCACCGAATAGAAATTAGAGGCCAGCGGCGATAACCCAGTTCACGACATACATGCCGATGAATTGCTGGATGAACATGATCAGCAGGAACACGACCAAAGGCGATAGGTCGAGGCCGTTCATGTTGGGTAGTAGGCGGCGGATCGGGCGCAGAACGGGCTCTGTGAGCTGGTTAAGCACCTGCCAGACCGAATAAACGAACTGGTTGCGCGTATTGATGACGTTAAATGAGATCAACCAGCTCATGATGATCATGGCAAGCATGACCCATTTGTAGAGGTCGAGCACAATGTTGATGACGCTAAGTAGCGCTAGCATGTCTTGCTCCTGATAGGTGCGCTTTATCTAGGTTGTGCCGCGCGCTGTCGCAAGGGATTTGGCCGCGTTTGCGGCAGAATGGATGCGACAAGTAAAAAGATCATGGGGTTCTGGGCCGCGACATCGACACAGAACCCCTAATGACTGACGAACCGGTACGCAAAACAAAAATCCCGGACATCTCAAATGTTGCAGGAAACGTGCCAAACTACGGATTGCCCGAAAACCTGCGCTAAAGATTAATGTCGAATTTATATGGCTCTAGAACCGGTATTTCATGCGTTGCAGAATGCAAATTCATTGCAGAATGCAATTTCATTTTGCGTTAGTGCTGGGCTTCCAGGTGACGACGCGGAAAATATAGAGCACGACCACGACGGCCAAGACGATGTAGCTCAGCGGGTCGAGAAATACCTCAATGGCTTCGTAGTGTTCGTGCAAAATGTACCCGGCGAGGGTGAGGAACGTGTTCCAGATGAGTGAGCCGATGGTGGAGGCCAAGAGGAAGATCCACAACGGCATGCGTGATAGGCCTGCAGGAATGGAGATCAGCGTGCGGATAAGCGGGATAAGACGCCCAAACAGCACGATGATCGGGCCATAACGCTTGAACCAGACCACGGCGATGTCGATTTCATCGGCATTAAAGGCCATGAGACGACCGAACTTATCGGCCATCCAGCGCACCCGGTTGAGACCAAATAGGCGCCCAGCGAAGTACCATGGCAGCATGCCCACGACTGCGCCAACAGTAGCAGTGATCAGCACGCCGGCGAGGCTGAGGTCACCATTGGCGGCGGCAAATCCAGCAAAGGGAATGATCAGCTCAGAGGGAATGGGCGGGAAGATGGATTCGGCCAACATGACGAGAAATATGCCGAGATAACCCAGCTCGGAAATGGTCTGGATGATCCAGTCAGTCATGCTCTTTTCGTCCTTACTCTGCGGGTGTCGGCTCGTGACCCTTTTCATCCGAGTATAGGGTAGACCTCAAGAAATGTTTTAGATGCGCACGTATGGCCAGCGTGAGGACCTTAGGTTTTCTCCGCGCGGCGGAGCAGGAAGTCTCTGCCAGACCTATAAAAACAAAAATCCCCGCCGAAGCGGGGATTTTCTTATGTGTTCGCTAAGAGGATTAGCTAACCTTAGAAGCGCGGCTCATACGCTTGCGATCGTTCGGATCCAGCCAGATCTTGCGCAGGCGGATCGACTTCGGGGTCACTTCGACATACTCGTCGTCGGCGATGTAGCCGAGGGACTGTTCGAGCGTCAGCTTCTTCGGGGTCGTCAGACGAACGGCTTCGTCCTTCGACGTCGTACGGATGTTGGTGAGCTGCTTGCCCTTGAGTGCGTTCACTTCAAGGTCGTTTTCGCGGCTGTGTTCGCCAACGATCATGCCTTCATAGATGTCGACGCCAGCGTCGATCATGATCGGGCCACGATCTTCCAGGTTCCACAGAGCAAAGGCAACAGACTGGCCGGTGCCGTTCGAAATCAGAACGCCGGTACGACGCGTTGGCAGTTCGCCCTTGAAAGGAACGAAGGAGTGGAACAGGCGGTTGAAGATTGCCGTACCGCGCGTGTCGGACAGAAGTTCAGCCTGGTAGCCGATCAGCGAGCGGGTCGGAACCAGCAGGATGATACGGGTACGGCCAACGCCGGACGGACGCATGTCGGTGAGTTCACCCTTGCGTTCGGTCAGCTTCTGGACGACGGCGCCAGTGTGCTCGTCATCAACGTCGATGATGACTTCTTCAATCGGCTCAAGCTTCTGGCCGTTTTCTTCCTTGAAGAGAACCTTCGGGCGACCAATGGTCAACTCGAAGCCTTCGCGGCGCATGTTTTCGATCAGAACCGCAAGCTGCAATTCGCCACGGCCAGCAACGTCAAAGCTGTCGTTGTCCTCGCCTGGAGTAACACGGATCGCGACGTTACCTTCAGCTTCACGCATCAGGCGTTCGCGGATCACGCGGGACTGAACCTTGTCGCCCTCACGGCCAGCCAGCGGGCCGTCGTTGATGCGGAATGTTACCGACAGGGTTGGAGGATCGATAGGCTTAGCGGCAAGTGGAGTGAGAATCTGTGGGACCGAAATCGTGTCGGCCACAGTGGTTGTCTCAAGACCTGCGATCGAGACGATGTCGCCTGCGACACCTTCATCGATTGGATTGCGCTCAAGGCCGCGGAAAGCGAGAACCTTGGATACACGACCCTTTTCAACGATCTTGCCATCGCGGTTGAGCGCGTGGATTGGATCGCCGGCCTTGACCGAACCGGAATATACGCGGCCCGACAGAATGCGGCCGAGGAAGGGGTTGCGCTCGATAGTGGTCACGAGCATGCGGAACTGACCTTCTTCAACGGTCGGCTCTGGAACGTGTTCGATTACCTTGTCGAGAAGCGGTGCGAGGCTTTCGCGTGCGCCGTCGGGTTCATTAGCCATCCAGCCGAGCTTGGCTGCACCGTAGAGAACCGGGAAGTCGAGCTGTTCTGGGGTCGCGTCCAGCGCGATGAACAGATCGAAGATTTCTTCGAGAACTTCCAGGTGACGTTCGTCAGACTTGTCGATCTTGTTGATGGCAACGATCGGGCGCAGGCCCTGTGCAAGTGCCTTACCAAGTACGAACTTGGTCTGTGGCATTGGGCCTTCAGCCGCGTCAACGAGCAGTACCACGCCGTCCACCATGGACAGAATGCGTTCTACTTCGCCGCCGAAGTCGGCGTGGCCTGGGGTGTCAACGATGTTGATGCGAGTGTCATTCCAAACGAGCGAGGTGACCTTCGCCAGAATGGTAATGCCGCGTTCGCGCTCGATGTCGTTGCTGTCCATAGCGCGTTCTTCAACGCGTTCGTTTTCGCGGAAAACACCAGACTGCTTCAGGAGAACGTCGATCAGGGTCGTCTTGCCGTGGTCAACGTGAGCAATAATCGCGATATTGCGCAATTTCATATGTGGGTCAGCCTCAATTGGCATGATCCGCAAAACAGCCCCACCGAAGCGATCCGGCGAGCTGGCAAGGACAAACCATGCAGTATGAATGTGCCGGTCCAATGAGATAGGGTCCGGCAGGGTCGCGCGCTGAATATAGCAAAAGACGCATTTTCACAAGGTTGCAAAATGCATAGCCGCTGCCCGCATTTGCTGAAAAGTGTCCGGGTCTCGTCAGAAAGTCAGATTTTTGACCGAGCGAGTGCGGCTTGGGCGAGTGCAGCGGCACTCTTCCACTGATAGCGCGCTAACGCCACATCGGGGCCATCGTCCTGCGGACGCGCGGTTTTCTCGATGATCTTGCCTTGCAGCTTCTCATAAAATGCAATCGCGCGGGTGTTTGCCGCAAGCGCGACCAAGTGAATTGGAACGGCTTGGCGGTCCAGAGGCAGCGCTGCAATTCCATCAATTAGCAAGGAGAGCCCCAACCCACGTCCCTGATAGCTTGGAGCGATATAGAGGTGGTGGAGATATGTGCCGTGGTCCTGTTCGAGCTCTAGTTCAAAGAAAATGAAGCCGACCAGCTCATCGCCATTATCAGCGACCAGCAGTGTAAAGTTAGATGTCTGCGCGCCTTCGGCTAGGCGGTTGATCCAAAGCTGGGCCTTCTCCTTAGGGCGAACGACATCCAAATAGTGGTCGCTCATTATTCCCCTATAGGTGCTCGCGCCGACTTCAATATGGAGTTTAGTGATCTCTGCGCGGTCTGAAGCCTGAGCTGGGCGAATGAGAATAGTCATGAGCACGGTCTAGTGGGTTGCGTCAGCTGGGGGCGGTTAAGGCACAATGCTCAGTTTGTCTGAAAGTTCGAGGGGCGGATATCTTGCGAGAGAAGTAGGCTGGCCAGCGATTGGGCGGGTAGGGGTGGTGAGAACAGGAAGCCCTGCACTTCGGATACCCCTTGCTGGCGGACCAAGGATAACTGCTCCTCGGTCTCGATACCTTCTGCCGTTGTCTCCATCCCCAAGGCCCGACCAAGCCCGATAACCGCTGCAATAATAGCCTGGCTGTCGAGCCGGGTGGTCAGGTCTGCCATGAATGAGCGGTCAATTTTTATTTTGT
Organism: Devosia sp. WQ 349K1; assembly: GCF_016595685.1. Lineage (NCBI taxonomy): Bacteria > Pseudomonadati > Pseudomonadota > Alphaproteobacteria > Hyphomicrobiales > Devosiaceae > Devosia > Devosia sp. WQ 349K1. The sequence continues at coordinate 332,180 of NZ_JAENGO010000006.1, read as the reverse complement.
CAAACGGGAAGCTCCGCAAATAGCTGAGCGAGGAATACCCCGTGCCAAAGTCGTCCATCGAAATGCGCACGCCCATGGAGCGCAGCTCGTGAAGCGCCCGCATGGTGATTTCGCTATCGTTCAGAAGCAAGCTTTCTGTGATTTCCAGCTCTAGCCGCTCGGGTGAAAGCGTAGATTTTTCGAGTGCGTGCTTAACGTGGGCAACCAGATCCTTGTGTCGAAACTGCACCGGGGAGAGGTTGACGGCTACACGCACATTTGGCGGCCAGGTGGCCGCGGTGCGGCAGGCCTGCTCCAATACCCATTGCCCGATAGGGACAATCAATCCTGTGTCTTCGGCAACGGGTACAAATTCTGCTGGTGACACCGTGCGATCATCGTGGTCCCAGCGGAGAAGAGCTTCGACGCAGGTGACCCGGTTTTCGGCTAGCCCAAACAAGGGTTGGAACATTAGGCGCAATTCATTGCGCTGCATGGCCATGCGTAGGCCTGCCTCAATCGACCGGCGCTGTTGCAAATCGGCGTCCATGCCGGTTTCAAAGAAACGATAGGTCGAGCGCCCTTCACTTTTGGCTTTATAGAGCGCTAAGTCGGCGTTCTTGACCAGTTGATCGGTGGCTGTTCCATCGTTTGGGCCCACAGATATGCCCACCGATGCGCCGATTTCGATCAGCTGTCCCGCAATGTTCATCGGTGCGCTTAAGGCTTTAACGATACGCTCTGCAACGCGGGCCGCTGTGTCTGCGCTGTCGAGTGGCCGCAGGAGCAGCGCGAACTCATCACCGCCGAGGCGCGCGAGAATATCGGTTTCTCTTGTCGTACCCCACAGGCGTACGGCGGCCTGTTTGATCACCTCATCGCCCACGGCGTGGCCAAGCGTGTCGTTTACAACCTTGAAATTATCGAGGTCGATGTAGAGAACTGCAGCCATCTCGCCGCGTTGGAGGTCGGCCTCGGTCTTTTTCATCTGATCGAGAAATTCGATCCGGTTGGGAAGATCCGTCAGCGCGTCATGACGAGCTAGGTGCTGGATGCGCGCTTCAGCTTTGCGTTGCTCGGTGACGTCTTCATGTGTCGTAACAAAGCCACCATCTTTCATCGGATGGTGTTGCATCAAGATGATGCGCCCATTCAGCTCGTGGACGGTTTTGCCGTATTCCCGACGTGCAATCACTTCTCGTCGCCAGGAAATATAGTCCTCACGGGTGTTACCGGAACTCATCCCGATGTCGAAAAGATGGCTCAGAATATCTTCAAGCTGGGTGCCAGGTTTCAAAAGTTCAACGGGCAAATTATAGATGCGCGCATAGGGTTCGTTGCAGATGATCAGGCGCCCTCTGGCATCCATCATCGAGAGCCCGATAGAAATATTGTTTACCGCCGCATCAAGGCGAATGTTTTGGCGCTCAAGCTCCAGTTTTCGCTTGTTCTGTGACGCTAAGCTGGCGATTTCGTCGCTGATATCTTCGTGTGTGACCACCCAACCGAGTTTTGGGGAATAAACATGGGCCGTCTGAATGGTGCGGCCAGAGCTAAGGGTCTCGCGGTTTTTGTGACGGGTGCCCGATCGGTTGGACAACAGCTCGTTCGTGTAGCTCTCGTAGAACGCTTCTGCGCTCTGCCCCGGGTGGTTTCCCAGACGTGATGAGATGTGGACCACATCCTCAAGTGTCATTCCGCGATGTAGGGCGTCAGGTGAAAAACCATAGAGGTTGCGGTACTGCTCGTTCCACATCTCGAGCTTGAATTGTGAGGACCAAACACAAAAGCCGTAGGGAATGTTTTCGAGAGCTGCGTCAAGCAGCAAAGCTTCGGCAATGTCGCTCACTCGCGAAGCAGTCTTCGAAGCCATTACTTCCCCCTATGCCCTTATGGGCGTGTGAAAAAATAGCTGTCGCCACTTAACGGGCAATTAAGTGGAGATGTATTCGTTCGCTAGGCGTATCGAGCTGTGGGCTTTTTCCTGTTTGGTCCGGGGCTACAGAATAAAATGCTCTAAATTTTACTTTCGTTTCTTGGGCGTTCGCTCGGTCGTTGTGATCTTCAGTCAGGGTGCCGCCGCTATAAAGTTTGGCCTGTTGACTACATGGACCCTCGCACAAAATGACATCTGTCAAAGGGCGTGCCGGATTGGGGCGCTAGTCAGACAAGGCCATTGGTGCGATGGTTGTCACCGTCTATTGAGATTGTTCCGATGCCCAGCTTTATTCCAGACCTCTCCGTTATTTTAACTTTCGCACTGGCCGGCTTCGTTTTGGCGATTACGCCCGGCCCCGATATGGCGCTGTTTGTGTCGCGGACGATGAATTTTGGCAGGTCTCATGGTTTCGCCGCAGTGCTCGGGACAAGCACCGGCATTGCCGTGCACACCATGCTCGTAGCCTTCGGGATCTCAGTGCTTATTGTTGCCGCACCGACGGCCTTCTGGGTGCTTAAAATAGTGGGCGCGCTCTATCTGGTTTGGCTCGCCATACAAGCTGTTCGGTCGGGCGGTGGCCTGTTGGTCTCGCGGGAAGGCGGTAAGCAACCAAGTCTCTTTCAAAGCTATCTCACAGGGCTTGCCATCAATCTTACAAACCCCAAGGTGGCGTTGTTTTTCGTGACCTTCCTGCCTCAGTTCGTTTCGGCGGAAGATCCTGCGGTGGCGCAAAAGCTGGTCTTTCTCGGTGTGGAGTTCATCCTCGTGTCTATTCCGGTGGTTGTGGGCACAGTTCTGTTTGCCGAGTGGCTGACTGTGACGCTGCGTGATAATCAGTGGGTCTCAAAAGCTCTGAACTGGAGCTTTGCGGCTGTTTTCATTGGTTTTGCCGCGACCATTCTTTTCGCCGAAGGCCGTAAATAGGTTTTTGGTTTCGGAACCGAGATGAACTATCGCCACGCCTTTCACGCCGGCAATTTTGCCGATGTGGTCAAACACACAATTCTCACCCGCATTCTGGCTTACCTTTTGCGCAAGGAGGCGCCGTTTCGCGTGATCGATACCCATGCAGGGATCGGTATGTATGACCTCTATGGCGATCAAGCCGAGCGCACGGGGGAGTGGCAGGATGGGATTTCCCGCTTGGTTGAGCGAGATCTCCCTCCTTCGGTGGGCGACATACTGGCGCCCTATCTGGATGCGGTGAAATCCCAGAATGCAGGCGGAGAGTTGCGGTATTATCCCGGCTCGCCCTTCATCACCCGGCACATGCTGCGCAAGCAGGACCGGCTTATGGCGCTGGAGTTGCATCCCAAGGATGTTGAATCGCTACGCGAAAACTTTGCCGGAGATTTTCAGACCCGCGTCACCCATCTCGACGCTTGGGCTGCAATGGGCACCCATGTGCCGCCGAAGGAGAATCGCGGCTTAGTGCTGGTCGATCCGCCATTTGAAGAAAAGGGCGAGTTCAACCGAATGGCGCAGGGCTTGGCCAAGGCCTATAAGCGCTGGCCTGGCGGGACTTATGCCTTTTGGTATCCGATCAAGGATGTGTCCGAGGTCGACACTTATGTGAAGGCGCTCAAGGCAACCGGTATCAAGAAAATTTTGCGCCTTGAGATGACCATTCGCCCAGCATCCGAGCCGCCGCGCCTCCATGGCACGGGAATGATCGTTGTGAACCCGCCCTATGTGCTGGAAGACGAAATGCGCGCCGTGCTGCCGTTTCTAGCCGACACGCTCGGCGTGGATGGACAAGGTAAATGGCTCGTGGAGTGGATCGCCGGCGAATAGCTAGCGTCGCGCTCGCGTTTGACGGGTGGGAGCGTGGAACATTGGCGGTTTGGTTTTCACCCAGACAATAAACTTTGCCATTTCGGGATCGACTTTGAGGCGCTCAACATCGTTCAGGTGTTGAGCAATCTCGCTTTCCGAGAATCGGGCGTGAATGGCGCTGTGGCAAATCTGATGCAGGTGAACCGTTCCCATATGCGTCCCGCCCTTGAGCCGCGGCGTCAAATGATGGCGGCTGGATTTTGCGTCTTTGGGAATGGGGCGACCGCACAAGGGGCAGTCAGAGAGTGCGCGGGCGGCAGCGGTTTCTTCCGCCGCCCGGATAGCGCGTTCGACGCTACGCGCCGAAGGCCTCTTCAATTCTAGTAGATGCCAGCAAGAGCATCGCGGTCCTTCTTGGACAGGCGTTCGCTCTCGGACTTGAGCTGGCCGCAGGCGGCGAAAATATCGCGACCGCGTGGGGTGCGGACAGGGGAGGCATAGCCCGCCTTGTTGACGATATCGGCGAAACGCTCGATGCGGCTTGATGGCGATGTGCCATAGTTCGAACCCGGCCATGGGTTGAACGGTATCAGATTGATCTTCGCTGGAATGCCTGCGAGTAGGCGCACAAGCTCCTTGGCCTCCGCATCGCTGTCATTGATGCCGTCGAGCATCACATATTCGAAGGTGATGCGGCGGGCGTTCGATACGCCTGGGTAGTTGCGGCAGGCGTCGAGCAGATCTTTGATCGGCCATTTCTTGTTGATCGGCACCAGCACGTCACGCAGATCATCGCGCACGGCGTGCAGGGAAATGGCGAGCATGACGTCGATTTCCGAGCCGGTACGTTCAATGTTTGGCACAACGCCCGAGGTCGAAAGCGTGATGCGGCGCTTGGAGATGGACATGCCATCGCCAGCCGAGGCGATCAGCAGCGCCTGCTTAACATTGTCGAAATTATAGAGCGGCTCGCCCATGCCCATCATCACAATATTGGTGATGGCGCGGCTTTCGCCGCCCGGCACAAGGCCACCGTCATCAGGACGCGAACCGCCAGGGAAGTCGCCAAGGCGCTCGCGGGCCATGAGGATCTGCCCGAGGATTTCGCCAGCGGTGAGGTTGCGCACCAGCTTCTGCGTGCCAGTGTGGCAGAAGGAGCAGGTGAGGGTGCAGCCAACCTGCGACGAGACGCAAAGCGTGCCGCGGTCAGATTCTGGGATGTAGACGGTTTCGACTTCAACCGGCGGGTAGTTTGGGTTGGCCGGATCGCGGAAGCGGAACAGCCACTTGCGAGTGCCGTCGGTAGAGACCTGTTCGGAGGCGATCTCGGGACGGTCGAGAATAAAAGTATCGGCAAGCTTCTGACGGACGGGCTTGGCCACATTGGTCATGCGGTCAAAATCGGTGACGCCGTTGACGTAAAGCCAGTTCCACAACTGGCTTGAGCGCATGCGCGCTTCTTTGTCGGTCGCAATACCTTCAGCCGTCAGCGCCTCGGCCAACTGTGCTTTAGAGAGACCGATCAGCGACGGGCGGGCCGCCACAGCTGGGCGGACGGCAGTCGAATGGTCAAGGTTCAGCGCAATGGTCATGGGGCGCAACGGGGCTCGATAATGCGGGAAAGTGGCTGGGCAATAGCATATGGGGACGCAAAGCGCAAAGTCACGCTGCTGCGAACCCGATCTGCATAAACTGGGAAGCTAGATTATCGTTTCAACAGAGGTTTTAACACTCTGCGCCGACGGCCTGCTGCGCGGCGGTGGCGCCGGAGAGCGAATAGTTCTGAATAACGCTTGTGCCGTCAGCCGCGGTCCCGGTGACAGAAAGACTGGAGCCGCTGCGAATAGCGGCTGCCAAATTGGCGGCCTGACCAGCGTCATCCAGCCAAGCGGCGTCGCCTTGGGTAAACAGAGCAAAATTCTGGCCGCCGATTGAAACGCTCGCCGAAGACCCTGTTTGGAATGTGTATCCCGCAACGAGGTTAAACTCGTTGGTGACATCTTCACCTGGGCGGCTCGAGATGTAGAGATAGGCTTCGCCCGCTACAGCGCTCGCCGGGTCACTGGACTTCGGCTTGGTCATTGCAAAGCAAACTTTAGTCGAACCATCACCTGCCGCAAAGCTCGACCAATCGCGGAAATCTCCAAGGACACGGGCAGATTGGGCCTGTGCTGGCGCTAGAGCGGCCAAAGAGATCGCGAGTGTGAGCGTCAGGACGGTGGGGACACGGATCATGGATAGTCTGCTCTCTGACGAATAAAATGGCGATAGCGGGCCAATAGGTCCGCTATCAGTTATGGCGTTAAACAGCCGCGCTTCAAGCCTTTACTTGCAGGCTGCGTCGATCGCATTGACCGCTGCGGTAGCGCCGGAGAGCGAATAGGTGTCTACCGTATTGGTGCCGCGCTGGCTGGTGCCGCGCACGGTCATATTGCTACCCGCCTTAAACGCTTGAACGAAGCCTGGCTCATCGCTTGCTGAAGCCAGCCATGCCGTCGAGCCGCGAGCCGCCATCACATAGGTCTTACCGTCGATGGACACTGAAGCTTTCGCGTCGCTGGAATTGTACGGATAGCCGATCTGCGTCTGAACCTCGTTCTTCGATCCCATGCCCTTGCGATGGACAATCATGAACTTGATCGGATCGCGATTTGCGCCCGCTGGTTCGCTCGACTGTGGCTCGCCAATAATGAAGCAAAGCTGGCCGCTCTGGTCAGACGCCGTAAAGGCGGACCACGCGTTGAAGGTCCCCAGTTCCGTGGCCTGCTGTGCCTGTGCGGCCGGGGCGAGAGCCATGACTGCTGCGACCGCGAGCCCAAACATCAGGCCACCGGTTTTCCTCGTCATTGCCAATTCTTCCTCTTGTTCTGCTGTCGTTCGTACCTGTCGCTGCCCGCCCAGCATGGCCCGAACATGGTTACCAAGGTGTCAAAACCCGTCCGCTTTCCGGGTATTTACATCAAATGAAAGGCAATCGCGGCGGCAATTGGGCGTGAGCGCAAGTTCACGCTTTGGTTTGCGATAGAACGGTTAAGGCATTGCTAATGGCGCGATGCTGTTACGTCTGCGCCGAAAGCGGGAAACTCTCCTCAACAACATAGGGTCCCCCACCAACGGAATCACGGCTGGAATAGAGAACGAACTGGGTCGGTGTGAAGCGCAAAGGCTCGAAAACCGGGGCCTCAGAGAGAAAACGCGCTACGTCATCTGATGATGCACCCCGCAGTCTGGCAAGCGTCACATGCGGTACGAATTTGCGGCCTTCTGGGGCGATGCCGGCTTGCTGGATCACGCGCTCGTGTGCAGCTTGCAGTCGATTGAGCCCATCGGAGGGCTCGACTGCCGCATAAAGTGCGCGCGGCTTGTCGCCACCGAAACTATCGATTTGCGTCAAGCGAAGGTCAAAACGCACAGTCTTGGATAGGCGCTCAAGATTATCAACGATGTCGTTGGCTGTCGGGGCGTCAACGTCACCGATAAAGCGCAATGTGATGTGATAGTCGCTTGGTTCTATCCATCTGGCTCCGTGCAGGCCGCCGCGCTTGAGTGAAAGTGCAAAGCCGATGTCGCGTGGTATTTCGATACCAGTAAAGAGCCGGGGCATAAACACCTCCCTGCCAAGGATCAGTCAGACCAGTCTACCCTAGGCAGAAACGCATTTTCTGGCCAGTCGCCGAGCCAAAAAGATCGTTTGTTCTTGTCAGAAACCAGTCGTGCGCCCATATTCCATTACAAGTGGCAATGCCAATTGTCCTCTGCGATGAATGCATCGCATTGATATCGGGAAAGGAAACCTGAATGGCTGAATATGACCGTCAGACCCTCGGTGCGCGGGCCGGCTCGGCCTTGGCCATCGATGAGGGCCTTCGCAGCTACATGCTCAAGGTCTATAATTACATGGGCCTTGGCCTCGTAATTACTGGTCTTGTTGCGTTTTTCGCGTCACAAGCTGCTGTGACCGCCGACCCATCTAGCGCTGTTGCTCAGCTTGGTAATGGCCAGTATCTGACCAACTGGGGTGCACTCCTCTTCACCAGCCCTCTGGCTTGGGTGATCATGCTTGCGCCTCTCGGCTTCGTGCTGGTGCTGAGCTTCGGCATCAACAAGCTTTCCGTTCCGGCAGCTCAGGGCGTGTTCTGGGCCTTTGCCGCGATCATGGGCTTGTCGCTGTCGTCGATCTTCCTCGTTTATACCGGCGCCTCGATCGCTAAGGTGTTTTTCATCACCGCCGCCACCTTCGGCGCGATGAGCCTTTATGGTTACACCACCAAGCGTGACCTGACCGGCATGGGCAATTTCCTGATGATGGGCCTGATCGGCATCATCATCGCGTCGATCGTCAACATCTTCATGCAGTCGAGCATGATGGACTTCATCATCTCGGTGGTTGGTGTGCTTATCTTCACAGGTCTGACCGCCTATGACACCCAGAAGATCAAGGAAAGCTACTCGGCATCCTTTGGTGCAGACGTGATGGCAAAGAACGCCATTATGGGCGCGCTGAGCCTCTACATGGACTTCATCAACCTGTTCATGATGCTGCTCCGCCTGTTCGGCAACCGCGAGTAGTCAGAAACCGTCGTGTGATTGGTAAAATCACGCGAATTGGTTGGACGAAAAATCAGGCCGCAGTCTAAAAAGACTGTGGCCTTTTCATTTTCGGCGCAATCTCATGAGCGACTACACACTGCGTGCCTTCACCTGGTCCGACGTTCCCGCCATCACTCGGATTTACAAGCACTACGTCGATAACACCGCCATCACCTTTGATACCGAGGCCCCAAACGAAGCGGGGATCGCTGAAAAATACGCGGCCCTCATCGAGTTTGGCCATCCGGTCATTATTGCCGAACGCGATGGGCGTGTTGTCGGTTATGCCTATGCCAGCTTCTACCGCCCACGCGCGGCCTATCGGTTCACCTGCGAGGATTCGATTTATCTCGATCCAGCCGAAAAGGGGCGTGGTTTAGGAAAGTTGATGCTGACCGAGCTGCTGGCCCAAGCCAAAGCTTTTGGCTTTAAGCAGATGCTGGCCGTAATCACGTCGGACACGGCCAATTCCATCGGCATCCATGAAAAATTCGGTTTTGAGCGCGTCGGCTATTACAGTGCTGTCGGGTATAAATTCGACCGTTGGCACGACATCGTGCATTTGCAAAAGGCGCTGTAGGGCGATTAGGACGAAAGCTTCTTACTCATGGGGTAGCCGTTGACCCGGCGCCCCGTGGCCTGCGGTCCGTTTACATGCCATCCGCGCTGTTCGTAAATCGCAAGCGCGGTGGCAGTCGCTTCGAGCGTCGCGATAGCGTAACCAAGGGTCACAAGCTCTGCTTCCATATGCGCGAGCAAAGCAGTGCTTACACCCGATCCGCGCGTTGAAGGCGATATATAGTTGAGCTGAATTTGGCCATCTCGGTTGAATGCACTCACCCCGACAACGCTGCCATCCCGCTCAGCGACAAGCATGCTGAGTTCGGCATTCGAAAGCATCTCAACTGGCCCCAGCGGGGATTTATTGCGGGTCCAGGCGGCGATCGCCTCAGCATCATCACTGTGATCGGCTGTGCACAGTTGGGTGATCGAGGAAATGAGAACGCGGCTCATGTCTGGTGCGTCTGCCACAGTCGCTGGCCGGATGATCAGGCTCACCCGATCAAAACCAAGTCAGGATCAAGGACCCGAAGAACTTGCGGCAGCTCGTGGCCGCGTTTGAGGATGCGGCCCTCCTGATTGGTCACCAGATACTGGCCTTGTTTGGCGCGAAGCTTCGGGTTCTTCTCGATGACGAAAAGGGGGCGCTCGGACACGCGCGCATAAATGGAGAACAGCGCCCGGTCTTTGAGAAAGTCCATGGCATAGTCCCGCCATTCGCCAGCGCCGACCTTCTTGCCGTAGACGTTGAGGATGATCATCAGCTCGCGCTTGTCAAAAGCCACGATGGGATCAATGCGTCGCGTTGGGGGCGCACTCGTTTCGTTGGTGTGAACCAATGATAGGGTCGGCAGCGGTGGTGTAGAGCCTTGCACCTCGTCGCAACTCCTCAAGGCGAAAACAAATCAACGTTCGATCTTGCTGTATGATTGACCGAAAGACTGCTGACATCAAGTTGAGATCAAATACCCCAATTCGGTCATCTTTTGTCCCTGTCCTTGCCAAAATGACGAGCAATGATTTGATCATTGCCTCCATTGGTGATGGTCGGTCTTACCAGCCCCCAACCCCTGATCGGCTGTCACCAAGCCTACTGCGACTCCCAAAGTCCGCAACGCTCGTCTCCACTGGAGGCGAGCGTCTTTTTTTACGGGTTGTAGGACGCTGCAGCTAAGATCGTGCCGGGCAAATCATTGCGATCGTCTTGCAGTAAAATGGCAACACCCAACCCGTCTGCAGAAAGGGAACTGAGCGAAATTTCGAACTCAGCGCCTTCTGTTGAGGTCCAGTTCCCCAGATGCTCCCGGTCCGTGACGACATAGTGGAATGGGAGGGACTGCCCCTCGTTCTCTCCCCCGCCAATTGGGGTTACGATCGAAGGGATATAGGTCACAGCCCACACACTCGCATTATCGACGCTAGGCTCTGGGGGGATTGCCACTTTTAACGTGTCGCCCGTCTTGTCGAGGGTGATTGGCACGCTGAGCTGCGCCGATGCGATGGCGCGGCGCACTTCATCCTCACGCGAGCCGACCAGCCCTTGGTGGCCATTGATAACCATCTGGGGCGTAAAAATTCGCGATGCGCCCCAACGCTTATTATAGGCGCGTTGACGGTCGGAATTTTCGCGACTGCCGAAATCATCGGTCCAGCCCATAAAGTCCCAATAGTCGACGTGATAAGCCAGCGTAACGATGTTGCTGTGCTGGCCGAGCTCCGCGAGTAGGGCCTCCGCAGGAGGGCATTGCGCACAGCCCTGACTGGTAAATAGCTCGACTACGGCCTTGGTGTCGGTGGTGAATTGGTCCCCGTTGGCTGGACCCATGGCGGTCCAAGCAGCAAAGAGCAAAGCAATTGCAGCGCGTTTATTCGGCGTCCTCATAGCCCTAATGTAAGCGTCCTGACGCTGGCCTGCCTAGTCACATGGCGGTGATTTCGTTCGTGGACTGAATTGTTGCAGAGCCGGAATAAAAAATGGCGGCCAAGAAGGCCGCCATTTCTAGAATTGTCAGTCTGGTGCCGCTTACGCAGCAACGAGGCTGCGCAGCACGTAGTGCAGGATGCCGCCGTTCTTGTAGTAGTCGAGCTCGTTGGCGGTATCGATGCGGCAACGGGTGACGACATTGAGCACGTCGCCATTGGCGCGCGTGATCTTGATCGTGACATTGGCGCGTGGCTCGATGGATTCAACACCGGCGATATCGACGGTTTCAGTGCCATCAAGGCCAAGGGTCTGCCAGCTTTCGCCTTCAGCGAACTGCAGTGGAATAATGCCCATGCCGACGAGGTTCGAGCGGTGAATACGTTCAAAGCTCTGTGCAATCACGGCCTTTACGCCAAGAAGATTGGTGCCCTTAGCGGCCCAGTCACGCGAGGAGCCGGTGCCGTATTCTTTGCCTGCGAAGATGACCAGCGGTGTGCCTGCAGCCTGATAGGCCATGGCAGCATCATAGATCGCCATCTGCGAGCCATCAGGCCCGAGGGTGAAGCCGCCTTCAACGCCATCCAGCATCTGGTTCTTGATGCGGATGTTGGCGAAGGTGCCGCGCATCATGACGTCGTGGCTACCACGGCGTGCGCCGTAGGAGTTGAAGTCCTTTGGCGCCACCTGACGTTCTGTGAGGTACTTCCCGGCTGGGGTGTTCGGCTTGAACGAGCCGGCTGGGGAGATGTGGTCGGTCGTGATGGAGTCGAGGAAGAGCGCGAGAACGCGGGCCGAGACCACGTCGGTCACCGGCTTTGGTTCCATGGTCAGACCATCGAAGTATGGAGGGTTTTGAACATAGGTGGAAGCGGAGTTCCAACCGTAGGTTTCCCCGCCTTCTACCGAAATCGCCTGCCAGTGCTCGTCGCCCTTAAAGACGTCGGAATAGCGCTTGCGGAACATGTCGGCAGTGACGTGCTCGCGCACGATTTCGGCGATCTCGTGGTTGGTTGGCCAGATGTCCTTTAGGTAGACCGGCTGTCCGTTCTTGCCCGTGCCAAGTGGCTGGGTGGTGATGTCGATGTTGAGCGTGCCCAAGAGAGCGTAAGCAACAACCAATGGCGGGGACGCCAGATAGTTGGCGCGAACATCTGGGTTCACACGGCCTTCAAAGTTACGGTTGCCCGAGAGAACCGAGGCTGCAACGAGCTTATTTTCGTTGATCGTATCGGAAATGGCCTGCGGCAGCGGGCCGGAGTTGCCGATACAGGTGGTGCAGCCATAGCCAACGAGGTTGAACCCGATAGCGTCAAGATCGTCCTGTAGTCCTGCAGCGGTCAGATAGTCGGTCACAACCTGCGAGCCAGGTGCGAGCGAAGTTTTCACCCACGGCTTGGAATTGAGGCCAAGCGCTCGAGCCTTACGAGCGACAAGGCCCGCAGCGACCAGAACCGAAGGGTTCGAGGTGTTGGTGCAGGAGGTGATAGCCGCGATCACAACCGAACCGTCAGAAATACCGTAGTCAAAACCCTTGACCGGGAACGCTGCTTCTTCCGGAATGTCGGCAACGCCATTGGCGCCTTCGTCAACAAAACGGGATTCCTGCTTGTCGGCAGGTAGCTTGGTGCGTTCAATACGGCCGCCGGAAAGTTCCGGCAGAGCGTCGGCAAACGCGGTCGTGACGTTCTTCAGCGCAACGCGATCCTGCGGACGCTTTGGACCCGAAAGGGACGGAACAACGGTTGCCAGATCAAGCTCAAGCGTCGAGGTGAAGACTGGGTCTTCGCTCTCGGTGGTGCGGAACATGCCCTGAGCCTTGGAGTAGGCTTCAACCAGCGCAACGCGATCAGCGTCACGGCCAGTGGTGGCAAGGAACTTTAGCGTGTCAGCATCGACGGGGAAGTAGCCGCAGGTGGCGCCATATTCTGGGGCCATGTTGGCGATGGTCGCCTGATCTTCGAGGCTGAGGTAATCAAGGCCCGGGCCGTAGAACTCAACGAACTTACCAACCACGCCCTTCTTACGGAGCATTTCGGTGACGGTGAGAACCAAGTCGGTTGCGGTGATGCCTTCGTTGATCTTGCCGGTCAGCTTGAAGCCAACGACTTCCGGGATCAGCATGGAAATCGGCTGGCCGAGCATGGCCGCTTCCGCTTCAATGCCGCCAACGCCCCAACCAAGCACAGCCATGCCATTGACCATGGTGGTGTGCGAGTCGGTGCCAACGAGGGTGTCTGGGTAAGCGACGGTTTCGCCGTTTTCGGTCTTGGTCCAGACGGTCTGGGCCAAATATTCGAGGTTCACCTGGTGACAGATGCCGGTACCGGGCGGAACCACGCGGAAGTTATCAAAGGCCGATTGGCCCCAGCGCAAGAATTCATAGCGCTCAACATTGCGCTCATATTCGAGCTCAACGTTCTGCTGGAATGCCAGTGGGGTGCCGAAGCTGTCCACCATCACCGAGTGGTCGATCACGAGGTCGACAGGAACCAGCGGATTGATCTTCTGCGGGTTCGCGCCGAGCTTAGCCGTCGCGTCACGCATCGCAGCAAGGTCAACAACAGCCGGAACGCCGGTGAAATCCTGCATCAGCACGCGGGCTGGGCGATATTGAATTTCATATTCAGACGTACGGGTGACCAGCCATTCGGCGATCGCCTGAATGTCCTCTTTCTTCACCGTGCGGTTGTCTTCGAAGCGCAGCAGGTTTTCCAGCACCACCTTCATGGAGCTCGGAAGCTTGGAAACGCCCTTAAGGCCGTTCTTTTCTGCTTCAACAATCGAATAATATGTGTAGGTCTTTCCGCCGACGGTGAGCGTCGATTTAGATTTGAAGCTGTCTATGGTTGACACGATGCTCCGCCCTTCTTGCTGCTGAAACGGGTTTTCCAAGGCAAGTGGGGCCGGGAGAAAATCCGCGTTTTCTGGAATGACTCCAATCTTCAAGGGTTATAGTCAATAGGATTAGGCCTTGCCAGTCATCCGTGAGGTTCAATACGAGATGGGGCCATGACGCATCGGCAAGTCCAATTTTCAGTTTTTATCAAGGCTCTCGATCTCTGCTTCGGGCGTGGCGAATCCATGCTCGGACATGTTGATAGGCTTGAAGTTTCTCCCGGCGAAGGTCTGCTTTTGCGTGGGCCAAACGGGGTCGGTAAATCGACCCTATTGTTGACTCTCGCAGGGCTCATTCCAGCTCTCGATGGCACAATAGAATTCGTCGGACATGACCCCGAAGATGGGCCTGCGGCGCATTATTGCGGTCACAAAAACGCGGTGAGGGCGCGGCTCGGTGTCGCAGAGACCCTCGGGTTCTGGGCCGGCCTGAACGGACGGACTGGCGTTTCTATTGACGACGCGCTTGGTGCTGTGGGGCTCACGCAGGCCGCGCGTTTGGATGCAGGCTATTTGTCTGCGGGGCAGCAACGGCGTTTGGCTCTAGCCCGCCTTTTGGTGTCAGAACGGCCAGTGTGGTTCCTCGATGAACCAACGGCGGCGCTCGATACTGCTGGGCAGGCTTTGCTGGCGGAGCTTTTGCGCCAACATTTGGCGCGCGGTGGCAGCGCCGTAATCGCCACGCATGATGACATCCCGGTTGAAGGGCTACGGGTCTACCAATTGGGAGCGAAAGCATGAGCGGATTTTGGAGCGTTGTATGCCGTGAGATTCGTTTGGCGCTGACCGGGGGCGGGGAAGTTCTCACCCTCTTGCTGTTCTTCATCATTACCGGGGCAATCGTGCCCTTTGCCATTGGCCCTGATAAGGAATTGCTCGCGCGGATCGCGCCGGGGATTGTCTGGATCGCAGCGTTCTTGGCGATGTTACTAGGGCTTGATCGCCTGTTCCGCGCAGACCGTGAAGACGGCACGCTGGCCCTCTATCGTATGGCTGATACGCCGCTGTCGGCGATCATTCTGGCTAAAATAATTGGCTATTGGTTGGTCTGCGCTGTGCCATTGATTGTGGCGTCGCCCGTATTGGCTATTCTGCTGGCTATGGAGCTGGACGCATGGTGGCGGACATTCCTGTCACTATTGGCTGGAACACCGGCTCTGGCCGCTTTTGGTGGATTTGGTGCTGCGGTAACCGTGGCAATTCGGCGCGGCGGATTGCTGGCGCCAATCCTAATAGCGCCATTGTGCGTACCCATCTTAATCTTCGGTGTGGGCGCGATTTCCCCCATCGGGGGGCCGGATCAGGGGAGCGCAGCAATGCTGTTTCTAGCAGCACTTAGTCTAATGGCGGTGGCATTGTCTCCCTTTGCTGCCGCGCTTGCGATAAATGGAGGGGAGGAGTAAGGCCCGCCTATGAGCACTGATAACACCCCCAAAATGAGTTGGTGGAACCGGATCGCGCATCCTGGTTTCTTTATCCAATGGACCCGTCCGCTGATCTGGCCGCTGGTGATCATCACCGCTGTGCTGTTCGTGCTGGGCGTCTACTATTCATTCTTCGTCTCGCCCCCAGAAAAATACATGGGCGACACGGTGCGCATTATGTATGTGCACGTGCCGACAGCCTGGCTGAGCCAGTTCGTCTATGCGGCGATGACGGTTTCTGCATTGGGTACGTTGATCTGGCGTCACCCAATGGCGGATGTCTCGATGAAGGCCGCGGCGCCGATGGGCGCTTTGTTCACCGCACTGGCGCTGTTCACCGGCTCCATGTGGGGTCGCCCGACCTGGGGCACGTTCTGGGAATGGGACGGTCGCATGACCTCCACCCTGATCATGCTGTTCATCTATCTCGGCCTGATCGCACTGTGGCGCGCCTTCGATGACCAGCTGCGTGCTGGCCGCATCGTGGCGATCTTCACCCTCGTGGGTGCAGTCAACATTCCGATCATCAAGTTCTCGGTGGACTGGTGGTCGACCCTGCATCAGCCCGCCAGTGTCTTCACGGCTGAAGGCCCGAAGATGCCTGCAGAAATTCTTACCCCGCTCTTCCTGATGATGTTTGCATTCACCTTCATGTTTGGTGTGTTGCAGCTGATTTCGATGCATACCGAAGTGCGCCGTCGCCGTGTGGCGACCTTAGAACGCAAGCTCGCACGCGGAGGCGCAGCATGATTGAGCTCGGAGCCCATGCTGGGTTTATTGTTATCTCGTGGGCTGTCAGCACCTTGGCGGTATTGGCCTTGGCGGCCAAGGTTGTTTATGACAGCCGTAAGGTCAGCAAGCGTCTGGAAGAACTCGGCGACAAGCGAGGTTAAGATGCGATACCTGCTCTTCGTTCTACCGCTCGCTCTATTGGCCGCGCTCGTGGCCATTTTCGCAACGTCGATGGATCGGGACACAGACCTGATCCGCTCGGTGCTGATCGATAAGCCGGCGCCGGACTTCACCATGGCTGCTCTTGAGGGCAGCGGGGTGCCGGGTTTTTCTACGGAAACGCTCAAGGGGGAAGTGACACTGGTGAACGTATTCGCCAGCTGGTGCATTCCGTGCCGCGACGAGCATCCATTGCTCGAGCAGATTAGTGATGTGACAGGCATTCGGATTTTCGGCATCAACCAGGCGGATGTGCCAGACAATGCGCTGGCCTTCCTCACTGAGCTGGGCAATCCCTATGCAGCCATTGGTGTAGATGCGAACCGCCGTGTCTCAATCGATTGGGGCGTTTATGGCGTTCCTGAGACCTTCTTGGTGGATGCGGAAGGCACAATTGTTTTCAAGCACACCGGTCCGTTGAGTGTTGAGGCAATCAGCAAAAACCTCATTCCAGCCATAGAAACGGCGCGAAGCTGATTCATTCAGCTTCCGTTCAGCCTGACGCTGTCAGGGTGACACCGTTCCGAAACGGATGAGTAAACGCGATGCGTCGATTGATGAATTTTATGCGCCAAGACCTAGGACTTTCGACAGTCGAATGTGTCCTTGTCGCAGCCATTATCACCGTCGCGACAACATTTGCCGTTTCGGCGGCTGGCTACAACATCACCGATATTCTGGGGTGATGATCAGCATATCTCACCAGCGTTCAGAAATCGCTGGTGAGGCCCTTAATTTCCCAATCGCTGTATCGCACCGGATCGAGCCCGCCGCGGCCGCCTTTTTCTTTCGGTGCCATTGCGGTCTTTGCATCAATTTCAAGTCGACGGGCCTCAGCCTCAGCAAGCGCGCGCTGCGCTTGCGGGGAGAGCACCTTGATTGGCGCGGTCTCGTTATTGGCCTCAGAGCCGGCTTGAGCTGCGATATTTTCGTTCATAAGCAAAAACCAAATGGGTAAACTATGCTGGTGCCTTGCATGGAACCGCCATGCGCACAACATAGTTGCGAAGACGACTTAACCCAAGAGGTTCCGCCCATGTCCAACACGTTACGCACTTTTGCGCTGCTCGCAGGCATGACGGCGCTGTTTATGGTCGTCGGCTATTTCATCGGCGGCAACGGCGGCATGATCATGGCGCTGCTCTTTGCTGCTGGCACCAATATTTTTGCTTTCTGGAATTCAGACAAAATGGTGCTGCGCATGCAGGGCGCAGTCCCCGTTGAGCGTAGTCGCGCGCCCGAGCTTTATGACATGGTCGATGCACTTTCAAAGCGTGCTGGCATCCCCACGCCCGCCGTCTATGTCATCGAGACCGATCAGCCCAACGCCTTCGCGACCGGCCGCGATCCGAATAATGCCGCTGTTGCAGTGTCCTCGGGGCTGCTGCGGCAGTTGGACCCGCGCGAAGTTGCCGGTGTTGTGGCCCATGAGTTGGCGCATATCAAAAATCGCGACACACTCACGATGACTATTACCGCCACCTTCGCAGGCGCCATTTCGGCTCTGGCTCAGTTTGGCCTCTTCTTCGGGGGCGGTAACAATCGCGACAACCCACTGGGTGGTGTTGGTGCTATTCTCATGGTGTTCCTCGCCCCAGTCGCTGCGATGATCGTGCAAATGGCGGTCAGCCGTACGCGCGAGTATGAGGCTGACAAGCTCGGCGCGATCATTGCCAATGACCCGCTGGCGCTGGCTTCCGCACTCAACAAGATTGCCACGCTCTCCGGGCGGCAGGTCAATGTGGCGGCCGAACGCAACCCCGCAATGGCTCATATGTACATCTCAAATCCGCTGAGCGGCGCGCGTATGGACAATTTGTTCTCCACGCACCCGGACACGGCCAACCGCATTCAGGCACTGCAAAGGCTTGCGGCGGAAATGCGAGTAGATCATAACACCTCAAATTCGCGCCCCCGTCCGCAGGCAGCTCGTCCGAGCAGCACATCAACCGCGACGGGATGGCGTACACCGACCGTGAAGCGTAACGATGATGACAGTGGTACGCGCGGTCCTTGGGGCTAAGAAACACATTGGCGCATAAACCAGATCCGGCAGGGCTAAAGCTCCGCCTCGTTGCTGCTCAGAAACTGAAGTCCGTTTTGGCTGGCGAACATTTTGCGCCACTAACGGCAGCAGATCTAAACGACGGTCGCGACAGGGCGCTCGCCAATCGCCTCATCACCACGGCGCTGCGTCGCCAAGGCCAGATTAACCTGATGCTGGCGGAGCTACTCGAGAAGGGTATGCCGCCGCGTTCGGGCACATTCGAGGCGGTCTTGCGCTTGGCGTTGGCGCAGCTGGTTTATTTGCCCGATCTGGGCGCGCATTCGGCGCTGTTCCTTGCTGTTGAAGCGCTCAAACGCGACAGC
This sequence comes from Devosia sp. WQ 349K1, assembly GCF_016595685.1. NCBI lineage: Bacteria > Pseudomonadati > Pseudomonadota > Alphaproteobacteria > Hyphomicrobiales > Devosiaceae > Devosia > Devosia sp. WQ 349K1. The sequence continues at coordinate 313,771 of NZ_JAENGO010000006.1, read as the reverse complement.
AAGGCCCGCCACCTCACTGGGCTGATGAATGCCGTTCTGCGTAAGGCGCAGGCAAATTCGGCGCGCTATGCGTTGGATGGCGATGATCTTGATCTTATTCCAGAAACCTTGTTCGGCCGCTGGGCTACTGCATACGGCGATGAGGCGATGCCGGCCTTCGCTGAGGCGCTGATCACCGGCGCGCCACTTGATCTGACCTTGCGCGATGACAGTGACCAGTTGGTCGATGCGCTCAATGCCGAGCGTTTGAACGCCGACAGTGTTCGCGTTGAAAGCCGTGATCGTCCGGTTGAAGCTCTTGTTGGCTATGACGAAGGCAAATGGTGGGTTCAGGATGCTGCTTCCGCCTTGCCTGCGCGCCTCTTCAAGCTCAACGTGGGGAGCACGGTTATCGACCTCTGCGCTGCCCCAGGGGGTAAGACTGCTCAGCTCAGCAAAGCTGGCTACAAGGTCACTGCGCTCGATAGCGACGGCAAGCGCCTTGAACGCCTCAAGAGCAATATGTTGCGTCTCGGCTATGCTCCTGAGGTGATTGAGGGCGACGCAACGACCTACCAGCCAGCAGAGCCGGTCGATGGCATTTTGCTTGATGCGCCGTGTTCCGCCACGGGCACTTTCCGTCGTCACCCTGAGGTTCTGTGGAGCCGCACCCTTGCCGATATCGCAGGTCGCAAGAGGTTGCAGCAGGCCATGATCAAGAATGCGGTTGCAGCGCTTAAGCCCAACGGCACGCTCATCTATTGCGTCTGCTCGCTGGAGCCAGAAGAGGGCGAAGAGCAGGTAGACTGGATCAAAGCCAATCTAAAAACTGTGACGCTCGATCCGATCCTCGCTGAAGAGGTGCCTGGTCTCGAAGCTGCCGTTAGTGCTGCGGGACTGCTGCGCACTCATCCTGGCATGTCGCCCAATCAACTTGCTGGGGGCATGGATGGCTTCTTCGTGGCGCGCTTCCGTCGAACAGGGTAAACCTTTCCTAAATATGGGGCGCGGTGAAGGCGGTCCGGGAATAGGTAGTGATAGTTAAGTATCCCGAGTTGGCGGCGAATTACTCTTCTGGTGAAGGGGTTGCATTGTGAGCGGGCGGCTAACCAAAGCCGGTCGCAACTTTGTGCTGGGCGTCGCCGATTCGCTTATTACAACGCCATTGATGCGGTGGACTTGGCGCGGCCAGATCGACCACGCCTTTGCAGGTGATCTGCCCGATTACCGCCCCGCGGATCGCGACGCTGTGCGCGAAATGATGTCAGGTCGTTATCTTCTGGCCTCTAAGCTGGTTGAAACCGGCGGCGCCTCCCCGTTCACTGTTGAGCCTGATCACTTAGACTGGTGGAATAACCTCCATAGTTTCTCGTGGCTCCGGCACTTCCGTGACGTACGAGATCCGGGTGAGAAGCTTTTCGCGCGCACTTTGGTGCTCGATTGGATCCTCAAAGAAGGTGGGTTTGAAAGCGATAGCTGGACCCTCACCCTCACGGGTCAGCGCATGCTAAACTGGCTGCGCTATCTGACGCTCATTCTTGATGGCGCAACGCCGGATCAAGCAAAGACCATTCACCGGTCAATAGCCATGCAGGTCCAGAGCTTGCGGGTTCGCGGTGGCTTGGCGGCCGACCCTGTGGAAGCACTCTATGCGGCGATGGGCGTTTTGGGGGCTGAGCTGTCGAGCGTAGCCGATGAGCCCGATTTGGGCCCGGCAGTGGCGCGCGTCGATGCGCTTCTTGGCAAGCAGATAGACACAGATGGGCTCCACCTATCTCGCAGCCCCAAGGTGCAACTGGCACTGCTAGTTGAGCTTGCGACCCTCAAGCGCGCTGCAGGTCGCCATGGCAGCGCCTCGATGGCCGATCTGGCGAACAAGATTGATCACATGCACGAGGCGCTGGACGCGTTGACATTGTCGAGCGGCGAACCGGTGTATTTTAATGGCACCGGTCAGCTGCCTCACGATATTTTGGTCGCCCTACAATCGATCACGCCGACCCAACCGCGAAAATCGCGCCTGCTTGGTGGTTACGGCATTATGCGGGACGGCAATACGGTCGTCGTCTGCGACTCCGGTATTCAACCGCCCACCGGCTTTGACGGCGAAGCACACGCCAGTGCGTTAGCTTTCGAGTTTTCCTATGGCAGCGAGCTGGTGGTGGGCAATTGTGGTCCCGCGCCGTCCGACCTCTTCGAGAGCCGCGACCTATTCCGTCAGGCACTGGCGCATTCGACCGCCACGATCGATGGGGAAGACGCTATCGATCCTCGTTCGTCAGCCACCCATTTCATCACGCTCGATACGGCAGAGCACATGATGATGTGCACCACCACTGGCTACGCCGGGCGGTTTGGTGTTGAAGTTGAGCGCCGGATGACGCTGTTGTCCGAGGGTACGACCCTTGTCGGCCAGGATCGAATTTTGGCCCATGGCGAGCCAAAAGGTCGCTTGGGGCTGCGCTTCCATCTCGGGCCTGGTGTTGATCTTCGCTACACCAATGGCGATGGAATGGTTCGATTGGTTTTACCTAGCGGCCGCGTGTGGAGCTTCCTTTGGGAAGGGGCGCATTTGATGGAAGAAGACAGCGTTCGCCATTCGGCGACGCGCGGCTTCCAGCGCACGCGCCAGTTGGTGCTCGAGGCCGCTGTTACCGACACCACAGAAGTTGCCTGGATCTTTACTCTCGAGCAGCCATAGAAGGCCCGAAAGGGATTGGCCTTTGAGCCGTCTCGTGGTAGCGAGCCGCACAACTCCTTCAACTTTGGCGAGAAGCTTCCATGGGCAAGACAGTAACGGTCGGGCGTGCTCTGCTTTCGGTATTCGACAAATCTGGCATGGAGGAGTTCGCGCGCGGCCTCTCTGAGGCTGGAGTGGAACTGGTATCGACTGGCGGCACGCATAAGCTGATCGCAAATTCGGGTCTTCCCGTTCGCGAAATTTCGGAGCTCACGGGCTTTCCTGAAATGATGGATGGCCGCGTAAAGACCTTGCACCCCAAGGTGCATGGCGGTCTGCTGTCGGTGCGCGATAACCCAGAGCATAAGGCATCCATGGATGAGCATGAGATCGGCCCGATCGATCTCGTTGCAGTCAATCTTTATCCGTTTGAAAAGACTGTCGCCTCGGGCGCGTCTTATGACGAAATCATCGAGAACATCGACATTGGTGGCCCGGCGATGGTGCGCTCAGCCGCAAAAAACCATGCCTATGTGACAGTGGTTGTTGATCCCGCCGACTACCCTGCGATTTTGGAAGCCATCAAGAACGGTGGCATTCCATACGAGCTGCGCCAACGCCTTGCTGCGAAGGCCTATGCCCGTACCGCTGCTTATGATGCGGCGATCTCGGCGTGGTTTGCCAAGGAAATCGAGTTCCAGGATGTCACCTATCGCTCCTTCGCCGGTACTTTGCGCGAAGTGATGCGTTATGGCGAAAACCCGCACCAATGGGCGGCCTTCTACGCCAATGGCGAGCAGCGCCCCGGGGTTGCAACGGCCAACCAAGTGCAGGGCAAAACCCTCTCCTATAACAACATCAATGATACTGACGCTGCCTTTGAACTGGTTTCGGAGTTCGACCCGAACCAGACGGCAGCCGTCGCGATCATCAAGCACGCCAACCCATGTGGTGTCGCTGTCGCCGCAGATCTGAAGACCGCTTATCTCAACGCCCTGCGCACCGACCCGGTCTCGGCCTTTGGTGGCATCGTTGCGCTCAACCGTGAGATCGACGCTGAAACAGCGACCGAAATCGTTAAGGTCTTTACCGAGGTGATCGTTGCCCCTTCTGCGACGCCGGAAGCGGAAGCGATCATTGCGGCCAAGAAGAACCTGCGTCTTTTGCTGACAGGTGGTCTGGCGGACCCCAAGGCCGATGGCCTTGTGGTGAAGTCGGTATCAGGCGGGCTCTTGGTGCAGGGGCGTGATAATCGCAATGTCGATGATTGCGAGCTCAAAGTTGTCACCAAACGCCAGCCGACTGAAGCCGAGTTGGCCGATCTCAAGCTCGCGGCAAAGGTCGCCAAGCACGTCAAATCCAACGCGATTATCTACGTGAAGGATGGCGCGACTGCAGGCATTGGCGCTGGCCAGATGAGCCGCGTAGACTCCGCTCGTGTGGCGCACCGCAAGTCCATTGATGCGGCTGAGGCTGCTGGTATTGAAGGCGCTCTGACCCAAGGTTCTGTCGTTGCGTCCGATGCGTTCTTCCCATTTGCCGATGGGCTTGAAGCGCTTGTTGCCGCTGGCGCAACAGCTGTTATCCAGCCGGGTGGATCGATGCGTGACGACGAAGTGATCGCCGCCGCCGATGCGGCCGGTATCGCAATGGTCATGACGGGCATGCGTCACTTCCGTCACTAAAATAAAACTGGGCTGCTTTCGCCTACCGCGGGAGCAGCCTTTTAATTTTGCGCAGAAGATGCACGGGGACTTCTGCGAGCGCCGGCTTGAGATCGTCAGCCGCGAAAATTGACGATACGGAGCGCGCGAAGATGGATCGGCGTCCCGCGTAACCCAGCCGCCCTGAGCGCACCAGAGCCTGCAGAAGCGAAAGCGTGTTGGGCACCGGATGGCGCCAGCTTGGGCCATATTTTGCCGTGTGCGTCTCTGGCATTTCGCTCTTCGCCAATAGAGCCGCAAGTGTCGGAAAATCAAACCCTGCGGCCTCGCCAAGGCCGATCCAGGCCCAGATGCGGGTGTTCACGTCGAGGAGCTTTAGGCTATTGTCACGCTGATCGAGTTTGAACTCAACCTCGACCAGCCCGTGATAGTGGACCGCCTCGAGGAGCCGCCGCGCCTGGGCTCCAACCTCTGGCAGCTCTACAGTTTCAACAAAGGGGCTTGTGCCAAACTCTGCCGGAAACTGACGCGAGCGCCGAGCGGTCAGGCCGCAGAGTTCAATTCCGTGATCCCACAGGCCCGCGTATGAAAATTGGGCGCTGCCGTCGCCCGGGATCAGCTCCTGCACAACAAACCCGTGTTCGCCCATATATTGCGTTGCGGCAGTGAACTTAGGCTCGAACTCAGCGATGCTATCGGCACGCCAAGCTTTGGCTTTCGTCAGCGGATTGATCTTCTCGGTTGAAGAGGGTTTGAGAACGACTGGATAGCGAATGTCCTCAGCGCTGGTCGTGTGGGCGTCTCCGTCCCAGTAGACTTTCGGGAAATCAATACCGAGCCGCTCGGCCAAGCTGCAAAGTTGCGCCTTGTCGTTCAGTTGCTCAAGGGCGGCCCAAGGCATGGTGACAAGGGAAAAATGGGCGGCAAGGGCTTCATAGTTCTGAGTCACGAATTGCACTTCGTGATCGCTGCTTGGCAAAAGCAGCCAGTTCGCAAACCCCAGCTTCAGGCTTTTCTCGAGGAAAAACTCTAGCGCATTGGATTGGTCAGGGCCCTGCCAGGCCACATGGTGCTGAATGTATCGCGAATATTGCGCGGCCGTGTGTTGGGTTGAGAAAAAGGCAACCGGGATGCCTTGTCGACCAAAACTGCGTGCCGCCGCGAGGCTGCCGTAAGATCCACCGAGAAGAATGACGCCGGGTATTTTCGTTGGCAGTAGAGTCTTTCGAGCGTCGATGGTCATAACAAGCAGACTGCCAATCAGGGGCCGATTAATCTGCCCCAAGTAAACCCTCTCTACTTACCGTCCGGCCGTAAATAATTTGTGAGTGCGAATAGTTTCGAAGATGTCACCGCGCCTCCCCTGAAGTTTTTGGGTGAGCCATCCAAGCCCCACTGCCCACACAAGTTCAGCCACTAAAAGTGCAGTCGCGATGCCAGTAAGGCCCCATAGAGGGGTAAGTAGCGCGGAGAGGAGCAGCAGGACTATCACAGCCAGTGCGCATAGTGCTGCGCTGCGGATTTGGTGCCCACCCAAGGCGAGCAGATGCCCGTTCATCCCGCCCATCACGCGGATCGATTGGCTGATGAGGAAGATAACAAGGGGCCAGTAGCCCGCACCATAGGCAGGACCAAATAGTGCGAGGACGAATGGTCCTAGTATGATGGCGACGACTGTAGCTGCGATCATATTTCCAATGCTGACGATATTGGTGCGCAGCAGCAAGGCATCAGATTCCGAACGGCTAGCACTCGACATTGTGGCCACCAGATCTCTGAGCACAAATTGCTGAGATGCGGCGCTGAAGAAACCGACAAGGGCCGCGAGCCGCACCGCAACGCCAAGCACAGCAACTTGGCTGGGTGGCAAGAAGAGGCCGCCGATCAGGACAACGAGGTCTGCTGTAGCACCCGATACGATTGTGACCATCAACATGGCCGCCGCTCGGCTACGGTAATAGGGGCGAAGGTCGCGCAAGTGTGCGCTCTCCACCCGGGCAAAGGCGTGGTCTTTGCCCAGCAGCAGTGCCTGTCCAATGGCCACGGTCAGCGCAATGACCACCATCGCGATCAGCACATAATCAATTGGCGCGTTCAGCCTTAATAGAGCGAGCGCAGCGAGGAAAAGCAGCAAAAGTCCGGGGCGAATGACGAAGTCGGGCACGTAGGACAGGCTGAAACGCTTATGCGCGTTCGCGACGCTATTGTTCATGCGTATGACGGCAAGGGGAATTGCCGCGAGCACTCCGAAGATCGCCGCTTTTGCAAAGCCGTCTTCAAGCGGGACGACGAAGGCGAACGGCGTCACCACCAGAAAAAGCGCGATAAGAACGATGATATCCCGTCGTGCCGCGCTTAAAAACGCACGCTCAAGATTTAGTCGGCCAAAAGCTCTAAATCGGGCGAGATAGGTGAGGGCGATGGTGTGATACCCGCCCGTCGCCATAAGGCTGACGAAGGCGGTCACCGACATTGCGAGAAACGCCATGCCTACATCATGCGGCAGAAACATGCGTGCGAGCATAAGCTGGCTTAAGAAGCCAAAGCCTGCTCCGGCAAGTCGGGCCCCCATAACGCCAGCAATCGCCATTAAGAAACGCGTCATCGGGCCACTGCCTATTCCCCCCAGCGTGGAGAGCGACACTGCCTCCGCATGCGTGTCATTTCGGTTAAATCACGCGCTAGTTTGTTTCAGGTGGCAATCTCTCCAAAATGAGCCGTACTCATCGGTACGGTTCTAGTTGACGCAGGTCCGTGCTTAGGCTTAGAACCAATCCAATCTATCATTTCTCCGCTCGGATACGGACATGACCAAGGCCCGCACGCTCTACGATAAGATCTGGGACGACCACCTCGTTCAGAATAACGAAGATGGTACGAGCCTGCTCTACATCGACCGCCACCTCGTTCACGAAGTGACCAGCCCACAGGCGTTTGAAGGTCTGCGTATGAACGGTCGTAAGGTCCGTCATCCAGAGCGCACGCTTGCTGTCGTTGACCACAACGTCCCGACTACCGACCGTTCGCTGCCCAATCCGGATCCAGATAGTGCGATCCAGATCGAGACTCTGGCTGAGAACACCCGCGACTTCGGCATCGAATATTACGACCCCTTCGACAAGCGTCAGGGTGTTGTCCATATCGTTGGGCCGGAACAGGGCTTTACTCTGCCGGGCATGACTATTGTGTGCGGTGATTCCCATACCTCCACCCACGGCGCTTTTGGCGCTTTGGCCCACGGTATCGGTACCTCCGAAGTGGAACACGTTCTCGCGACCCAGACGCTGATTCAGCAGAAGGCCAAGAACATGCTGGTGCGTGTTGACGGTCAGTTGCCAGCAGGCGTCACGGCCAAGGACATCATTCTCGCTATCATCGGCGAGATCGGCACGGCAGGCGGCAATGGCCACGTGATCGAGTTTGCTGGCGAAGCCATTCGCTCGCTGTCCATGGAAGGCCGTATGACGGTCTGCAACATGACCATTGAAGGCGGCGCACGCGCTGGCCTGATCGCTCCGGACGAAACCACCTTTGCTTACGTCAAGGATCGTCCACGCGCGCCGAAGGGCGAAGCCTTCGACATGGCCGTCGATTATTGGAAGACCCTCTACACCGACGAAGGCGCACATTACGACAAGGTCGTCGTTCTCGACGCAGCCAAGCTGCCGCCAATCGTGTCCTGGGGTTCCTCGCCTGAAGACGTTATCTCGGTTCAGGGCGTTGTTCCCAACCCAGATGATATCGCTGACGAAACCAAGCGTGCATCGAAGTGGCGCGCGCTTGACTACATGGGCCTCAAGCCCGGCACGCCGATTACCGACATCAAGATCGACCGCGTTTTTGTTGGCTCTTGCACCAACGGCCGTATCGAAGATTTGCGTGCAGTCGCGTCGGTTGTGAAGGGCAAGAAGGTTGCTTCGACCGTGTCCGCGATGATTGTCCCAGGCTCTGGTCTGGTCAAGGAACAGGCTGAAGCTGAAGGTCTTGATGTGATCTTCAAGGATGCTGGTTTTGAATGGCGCGAGCCAGGCTGCTCCATGTGTCTGGCGATGAACCCAGATAAGCTCAAGCCAGAAGAGCGTTGCGCTTCGACCTCGAACCGTAACTTCGAAGGCCGTCAGGGCTTTAAGGGCCGCACCCACTTGGTGTCCCCAGCCATGGCAGCAGCTGCTGCAATCGCTGGCCACTTCGTCGACATTCGCGACCTGCACTAATTTGAGTGCCGCCGATTGGTCGGGGCGGTTCGCCCCGACATTGGATGACATTGAAGGATTGGCGAGCCAAGCGCTCGCCACTCTTCCCGAACCCTTCAAGAGCCTTGCGGCGGACGTCACCTGTCAGGTGGCCGAATTTGCCGAAGACGACGTGCTTGAAGGCTTTGGCATGGACAGCCCGTTTGAATTGATGGGCCTATTCCAAGGCATTGGTCTCACCGAAGACGGGGCAGTGCCGCAAACTGGGCAAGCACCCAATTCCGTTTTTCTCTATCGTCGCGCCATTCTCGATTATTGGGCCGAGCATGATGACAACACCTTGGGTGAGATCGTCACCCATGTGTTGATCCATGAACTGGGCCATCACTTCGGCTTCTCCGATGAGGACATGGAAGCGCTTGAAGCGCAGGCCGACGCCGAAGAGCTCTAAGCTCAAATCTCGTCTTTGTTGACGAACTCAAATTCAGCTTCATTGCCGCCCGACGGATCATCCGACACGCGCAGTGCGAGATTGTTCTCGTCGAGTGCGGTGAACCACTCTTCCCAACTCACCAGTTGAAAGCCGCCAACGCGGTCAGGCCCCTGGTCACCATTGGCATTCATGGCCTCTTGGCCAAAGGCGAGCTGCAAAATGGTGCGGCTGTCCAAGCCATCAGGCACTTCCATCAGCACCGGATTTCCGGCCCGCGCAATTGTCCACTCGCGGATGTCTTCACGGTCGGTGAGAATTTTGCTCATCATGCTCTCCTTACTGGATGAGTTGAGAATACATTTTTACCATGCAAAGTTCCGACGCCTGTTGAGGAGTCCAGTCGATGCCACGTTTGGGTTTAGAGCTATCTGGGGCGTGTCTCTCATTTCTGGCACTGATTGGGTCAGCGAGCGCTGCCAGCTGCACTGTTCCTGCCGATGTTGAGCTACGGCCCGCAGATGTACAGCGGATTGACAGTTTCGAGGCCGCGCGAACGCGCGGTTTAACTGAAGCCATGGCTAGCGTCACCAAGGCTGAGAGCAAAATTCTCACAGATGTGGTGGGGGCTAAAACCGTGCCTTTCACTGAAATTCCTATGGGTTTCTACCAGTGTCGGGTCATCAAATTGGGTGGGATCATGCCCGTCAGCATCTACCCCTATTTCGAGTGTGTTGTTTCGGAGATGAGCACCGCGATTGAAAAGCTTACCGGCTCTCAGCGTTTTCTCGGGACACTGCACAGCAATGACAGCGGCTCCGTATTCTACAAAGGTGCGCTTAACTATCAGAACGAGCCTGAGCCCATCTTCTACGGCAACGATGCTGAGCGCGATCAGGTCGGCTGTGTGCTCCTGATTTCGGCCACTTCGCCGCGGTATCGGATGGAATTGCTGCTGCCACTCTACGAATCTACCTTTGATGTGATCGAATTGGTCCCGAAAGACTGAACCAGCTCTTTTGCCCAGTGCGTGAAGCCTGATATGAGCGGCAACGGATAGAATACAAAGGCGCGAGATGGCTCAGAACTCCAACCGCATCCTCTTGGGTAAGATTGGTGCTGCCCACGGCATTAAAGGCGAAGTGCGGATTATTTCGCACACGGAAGACCCAGAGGCCATTGGCAGCTACGGTCCGCTCGATACAGATCGTCCGGGGCTCGTGATCACCATTGAAAAGGCGCGTCTCAGCAAGACCGTACTGGTGGCGCGCTTGAAGGGCGTCGCTGATCGTAATGCGGCCGAACTGCTCAATGGCGTTTCGCTGTTCGTTGATCGCGAGCGCTTGCCAGAGACCGATGACGAGGATGATTTCTATCATACCGATCTCATTGGCCTCGATGCGCGCTTGGAAAACGGCGTGTCGATCGGTGAAGTCTCGGCTCTGCCCAATTTCGGCGCTGGGGATTTGATTGAAGTGCGCGACCCGCGCTCTGGCGACACATTCCTTTATCCCTTCACCAAGGCGGTGGTGCCCCAGATCGATATCAAGGGCGGCTTTTTGGTGATTTCGCCGCCATTGGACGCTGATCCGGGCGAGGAAGAGCCAGCGTGAGTTTTTCGGCACATATTATAACGCTCTTTCCTGAGCTGTTCCCCGGCACGCTGGGCGCTTCGGTTTTGGGGCGCGGCATGGCCGATGGCCATTGGCAGCTGAACGCGACGAATTTGCGAGATTTTGCCACGGACCGCCATCGCACGGTTGACGATACGCCGTCTGGCGGTGGCGCCGGCATGGTGCTCAAACCCGATATTTTAGCGACAGCAATTGATGCCGTAGCGCCGGCAAGCGATCCGCGTCCGCGTATTCTGATGTCCCCACGCGGCAAGCCGCTCACCCAGCAACGCGCGCATGAGCTTGCGGTGGGGCCGGGCGTGGTGATCGTCTGTGGGCGTTTCGAGGGCGTGGATCAGCGCGTTATCGATGCGCGTCAGCTCGAAGAGATTTCCATTGGCGATTATGTGCTCGCCGGTGGCGAAGTGGCGGCCATGGTGCTGCTCGAAGCTGTGGTGCGCTTGATCCCCGGTGTGCTCGGAGCGCTTGATAGTCGCGACGAGGAAAGCTTTGAGAACGGCATGCTCGAATATCCCCACTACACCCGTCCACAGGTGTTTGAGGATCGAGAAATCCCGGCGGTTTTGACCTCGGGGGATCATAAGAAAATTGCCAGGTGGCGGGCCGAGCAATCGCTTGAGCTGACCAAGGCGCGGCGCCCGGATCTCCTAAAATAAGCGCAATAAAAAAGGCCCCGAAATCGGGGCCTTTTCTTTTCTTACTGCGCCAGTGCACCAAGCACGCGCACCCATGAGCGGATGCCGCGATGGTAGCTTTCGAGATCGTACTTCTCGTTAGGCGAGTGAATCTGATCGTCGATATGGGCAAAGCCAATGAGGAGGGTATCGAGGCCGAGGATCTTCTTAAATTCGCCCACGACCGGGATTGAACCGCCCGAACCAGTAATGACAGCCTGCTTATTCCATTCGTCTGTGAGGCCCGCGAGTGCCTGACGGAGCAGGGCACCATCAGCCGGAACCGTCATAGCTGGCGAACCGCCGTGCTCGATAAATTCGACCGAACAGTCAGGTGGCAGCATCGACTGGACATAGGCGCGGAAGGCGGCGCGAATTTTCTTCGGGTCCATGCCGGAGACGAGACGGAAGGAAATCTTGGCGCTAGCCTTGGCAGGGATGACGGTCTTAAAGCCATCGCCGGTATAGCCGCCGATCATGCCGTTGATTTCGCAGGTTGGGCGGGCCCAGAGCTGTTCAAGAACGGAGCGGTTCTTTTCGCCCGCAGGCGTGTGCAGGTCGACGGCGCCGAGGAAGGCCTTTTCGTCAAAGCCGAGGCCTGCCCATTGCTCTTTGAGTTCATCGGAAAGCTCGGCAACATCGTCATAAAAGCCGGGCAGGGTGCAGGAGCCATCGGCGGCGCGAAGGCCCGCGACAATATTGGCAACCACCTGATTGGGGTTGGCGGCAGCATTGCCGAACATGCCCGAGTGCAGGTCCTTGTCGGCGGCGGTGACGATGATTTCTTCGCCCACCAGACCGCGCAACATGGTGGTGATCGACGGGGTGGTGCGGTCCCACATATCGGTGTCACAGACGAGCGCGATGTCGGCCTTCAGCTCTTCGGCATTGGCCTTCATAAACGGCGGCAGGTTCTTGCCGCCGCTTTCTTCTTCGCCTTCCAGCATCAGCGAGACCCGAACGGGCAGCGCGCCCGTTGCCGCCTTCCAAGCTCGGCAGGCTTCGATAAAGGTCAGCATCTGGCCCTTATCGTCGGACGCACCACGGGCGACGATGATCTTGCGGCCGTCTTTTTCCTTGATCTGCGGATTGAACGGATCGGTATCCCAGAGCGAGATCGGGTCAACCGGCTGAACGTCATAGTGGGCATAGAACAGCACGTGCGTGCCAGGCTGTTCTGGGCCGTGGGCAACAACCACCGGATGGCCCGGCGTTGGGCGGGCCGCGGCGTCAAAGCCGAGGCCGGTCAGCTCATTGGTGATCCAGTCGGCAGCTTTTTGGCATTCTGCGGCATATGCCGGATCGGTCGAGATCGACTTAATCCGCAGAAGGTCAAAGAGCCGGTCCAAGCTGTTTTGGAGCCCGTGATCGACTTCACTGAGAACTTTGTCGATCGTTTCTTTGCTGGTCATGAACTGAGGTCCTTGGTGTATGCGCAACGCGTTTGGACACCATGGCGCGGGGCGCTTCATCATGTCCAGCCTCTGTGGGTCTATTCTTGTTATCTTACTGCGCCTATGGTGCGCGCGAAGATTTGAGGAGCATGTGCATGGATCGGTCAGGCGGGAAGACGCGGCATTCAGGGGATCTGATTGCAACGCTATCCGGGCGAAATCTGGCGCGAAATCTGCACTCGGATGTGCTCTGGAGCCTCGGTTTGGGCATTGTGTCGGGCGAATATGCGGAAGGTACGATCCTGCCTTCCGACGCGGAATTGCTCGAACGCTTCTCAGTGTCCCGTACAGTTCTGCGTGAGGCGCTCAAAACTCTTGCCGCCAAGGGCATGATCGAAGCACGCGCCCGTATCGGCACACGCGTCCTGCCGCGCAATCGTTGGAACCTTTTTGATGGCGATGTGCTGGCCTGGTTCTTTGAACTTGGACCTGAGGTGGGTTTCCTCAGAAGTCTCGCCGAAGTGCGAATCGGTATCGAAATTGAGGCTGCAGCCTTGGCGGCGGAACACGCCGATCCGGAAGCGGCCGCTGAGCTAATCGCCTGGGTCGATAAAATGGCTGCCGCCACAGAGCCGGTCGAGTTTGCGCGCTGCGATCTCGAATTCCACAAAGCCGTTGCCGCCGCGTCGGGCAATCCCTTTATGGCGTCCATCTCGGCGCTGGTTGAAATGGCGCTGACAGCGGCCTTTACCATTTCTTCGCCGGTCAACGAGCCTGAGGCGCTCGCGATTACGGTGGGGGTCCATCGCCGTATCGCTGAAGCCATTCGGGATCGTGATCCAGTTCTCGCCCGCGCCGCTATGCGCGAGGCGATTGCTCAGGGTTTTGAACGTGCTGCTGGACGGATGGAAGAGGCCTAAACCAGATCGAACACTGAGCCCATTCTTGGGGTGAAAAGGCGTTCATAGGTTCTCATCAACGTGCCGTCAGTCATGCTGGCGATATAGTCGCAAATGATGCGTGGGTTTTCGCCCGCGTCCTGCCAGCGCTTCAGCACGTCTGGCGGCAAAAAGGCCTGCGGCTCGGAAGAGACCGCTTCAAACACCGACACCACCATCTGCTGGCCCTTAAACTCCATCTGCTGCACCGAGGGGGAGCGGATGACGTTGTGATAGACCACATCTTTCAGCGCACGGACAAAGGCACGGTCTGGGGCAGGCAATTCCGCGCGGTATTTGACGATAGGGTCGTCAAACTCAGCGTGTTCGACGATTTCGATCCGGGCCATGAGATGGTGGATGATACGTCCGATCCAGCGTTTGAGACTCAAAGTTGAGCGACCAAAGAGGCCCGCCACGAAGGTCGCGTATGGATTGGTGCCGAACTCTTCCGGGTAGCGAGCGGTCAGTGCTTCCAAAATGCTGGCACATTTGTCTTCGGTGACACTCGCCAAAAAAGCCTCTTCGCTGATGAGGCGCAGTTTGAGTGCGTCTTCGAAATCATGGACGCCAAAGGAAATATCGTCGGCCACGTCCATGATCGAACAATCGAAGGACTTGTGCAGGGCTTCGGCATGTTTGCCAGACTTGGCGCGGGCACTGGTGAAGGCATCGCGTTCCGCTGGGGAGAGCGGATCGATCAACCAATCGACAATATCGGCCTCGCTATCGAGATAGGCCTTGGGGGGCTTGGAGCGCTGCCGATCGATCAGTTGTAGCGTCGATAGGCCTTGGTTAAGCGCGGGCTTTAATTCGGGATTGGCGGCGGTCGAATAGGCGACGGGGTATTTTAAAATACCCAACATGGTGCGCCGCGTGAGGTTTGAACCTGCGCCATGAGAAAACTCTTCAAGGCGCCCGATGATGCGCAGGGTCTGGCCGTTGCCCTCAAAGCCGCCGTGATCGCGCATGCAATAGTTGAGCGCGACTTCTCCGCCGTGGCCAAAAGGCGGGTGCCCCAGATCATGCAAGGCACTAATGGCTTGAATGGCAATCAGGCTCGGCAGGTGTTGGCTGCGCGGATCGTTCGCATAGGCGTGCGCCAGCTGCCGTGTAATGCCGCCCGCGATCTGGGCCACTTCCAAGCTGTGGGTAAGGCGAGTGCGATAAAAATCGCCATCACCGAGCCCGAGGACCTGGGTCTTGCCCTGCAATCGCCGGAAGGAAGCGGAATGCACGACGCGGGCGTAGTCGATCTCTTCTGGCAGGCGAATATCGTCCGTTTGCGCGTCCGTTGCTTCCCGACGCTCAAACCACACCGTACCTGCCTCTGACATCGCTCAAAACCCCACTGCCGAACACGTCCATTCGGCAGCATTTTAGGCGACTGAATGGCCTGTTCCTTCGAGCATAAACCGACCAAACTGCCAATGGCTTTGGCGTTTACTTCCCGGTTTCTGCGCGGGTGCGCGGTGCGGCCTTGGGCCAAACTGAGTTGAAGCGCTGCACAGACGGGTCATTGCGGGCAATGCGAATGTCATTGGCAAGGCGATCGGCCCAGCGGCGAGCCGTTTCGACAATAGTGGCGTTGAGATTTTTGCCCGAGAAGATTGTCGAGACGCTCCAAAGTCGCGCCTCGGCAGCAATATTGAAGACTTTTTGAGTGTGGGTGAGGCTGCCCAATTCGCTGTTCGAGCCGATGATGGTTTCCAAGGTCATATGACCGATGCACGCGCCGCCCGCAGCCTGATAACCGATGATCGAGAGCCGCAAAATGGGGCTCAGTGCATCATAGCTGGCGAGGGGCTCGGTGTAGACAGTGACCCCGGCCATGACCAATTCCGAACGCAGCGCGTGAAAAACCTCACTGTGATTGGTCCAGCACGAACCGTTGACCTGATCGCTGACAACCAGTTCTACTGCGCGCATGAGACCAAGCGCCTGAGCGCCTGACATCGTTTCTGTCGCCTGTGCCCGCTGGTTCAGATACGCCGTTTCACTGGCAAATTCTGCTGCGATGGAGGGACTGGAAAATGCCAGTGTTGAGGCCACGAACGCGGCCAAGCAAATACGACTGTCCACCATTATCCCTTTGCCAATATTGTGTTATATCAGTGTAACTTAGTTCTTTTTATGCGGGCGTTGTAAAGCGCTCTATCCACAATCAATACCTGTCACCGTGGCGCGGGATTTTCTAAGACTTCGCTAACGCGCTTTCGACAGTGGCCTGCCTGACCGTCACCACGACACTTCGGTCTCCCCACTGAAAATGATCGGATGTAATTGAAGGACGAGTGGACCAAGGCGCGCGTTCGGCATGCGAACCGAGAGAAGCTACACATATAAAAAAAGCCCCCTGAGGGGCTTCCGATTGAATAAGTGGTGTGGACGCTATCCCGCGCCCGGCGGATACTTACACCAGTTTACGCTCAACTAGGCTTTTCGCTGTGGCCAGCACGGCTGGCTTGGCGGGAATGAAATCATGGCCAAGCAGAGCAATCGCGGCCTTTGAATCGAGCGGCTTAGGATACCCCAGCTCCCCAACATTATCCCGCACTTGCTGGTCGAAACGCGCATAGAACCGTACCAGCCAGTCCGGGATTTCAAAGTGCGGAATGCGATAGCTGGGGTAGGCGGCCTTGAGAATCTTCGCTGTGTCGAGAAAGAGCTGCGTGCCGTCCCCCATAGGAAAACGCTGCCCGCCAGCGCTTGGCGTGGTCATCGCTTTGACATGGGCCTCGGCCACATCGCGCGCATCGATGCAGGTAATGGGAATACGCGGAGCGGCCGGCACGGAGCCATCCATCAGGCGTTTGATCAGCAGGCCCGAGGTGCCGACATCATCGTCAAGAAGAGGGCCGAGAATAACGCTGGGATTGATCACGGCGAGCCGTTCCATCTGGCCTGCAGCCTTCACCAGCTCCCAAGCGCGGCGCTCGGCGCGGGTCTTGCTCTCGATATAGGCGTTTTGCGGTCGGCCATCGAGATTGGTCCAATCTTCTGGTCCAAAGGGCTTGGTGCGGGATTTGTCGTGGCCATAGGCCATCGCGGCCATAGAAGAGGTGAGCACGATGCGTTCGACACCCGCCTTGAGCGCTGCCGTAATTGCACGCTCGGTACCAGCAACCGCCGGGCCAACAAGCTCGCTCTTGTCTTTGGGCATATTAAGCACGAAGGGCGACGCTGTGTGCTGCAGATAGCGCACGCCGTCCATCGCTGCGTCCCAGCCATCGTCGTTGGTCAGATCCAAACACACAAAGCTTAGTCGGGAGACATCACAGTTGGCTTTGGCCAGAGTGGTTCGAACGGCATCGGCCTTTTTCAGATCGCGCACACTGCCGCGCACGGTAAAGCCCGCGTCGAGCAGGGCCTTGGCGACATGCCCGCCGAGAAAGCCAGAAACGCCCGTGAGAAGAACTGTGTCGGTCATGCCTGCGCCCCTGCAATTGCTATAGCGGCATCCTAAGGGCTGCGTCCGGCTCAAGCCAGTGTGATTGCGCTTCTAGGAACTCTTGCAAACACCACTCGTTCGACACGCAGAACACCGGGAGGAGCAAAAATATGTTCAACAGTCATTTCTTAACTGCGCACCACGACATCCGAGCCTGGGTGCTTGAGCAACACGGATGTCCGGCGATCGCTTTGACGCGTGATCGGGACGGGGCTGAAAAGGCTCAGCTCCGCCTTAAATTCGTGCGCTACGGCGATGAGGAAGCGCTCGATGGGCAAACCACACCGTGCTCGTGGACGGCGTGGCTTGCCGAACTCGACCGCCAGCAATTGGCATTGAGGGTCGAGCCATCTGGCGACTATGCGTTAGTGCCCCGAAATACCGTGCACTAAGCGCGGGCCTGAATGCCCAGCGCTTCGGCCAGCAGTTTGTAGGAGCGGCGGCGCAGATCATAGGAGTGGATGGTTGTGGTCACCATCACTTCATCAGCGCCCGCCGCCTTCGCTTTGGCGGAAATTTCTTCTGCCATGCGCTCGGGGCTGCCGACCATCCAAAGAGCGGATTGATGCTCAATGATCGAGTGTTGTTGCGCGGTCAGCTTGTAGGCCGAGGCCTCTTCTGGAGAGGTCAGTTGACGCTGTTCCCCCGTGAGGAAACGCGCCCAATTTACCGCCTGCGAGGTGGAGAGGTATTTTGCTTCTTCGTCGGTCGGCGCGCAGATGACCGATAGACACAGCAGGGTTTTGGGCTCTGGAAATTCTTCACTAGGCACAAACGCATTGCGATAGGCGGCAAATGCGGGCGCTGCCGGGGTGTGGCTGAAGTGCGCCGCAAATGCATAACCAAAGCCGACCTGTCCCGCCGCTTGCGCCGATGCGCCCGATGAGCCGAGCAGCCACTTCGGTGGCAACTTAATGCCGCCTGGTGAGACCGGAACACGCGAGAAGGGGTGGTCAGCTGGGAAACTGTCGTCGTCAAACGCCATCAGCTCGGCGAGATAATTTGAAAACTCTTCGCCGCCACCACTGCGGAGCGCGCGCATGGCATATCCGTCGCCCCCCGGCGCGCGGCCAATACCAAGGTCAATGCGGCCCGGATGCAGAGCTTCAAGGGTGCGATAGGCTTCGGCGATACGGAGCGGCGCGTGGTTGAGAAGCATGACGCCGCCGGAGCCAACGCGAATATTCTCGGTCGCCGCCGCAGCGCTGCCGATCAGAATTTCGGGAACAGAGGATGCAATGGACGGCATGCCGTGGTGCTCGGCATACCAGAGGCGTGTGTATCCTAGCCCATCGGCCGCCTGCGCTAGTTTGATGGTTTCAGCCATCGCTTGTGGCGTGGTTGAGCCCTGAGCGATGGGGGCCAGATCCTGAAGCGACAGAGCGAAGGGCGCAGACATGGCTCACCTTAGTACAATTTCGTTTCATCGTTAGATCACGATGAAGCTGGGAAAAATCAACCCTTCACGTGAAAAATAGAGTCAGGGGAGACGCTTCCTTGTCCAGTGTGGCTGAAATGAGCTTGCGGCTAAGCCTTCATTCACGCAGTATTTCCCGTCTCTGTATGAGGATGGATTCCATGAAGCGTATTCTTGCCGCCGCTGCCGTTGTGGCTGGCGTGGTTTCAACACCAGTATTGGCGCAGGAATTTGGACTGTCTGAAGTGCGCGGCGGCGTGTTTGCTCACAGTGCTGACGAGCCAGGCGCGCTGTTCGGCGTCTTCAACGTCTCCCGCATGCAGGACCTCAATGTCGAGCTTTTGTTCGACACCCCCGGTCTGACAGAGTGGGTTACTCTTGGTGAGCTGCGTCCTCATCTTGGCGCCACCATCAACTACGCCGGGCTCGAATCTATGGCCTATGCTGGGGTTAGCTGGACTGTGCCGCTATTTGACACACCCATCTTCGCCGAGCTCAGTTTTGGTGGTGCGGTCCACAATGGCTCAACCAATGGACAGGCTGTTGCTCCTGCGCGCGACCTTGGCTGTTCATTTGTGTTCCGCGAGTCGGCCAGCTTGGGCGTGATGCTCAACACGAACGCCTCGATCATGGCGACGGTCGAACACGCGTCCAATGCGAACCTTTGCGATGGCAATCGCGGTCTGACCAATATGGGTGTTCGCTTCGGCTATAAATTCTAAGCCCAGCGCGACATAGCAGACATAAAAAAAGCCCGGGTCGCCCCGGGCCTTATCATTTAGGCCGCTTGGCCTGCGGAATAGCCAGAGGCCCAAGCCCACTGGAAGTTATAGCCGCCCAACCAGCCGGTGACGTCTACCGCCTCGCCGACAAAGAACAGGCCGGGCACATCACGCGACATCAGCGTTTTCGCGTCGAGGTCAGTGGTGTCGATGCCACCCAAAGTGACTTCCGCTGTGCGATAACCTTCTGAACCAACTGGCTTTAGGGTCCACTTGTTGATCACTTCGGCAGCGGTCGCGAGTTTCTTGTCCGAGAAATCGCCGATCATGCCGGGCTGGTTGATCACCTCACCGATCAGCTGCGCCAAGCGCTTTGGCAGGCGGTCACCCAGCGCGGTCTGGATATGCAGTTTCGGCGTAGCCTTGCGGGCTGACTTGAGGAATTCAAGCGCGTCTTCGCCCGCCAGAAGATCAACCGAGATCGCATCACCTTCGCGCCAATAGGACGAGATCTGCAGAATTGCTGGGCCGGAAAGGCCGCGGTGGGTGATCAGCAGCGCTTCTTCAAACTTGGTCTTGCCGTGCGAGACAATGGCATTGGTCGAAACGCCAGCCAAAGGCTTCAGCATTTCCAGCGCGCCGGGCTCAAAAGTGAGCGGCACGAGGGCCGGGCGGGTGTTGGTGACCTTAAGGCCGAACTGGCGCGCAATCTCATAGGCAAAGCCGGTCGCGCCCATTTTCGGAATGGATTTGCCACCCGTTGCAATGATCAGGCTTGTCGCAGTCACGCGGCCATCGCCAACCATAACGTCAAAGCCTTCGTCGGTTTTCTCAATGGTACCAACGGAACGCCCAGTCCAGATCGTTGCACCAGCGGCGCGCAGATCATTGGTCAGCATGGTGATGATCTGCGTGGCGGGGCCATCGCAGAACAACTGGCCAAGGGTCTTTTCGTGATAGGCGATGCCCTGCTTTTTCACGCGCGCGATAAACATTTCAGGGGTGTAACGCGACAGCGCCGACAGCGCGAAGCGCGGATTTTGGCTCAGGAAGCGCTCGCGGCCCAGAACGTGAGTGGCGTTCACATTGGTGAAATTGCAACGTCCGCCACCGGAAATGCGGATCTTCTCGCCGGGGTCGCGGGCATGGTCGACCACCAGCACCTTGCGCCCACGCTTGCCGGCTTCAATGCCAGCCATCATGCCTGCAGCGCCCGCGCCAATAATCAATACATCGTAGTCGGCCATGTGTGGTCCTTTCGTCTATCCGAGGCGTATCTGGGGCCGAGAGTTTCAGCAAGCGCATTGACTCTGTCCTACAGTGGAGTATGACAAGTCCTGCACTTCAATAGGAAGTTAGAGTTCGTCATGCGCAGCTTCGGCTCCATCGCCACTATCGCAATAAAAACTTGGCCAAAAGCCGAGTGCGATACTGCCATGACTAAAACCACCAAAACCGCTTAGAGCTTTTCCCCGGGTCGTCTCCCGTCGGGGAGAGGCTCAGAAAACCACTGGCCGCATCAAACGATGCGCGGGGGCGGTGAATGGTAAGGGACCGGAGTTCCAAAATGGGTTATCGCGTCGCAGTCGTCGGGTCCACGGGCAATGTGGGCCGCGAAGTTTTGAACATTCTGGCCGAACGCAAGTTCCCGGCGGATGAAGTTTTCGCTCTCGCATCGTCAAAGTCGATTGGCAAAGAATTGTCCTATGGCGACAAGATTTTGAAGGTGCGCGATCTGCAGCACTTCGATTTCTCGACCGTCGATTTTGCGATCATGTCGGCTGGCGGCTCTATCTCCAAGGATTGGGGTCCAAAGATCGCAGCGGCAGGCGCCATCGTCATCGATAACTCCAGCTACTGGCGTTACCACGCCGAAGTGCCACTGGTGGTTCCTGAAGTGAACGGCGCGATCCTTGAGCGTTGGCTGGCTGACGACAAGCGTCAAAACATCATCGCCAACCCAAATTGCTCGACCGCCCAGCTGGTTGTGGCCCTCAAGCCGCTCCACGATGCCGCCAAGATCAAGCGCGTTGTTGTCTCGACCTACCAGTCCGTTTCCGGCGCTGGCAAGGAAGGCGTCGACGAGCTGTGGAACCAGACCAAGGGCATTTTCGTCAACGATAGCCCAACCCCAGCCAAGTTCCCCAAGCAGATCGCCTTCAACGTCATCCCGCACATCGATGTGTTCATGGAAGACGGCTACACCAAGGAAGAGTGGAAGGTTCTGGCAGAGACCAAGAAGATCCTCGATCCCAAGATCAAGGTCACCTGCACCGCCGTGCGCGTTCCGGTTTTTGTTGGTCACTCGGAATCGGTCAATATCGAGTTTGAAAACCCGATTACCGCTGACGAAGCCCGCGAAATCCTGCGTGAAGCTGATGGCATCACCGTGCTCGATAAGCGCGAACCAGGCGGCTACGCGACCCCGGTTGAAACCGTTGGTGATTACGACACCTATGTCAGCCGTATCCGTGAAGACGTCACCGTCGAAAATGGTTTGGCTATGTGGGTTGTTTCGGACAATCTGCGTAAGGGCGCAGCGCTCAATACCATTCAGATCGCGGAAACGCTGATCGCCAAGGGTCTCAAGCCCCGCGCGTAATCTCGTGATGCAAGCGCTCACTATTGGCGCTTCGCAAAATCGCGGAACAAGACTAGAAGGCGGGCAGTGATGCTCGCCTTTTTGCTGTGAAGGACCAGTGTAATGCAGCCGCGCGATCTGGTTCTGGCGCTCATTGTGGTGCTGGTTTGGGGCATCAATTTTATCGCCATCAAATGGGGCGTCGAAGAAATCTCGCCCTATATGCTGACTGCGCTGCGCTATATCGGGTGTGCGCTCCCGGCAGTCTTTTTTATCCGAAGGCCCAAAGTCAGCCTTGGCCTGCTGACCGCTTATGGCTTTAGCGTTGGGGTGCTGCAGTTCAGTTTCTTATTCCTGGCCATGCGCGAAGGCATGCCCGCCGGGCTCGCCAGTCTCGTCATGCAAATGCAGGTGTTTCTCACCCTAGCGCTGGCGGTAATGGTTCTGCGCGATCGCCCGGTATGGGTGCAGTGGGCTGGCGCGGGACTAGCGCTAATCGGTTTGAGCGTTATCGGGGCCGAGCATGTTGGCGGCGCCATTTGGGGGCCGCTGCTGCTGACCATTGTCGCGGCCTTCTGGTGGGCTGTTTCCAACATCGTCACCAAACAGGCGGGCAAAATCGATATGTTGGCCTTCGTTGTTTGGGGCGCGTTGATCCCGCCCTTGCCGATGATCGTCTTGGCGCTGATTTTTGATGGCCCGAGCGCCATCACCGATCTTTTCGCCGTTTCGTCGCAAGCTATCGGCTCGGTGCTGTTTATCGCCTATGGCTCGACGCTTTTGGGTTATGGCTGTTGGGCATTTTTGCTGGGCAAATATCCCGCCAGCATGGTCGCGCCATTTACCCTGCTGGTGCCCATCGTTGGCTTTGTTGCGGCCTATTTCATTTTAGGTGAGCAGATGAGCTGGTTTGAGATTTGGGGCAGTCTGCTCATCTTTTTGGGCCTACTGCTCCATGTGTTTGGGCCTCGTTTTCTTAACCGCGTGCGCGTCCGCTAATGCCTATCCGTCATGTTTTGCTCGCTCTTGTGGTTGTCGCGATCTGGGGCTTTAACTTCGTCGTCATCAAGCTGAGCGTTGAGGCGATGCCGCCACTGTTCGCGGCGGCGCTGCGTTTTCTCGCTGTCGCCATTCCGGCGGTCTTTTTCATCAAGCCCCCTAAAGCCCCGGCGTGGTTGGTCATTGCCTATGGCTTGGCATTTGGCTTTGCACTCTATGCCTTCCTCAACCTGTCCATGGCCTGGGGCATGCCTGCGGGCCTGTCCTCGCTGGTGCTGCAGGTGCAGGCCTTTTTCACCATGATCATCGCCTTCCTGATTTTAGGAGAGCGACCCAATCGGTTTCAGATCATGGGGGCGGGTGTGGCGTTTTTCGGCATTGCCGTCATTGCCACTGAGCGTTTGAGCGGGACGGAATTCTTGCCGCTCAGTTTTACTGTTCTGGCGGCTTTGGCTTGGGGCGTGGCCAATGTGCTGACGCGCATGGCAGGGCGCGTCAATCCACTATCGCTCACCGTTTGGGGTTCGCTTGCTGCGCCCTTGCCCCTTCTGGCTTTGTCGCTCCTCACCGAAGGCGGAGCCGCGATTGCCACTGCGATATCGAGCTTTAGTTTGAGCGACGCAGGCCTGATTGCATTTTTGGCCTATCCATCATCCATGCTGGGCGGCGTTATCTGGGCGTGGCTGCTGATGCGTCACCCCGCTTCAGTGGTGGCACCATTCACCCTGCTCGTTCCGGTCACCGGCTTGGTCTCGGCCTATCTGGTCTTGGGTGAAACAATCACGGGTGTTGAAATTTTGGGCGCGATGTTTGTCATTGCAGGCCTCGCGGTGACCTTGGCCAAAAGGCGCAGTGTGGCTTAGTCCAAAACGGGCTCAATGGGCTCGGATGGCGCTGGGTCAAGCATCATGGCGGGCGACGGTAAAGCCGTGGGCTGCAGGCCATTGAGTTGTTCTGGCGTGAGCCCGCCCCATCCATCCGCGTCCGCTCGCGCATATTCGTCTTGGCTCAGATCGGGCCAGACCACGCGCAATTCTTCAAAGCTCAGTCGCCCATTGCCATCGGTATCGACGGCCTGAAAGGTGAGTGGGGATTGGGCAAAGCTTAGGCTTGATGAAAGGGTCAACGCTGCAAGAGCCTGAAGGATAATGCGCATGGAGGGTCCTCCATCTGACTGGGAATGGCTGCGGCCGCCCTGATCAGTTAGGGCGGCCGACGGCAGGTCGATTATTGTGCGCTTGCTGCCAGCAAGGCGTCATATTCTTCGGCAGAGAGTGCGCCATTGCCATCGGTGTCAGCCGCAGCGAAGGCTTCAGGCGTTAGGTCTGGCCAAGCCACTTGTGCTTCAGCGATAGAAATTGCGCTGTCCGCGTCGGTGTCAACAGAAGCGAAGTCCGTGGGCGTTGCAACCTGCGCAAACGCAGCGCTGGTCAGGCCAAGGGCGATAACAGATGTAAGCAATGTCTTCTTCATGGGTTTCTCCATGCTGATAGCTTTCATGCAATGCCTTTTCGGGGCACTGGCGGAGCTGAATGGCACCGCGAGAAACAATCTGACGGGGTAATATGGCCAGTTGTGCGCCCTCATTGGGCGAGGCTGGACCCATGTCGGGACCATTTTGAGACCGGCATAAGCCACTGCCGTTAAATGAAATCAATCGTCTGAAGTGACAGATCTGAACTAAAGTGAAGTGTCCCTGCAGCTCAATTGATCACGATCGTGGCAGATCAAATGCCCATAAAAGGCAAAAAGCAGGCGGGAAGACCTGCCTGCTTTTTATAAAGATGGGTTGGGGACGTTTTATTAGGGGAAGGGGCGGATAAAGTCGCCGTTCTGGTTCATAACCCACAATTCCCCGGTCGAAATATCAAACCATGCGCCATGTACGGCCAGTTTGCCTTCGGCTTCCAGCTGGCTCACATAAGGGAAGCTGCGCAGGTTCTGAATGGAGTTGCGTATCGAAATGCGCTCCATTGCCGTCTGGCGTTCAGACTGGGTCAACAGATCCGCGCCAGCCAGCTGGCTTGGCAGATCGCCGAGCATGCCGAGCCACTTGCCGATAAAGTCGCCGCTATCCAGAGGGGTCGTCGCAGGGTTGAGTGCCGCCTGCATGCCGCCGCAGCGCCCATGGCCCATGATGACGATATTGGAGACGCCGAGCGCCTTAACGGCATATTCGATGCCGGCTGAGGTGCCGTGCTGGCCACCGTCTGGCTGGTACGTGGGCACAAGATTGCCGACGTTGCGCAGCACGAACATTTCACCCGGGCCAGAGTCGAAAATCATTTCTGGCGCCGCGCGACTGTCGCAGCAGGCAATAATCATTGTGGTGGGGTTTTGGCCAAGGTCGGCTAGACCGCGAATGCGTTCCTTTTCCCGGGTATAACGCCCGGACATGAAGTTCGCGTGGCCATCGAGAAGATGCTGAGGAAAGCTATGCATAACCACTCGATTAGCTGTAAGAGCCTTCAAGATCAACACCGGCTTTAGCCGTATATGGGGGGCAATTATGCAGATCTATCGTTTTCTGACGGGCGAGGACGACTCTTCTTTCTGTCACAAGGTCACGAAGGCATTGACCGAAGGGTGGCAATTACATGGTAGTCCAACTTACGCCTATGATCAGGTGACGAAAAAAATGCGGTGCGGCCAAGCTGTCACGCGTATTGTTGATGAACAGGTCTACGATCCGAGCCGTAAACTCACCGATTACTAAAAGCATTTCTCCCGCCCATTACCAGCGCGCTGGTACTGAAACGGGAGAAACACTCGGGAGGAGCCGATTGGCGAGGACGCTGTTTTAGCGCCCTCACTGGTTTCTTTGCGAAGACTAGAACTCGTTCCACGCTTCGGCGGTCGCAGCTTGCCCGCCGAAGTAGGTTTTAGCCGCTTTCTGTACGCTCTTAATAAGCCCACGTGCGCCGGATACTTTTTCGGTCGCACCAGAGGAAGAGGTTTCGTTGGCGGAGTCCATCGCCGCAGAATCGCGCAGCGTGAAGGTTTCAACGATCGAATCCACGCGGCTGGCTTGACCCTCGGTCTGCTCAATGGAAGCGTTCATTTCTTCAACGAGCGCCGCGTTGTGCTGGGTCATTTCATCCATCTGACGCACAGCGATATTCACTTCACCAATTCCAGAGGCCTGAGCTTGGCTGTCGCTCGCAATATTACCCATCAGAGCCGCAGAAGAGCTGACCCCTTCGACAATTTCTGTCAAACGACCGGCTACATCACTGACCAGCTTGGTGCCGTTCCGCACTTCGTCGCCAGATTGTTCGATCAAGGCCTTCACATCGGACGATGCTTGCGCCGCACTTTGTGCCAGACGCCGCACTTCCACGGCCACAACCGCAAAGCCCTTGCCGGACTCCCCAGCGCGCGCCGCTTCCACCGAGGCGTTGAGCGCCAGAAGGTTGGTCTGGAAGGCGATGTCGTCGATCAAGCCAATGATGTTGGAGATTTTGGCAGCTGAGGTGGAAATGCGCTCCATTGCATTGGTGGCCTGGCCCATAACTTCATTGCTGGCTTCTGCAATTGAACTCATGCGTTCGGCGCTGTCACTGGCTTCGCGGGCTCGGGTCGCATTCAGCGTCACGGTATTGGCCAGCTGATCCATTGCGGCGGAGGTCTCCTCAATGGTCGCAGCCTGGCGGGTCGTGCGCTCAGACAGATCGTTCGCGCCTTCGAGAATTTCGCGAGTGGCGCGCTTGAGCGAGCGGGAGGTATCGCGCAGCTGCAATGTAATGGACTCGATCTTGTCAGCAACCGAGTTTGTACTCTGCTTGAGGCGCGAGAAGGCCCCGCGATAATCCCCGCTCATGCGGTCCCGCAGATCGGCTCGTGCCATCGAGCTGAGCACGCGATCTGCCTCGTCGAGCGCTTCTTCGATACTATCGAGCATGCCATCAAGATTGCCTGCGATGCGATCGATTTCAGGATCACCAAAGCGGGTGGCGAGGCGGGCGCTGAAATCACCCGCAATGGCTTTTTCGATGACGCCGTCAAAGGCGCTCTGGAAGTTGGCCATCATGTCAGCACGGGCTGCAATCTCAGCGGCGCGCACTTGTTTTTCTTCCTCGGCCAACTGCACATTGATGCCGTTGACGCGGAAGGTTTCGAGTGCACGCGCCATTTCGCCCAATTCGTTCTGGGTTTGGGTGCCTTCAATGGCAATATCGTAATTACCATCCGTCAGCTTACCCATGGTGCCCGTGAGCTTGGCGAATGTACCGTTCAGCCAACGACCGGTGACGATAGCCAGCGCTAGGCCAATGACCAGACCTACAGCTGAAATAATCATGATGATGGTCAGCTGCAGCGCTTCTTGTTCAGAGATGCGCGGGCCAAGTTCGTTCTGCCGAGTGTGGGTTTCCGACGACAGGCCCTGATAGAGCTCGTACATCCGTGGGCCCAGAGCGGTCAGCGTGGAGGTGAGCGCGTGATTGCGTGGGTCTGCTCCGGTGGCTTGGGCACGGGCGACCGTTTCGAAATTGTTCAGATACTGCGCCGCCAGAACGCGCACCTGGTTGGTGACCTCAAGCGCATGCGGATCATGCTCGAAGAGCTGGTCAGTCTCCTCATTTGCCGTTGCAATGCGTGTGGCGACTTTGCGAACCTCATCGGCCCATTCGGGCGTTGGGTTGAGCAAATAGTTCAAGAAATCAATTCGCAGCAGAGAAACGTCTGCAGCATGCTCGTCGACAGTCAGGGATTCTCGGGCTGTCTCACGGTATTCATGAAATAAATGTTCGGCATTTGACATCAGCATAATTGCCGCTGCGCCAGTAGCGATGATTAGTACTGTTAAGGCGCCAAACGCGCCGTAAATTCTGGACCGAACACTTCGGAGCATACGCATAGCACCAACCTCCTGTTGATGCTTGGAAGCTTCCCACTCAGATATTACTTATTGATTACAATACTTTGCGCTGTGGCTTGTTGATTGTAGTGTAGTTCTGAATTCTGGTTGGTGACAGATGTTTACTGATAGTTTTATGTCAAAACTTTATTGCGCCGATCGCCTAAATCGCTGCCAATCTAGTAAAATATCCGCAGTATTAAGTCCGAGGCGGGGTGCGAACGTCTTGTGCGCTCTGCGAACAAAGTGCGGCTTGCGCAGAAAGTATGAGCTTCCGGCTGTCAGGGGGCTTTGATTTCCGGACGCCGTGAGTCTAAAACCTAGACCAATTCCAAACTGTCCGCGACACCTCGTCGCGCCAGCCGGTCCCGGAACAGAGTCCCCATGACGGTCAGAGCCCGCCCCACTTCGCCGCATTTGCAGATTTACCGTTGGACCGTCACCATGACGATGTCCATCTTTCACCGCGCCACAGGCATTGCGAACTACTTTGGTGTTTCGCTTTTCGTCATTTGGCTGCTGGCGGCTGCCTTCAGCGCTGACGCGCTGGATGTGGTCAACGGCGTCTATGGCAGCTGGTTTGGCCAGATCGTGATGTTCCTGTTTTCTTGGAGCCTTGTTCATCACATGTGCGGTGGCATTCGCCACTTCGTCTGGGACAGCGCTGCAATGATGGAGCCGGGCCAGCGCGAGAAAATGGCTTGGGCAACGATTATTGCTTCGGTTGTGATCACGCTCGTGATCTGGACTGTTTTTGTGTGGGTGGGCTAAGCCATGTGCGACAACAAAATCTCTTATGAGCAGATCGCCAATCCGAAATCGCATTATGGTAATGCGCGCGCTTCGACACGCCACTTCATTACCCAGCGCGTAACCGGCGCGGTCAACATTGTCCTCCTCGCACTGACCTTGTTCATCATGGTTCAACTGGCGGGCGAAGATCGCTCCGATGTGGTTGAGCTGATTGGTGCTTGGTACATCGGCCTGCCATTGGCTGTGTTGATCGCGGTGGCCGCGATCCACATGCGCAATGGCATGCGCGATACACTTGAGGACTATATGCACGGCAAGACCTACGATCTGGCCATGCTTCTCAATACGCTTTTCTGTCTGCTGCTTGGCGCGCTCGGCATCATTGCTGTGCTCAAGCTTGTCTTCTGGGGTTGAACTCATGGCCAACTACGAATTGATCGACCACGAATTTGACGTGGTGGTTGTTGGCGCGGGTGGTGCGGGTTTGCGCGCGACCCTTGGCATGGCCGAGCAGGGTTTTAATACCGCCTGTATCACCAAGGTTTTCCCAACCCGCTCGCACACTGTGGCAGCGCAGGGTGGTATTGCCGCTTCGCTCCAGAACATGGGCCCCGATAGCTGGCAGTGGCACATGTACGATACCGTCAAGGGTTCGGACTGGCTCGGCGATAACGACGCCATGGAATATCTCGCACGTGAAGCGCCTGCGGCGATTTATGAGCTCGAGCACTATGGCGTGCCATTTAGCCGTACGCAGGACGGCAAGATTTACCAGCGCCCGTTCGGCGGTCACATGACCGAGTTTGGTGATGGCCCTCCAGTCCAGCGCACTTGCGCTGCCGCTGACCGTACCGGCCACGCGATCCTCCACACCCTCTATGGCCAGTCGATCAAGAACGAAGCGCAGTTCTTTATCGAATATTTCGCGCTCGACCTGATCATGGGCGAAAACGGCGAGTGTCAGGGCGTAATCGCCTGGAAGCTCGACGATGGCACGCTGCATCGCTTCCGCGCCAAGATGGTGGTTCTGGCCACCGGCGGTTACGGTCGCTCCTACTTCTCGGCCACCTCCGCTCACACCTGCACGGGTGACGGCAATGGCATGGTCGCTCGTGCTGGCCTGCCGCTGCAGGACATGGAGTTTGTGCAGTTCCACCCGACCGGCATCTACGGCGCTGGCGTTCTGATTACCGAAGGCGCGCGTGGCGAAGGCGGGTACCTGACCAATTCCGAGGGCGAGCGTTTTATGGAGCGCTATGCGCCCAACGCTAAGGACCTTGCCTCGCGCGATGTGGTTTCGCGCTGCATGACGCTCGAAATTCGCGAAGGTCGCGGCGTCGGTCCAAACAAGGATCACATCTATCTGCACCTTGATCACCTCGATCCAAAGGTGCTGCATGAGCGCCTGCCGGGCATTACCGAAAGCGCCAAGATTTTCGCTGGTGTCGATCTTACCCGTGAACCGATCCCGGTTCTTCCGACCGTTCACTACAATATGGGTGGCATTCCGGCGAACTACCACGGCGAAGTGCTCAACCCGACCGAAGACGAACCAAACCGGATCGTGCCGGGCCTGATGGCCGTTGGCGAAGCAGCCTGTGCTTCGGTGCATGGCGCCAACCGTCTTGGCTCGAACTCACTGACCGACCTTGTGGTCTTTGGCCGTGCGGCCGCAATCCGTGCCGGTCAGGTTATTGACCGTGAAGCACCGGTGCCGGGCATCAATGCGGCTGAAGACGCTAAAATCCTGTCGCGCTTTGATCGTCTGCGCAATGCCAACGGCAGCCAGCCGACCGCCAAGCTGCGCGATGAAATGCAGCGCACGATGCAGTCCGATGCCGCTGTGTTCCGCACCGATGACTCGCTCAAGCAGGGCGTCGTCAAGATGAGCGAAATCTACAAGCGTCTGCCAGACGTGAAGGTTACTGACCGCTCGCTGATCTGGAATTCGGATCTGGTGGAAACGCTGGAGCTGGAAAACCTGATGACCTGCGCTATTGCCACAGTTGTCTCGGCGGAAGCGCGTCAGGAAAGCCGCGGCGCGCATGCGCACGAGGATTTCCCGAATCGCGACGACGGCAATTGGCGCAAGCACACGCTGAGCCGGGTTAATGTAGACACTGGCGCGGTCGAACTGAGCTATCGCCCGGTCATTCTTGACCCGCTGACCCCGCAGGATCAGGGCGGCATCGATCTCAAGAAAATTGCGCCAAAAGCACGCGTTTACTAAGGTTTGGTGGAAGCAATGGTTATGACTAAACCGCAACGCATAGCCGCAGGCTGCCTCACCCTCGGCGTGGCGCTCCATTTGGCTGGCTGTGAAACCACCGATACCGGCCCAAGCACTTATAGCTCTGGGTCGGGCACCTTCGGCCAGCAGTCGGTGACCTCGTCAGAGGGCAATAATTTTATCACGACGACGAGCCAGATTGATCCGCAGACCGGCCAGCGTGTGGTCACGGGCGGCTCGTTCCACGTCTCCAGCGATGGTTCGTCCTCGTCCTTGTTCGCGCCGATGGGTACTTGGTACATTCGCGACGAATTTGCCCGCAGCTGCCAGGTGTCGTTCGGCAATGGCTCCTTAAGCGGCAGTGCTGGTGCCAAGGTGCTCGATCAGACAGGTTTCTGTTCGAGTGACTTTAGCGATGCGCGCGGCTGGATGAGTGCAGGGACTGGCTTTGCGCTGACCAATGCGTCGGGACGGATTATTGGCCAGTTCGCCAGCGATGGTAACGACAGTTATGCGGGCACGATCGACTCCATGTTCGGTCCCCGTCCTGTAAAAATTACACGTAGGTAAGCGCATGAATAAGCTCACTATTGCAGGTGCCGTGTGCATGAGCCTCGCTTTGGCGGTTCCCGCTTATGCCGCCACTCCGACGGCCGCACAAAAGCAGGAGTTCTTCGAGGTGTGCTTAAACATCTCGAAGAACCAAGAGCTGTGTGCGTGCAAGGCCGATGCGGCCATGTCGTTGATTGATGAGCGCTTTATGGCTGTCGTGATTTCTTCGATGAAGGGCGGATCGCCCAAGTCTGAAGACTATGTCGCCTACAATGCCTACGTCGCCAAATCGAACCAAGTGTGCAAGCCGAACTACTAATCGGGCTTTTACGGTTTTCGCGCCGAGTTGAGCGGCGTGTCGAAAGGAAGTTGAGAAATGGCCGAACTGACCCTGCGCAAGGCAGACCAGCCGCAGAAGGGCAAAACCTGGCCCAAGCCTGAAGGCGCGACGCGTCTGCGCGAATATCATGTTTATCGCTATGACCCGGACAAAAACGAGAACCCGCGGATCGACACTTATTTCGTCGATCTCGACAATTGCGGCCCGATGGTTCTCGATGCGCTGCTCTATATCAAGAACAACACCGATCCCACGCTGACGCTGCGCCGCTCTTGCCGTGAAGGCATCTGTGGCTCGTGCTCGATGAATATCAACGGGCTCAATACGCTGGCCTGTACCAAGGGCATGGACGATTCCACCGGTCCGGTGAAAATCTACCCGCTGCCGCACATGCCAGTGGTCAAGGATCTGGTTCCCGATCTGACCAATTTCTATGCGCAGCACCGTGCCATTGAGCCTTGGCTCAAGACGACCTCGCCAACGCCGGAAAAAGAATGGAAGCAGTCGGTTGAAGACCGCTCCAAGCTCGATGGTCTTTACGAGTGCATTCTGTGTGCCTGCTGCTCGACCTCGTGCCCGAGCTATTGGTGGAATGGTGAGAAGTATCTTGGTCCGGCGGCGCTGCTGCAGGCCTATCGCTGGCTCATCGACAGCCGCGATGAAACCACCAATGCCCGTCTCGATAATCTTGAAGACCCGTTCAAGCTGTATCGCTGCCACACCATTATGAACTGCACCAAGGTTTGCCCCAAGGGTCTCAACCCCGCCAAGGCCATTGCGCAGATCAAGAAGATGATGGTCGAGCGTCAGGTCGCCTAATAGCGCAATCGCTATACTGAAATGAAAAACGGCGGGGTTTGACCCCGCCGTTTTTTGTTGGCTGCCAGAGAGATTACTCGGCGTCGATCAGCATTGCCTTGCCGGTCTCATAGGCCGACTTGCAGTCGGTGGCGTCGGCGCGTGTATCGCTTTCAAACACGGTGCCTGCGACCCCTGGCCCTTCAAAGCGCGGATCATCGCACTGGCCGTCATTGGCATAGCTTGAGGTGTCGTCACCAAAGTCGATCTCGCTGCTATCATAGGGCGCGCCGAGGGCATATTCGGGCGTGTAGACCGGCTTGATGGTGACACTGCCTGCGTTAAACTGCGCCTCGCAGTCGCTGGCGTCGCTCATAATGTCCTCGAACAGCATCTTCTTATTGAGCCCTGTCCCGGCAAAACGCGGGTCATCGCATTCCCCGTCATTGGCCCAACGCGAGCTATCGTCGCCAAAGTCAAAGGCGACGTTGAGCTGGTCGACTGTCTTGAACGAAACATCGCCTGCCAGAAACGCTGCGCGGCAGTCGCTCGCATCCGCCGACCGTGTCCCGCCATCCGTCAAATTCGACGCGCCAGGCCCGAAAAAGTCTGGGTCATCACATTCGCCGTCGTTGGCCCACTCGCCGCTATCGTCCCCAAAATCGATGCGTCGCGCGATGGCCTCAAGAGACGCAGTCGCCGCGGCGGATCGAACCGGCGTTGCCGCTTCGTCCTCGCCTTCGCCGACCAGGTGGATGGTCCCGTCTTCATAGGCTTCGCGGCAGTCAGAGGCGTCAGCCTTTTCGTCTTCCGGCAGCAGGGCGCTGTTCATGCCTGGACCGGCAAACCGTGGGTCATCGCATTCGAGGTCATTGGCCCACTGCGAAGAATCATCGCCAAAGTCGATGTCGTCGATGCTTGTGCGTTCGAGGCTAGCGTCGCCGCCGTCATCTGCGAGGGTGATGTCGCCGGCGTCAAACAACGCCTTACAATCCGTCGCGTCTTTTAGAGCATCTTCGGGAAGAAGCTCCGTCGCCATATTTGCGCCGGTGAAGCGAGGGTCATCGCATTCCCCGTCATTGGCCCATTGGGAGCTGTCGTCGCCAAAATCAATTTCAGCATCGGCGATAGCCTCTGCGCGTGCCACGGCTCCAGCAGCATCAGCTTCGTCTGCTGTTTCCGCGAGGGTGATCTTGCCCGCATCGAACAGTGTCTGGCAGTCGGTCGCGTCTTTTAGAGTGTCGGCGGCTTCCAGTTCCTCGGCCATGTTTTCGCCGGTGAAGCGAGGATCATCGCATTCCCCGTCATTGGCCCATTCGGAAGTGTCGTCGCCAAAATTTACCGACGTGTCTTGCGCTGATGCTGGCAATGTCAGGCCGGCCATCAGTGCTGCGATCAGGAGGGAAGAGCTCAGGCCCTTGCTTGATGTTCTCATAGTCGTCTTACCCCAGATGCACTTGAATTGGTTCCAAGCCTAAGGCCGTTTCGTATGGGAACCAAGCGTCATGCGCTTTTGATTTTGTACTGGCGCTCCTTTTTGGCAAAGAGCCATGAACCTGAAAGAACCAGTGCAGTGCCTAACGCGTGATAAGGGGTGAAGGCTTCACCTAAAATGACAACGGCGAGCAAAATCGTCACGATGGGTCCAAAACTGGCGGTCGACGAGGTGGCGCGGGCGCCAATCCGCGAGATTGCCGTGTTCAGCAAGAACGACGGCAGCACCGTGCCAAAAATCCCAAGCATGAACGCAAGAGACCAGATGTAGCTGTCATACTGGGCATAGGCAGCGACACCGTCGAGCACGGCAGATTGGCCGATGGCCAGCACAGCCGCTGTCGCCATGCCGATGCAGGTGAACAGCCCTGAGCCCAGAATCAGCATTTGGCGCTTGGCTAAGTGCTGGTAGAGCGCGAACGTCAGCGCAGACCCCAAGACCAAAAGCGTGCCCTGCAAAAGCCCATCGGGCGACACGGTGAGGTTCCAGACAAAGATCACCAGCAGTCCGGCATAGCTCACCAACATGGGCGGCACCAATTGCCAGATCATCCGGTCACCGAAAAACCAAACGCCAAAGAGCAGCACAAAGAACGGATAGGTGAACAGCACGAGCCGCTCATACTGGGCTGAAACGAAAGCCAGCCCTGCGAAATCGAGATAACTTGAGAGATAATAGCCCAGCGCCCCGACCGCCATTGAGGCCGCGAGTGTTTTTGGCGTCAGCAGCGCCTTCAGCTCCGGTCGGCGGGAGAGCAGCATCGCCAAAATCACGAGGTAGACGGGCAGGGCCACCAGCATGCGCAGCGCCAGCGTGCCCTCGGTTGTTACCCCAGCAGCAAAGGCGAGCTTGATGAAAACGCCCTTGGTCGAGAACAGTGCCGCCCCCGCAAAGGCAAGGCCATAGCCCAAAAGGTCACTGCGCGGCGCCGGGGAAATTTGTGTGGTCATGCAAGAAGCTTAGACGCTGATTTGGACAGCGCGAAAGCCCAAAGCCTGCAAATTCGTCCAATTAGCCGCGCGGGTGCGCCAGGGCGTAGCTTTCCAAAAGCCGCTCTGTGTCGACAGCCGTATAGATCTGCGTTGTCGATAGGCTGGCATGGCCCAATAGCTCTTGGATGGCACGCAGATCGCCCCCTTTGCCGAGCAAATGGGTTGCAAAAGAGTGGCGCAGCGCGTGCGGTGTTGCCGTTTGCGGCAGGCCAAGGGCCGAGCGCAACAATTCCATTCGCGCTTGGATTGGTCTGGGGCCCAGAACACCGCCGCGAATAGCGCGAAACATGGGTTCGTCTGTGTTCACTGCAAAAGGCAAAAGGCCAAGATAGCTGTCGATAAAAGCACGCACGGAGGCGATGAGGGGCACCATGCGAACCTTGCCGCCCTTGCCGGTGACGCGCAGTGTTGTGCTTTCCAAATCGGCTTTCCGCAGCGCCAAGGCTTCCGAAATACGCAAGCCCGCCCCGTAGCAGAGGGCAATCACCGCCATATCTCTTGCCGCGACCCACGGCCTGTCCTCAAGTTCGCCCGCCATGCTCACCGTTTCCTTGGCCTCAATAACAGTGAGGGCCTTTGGCAGTGTTCTGGGGATTTTGGGGCTGCGGATGACGTTGAGGGCTTCGGAGGTAACGATCCCCTCGCGCTCTAGGAATTGAAAATAGCTGCGCAGCGACGACAGGACCCGCGCCAGCGAGCGGGAGCCCAAGCTGTCATTGCGCCGCTCGGCCATAAAGGCGCGAATATCAGCGCCGCGCAGGTCTTTTAGAAAGGCGAGCGTCACCGCTCCGCCCATATGGCCAGACAAAAAGCTCATGAACTGGCCAATGTCGCGCCCATAGGCTTCCAGCGTTTTGGGGGCGAGACGCTTGATCGAGCCCAACTCTCTGAGCCAGTTCTCAACGCTATCGCGGACAAAAGGATCGGTGGCAAAGGCGCTATCGGTCATAGGGAGACCCTAGCGCCGTTGCATGAATAAACTCTAGCCGATTAGCTCTTGTTGCCCTTGGCAGCTTTATAGGCGGCCAACTCTAGGCGGTCTGGTTGTGATGAGAGCAATATGGCGAGCACCAATCCAATCGCCGCTCCGATCAGCGTGTCCCAGATACGCTCGCTCGCCATGTGAAATCCCGACACGCCCGGCATGCCGATCACTGTCATCAGCAGCGCCATGGGCGTTACCAGCATTTGCCCAAGCGCATAGTTCGAGCCGATGATGATTTCGGTGATGATCTGGAGCCCGACGATGAGCCCCATCATCTGCCAGACATTGGGTTCGAATATCAGAATCACGCCAGCAATGGCGGCCCCAATCACGACGCCCAAAAGGCGCTGAACCCCACGATGGAGCGCATGATAGAGGTGTGGCCCGGTCATTGCTGCCATCGCCCCCATTGCCGCCCACGAGGGGTGGGAAGCGCCGATCAGCTGGGAGGCCGCCGCTGCTAGAAACGTCGCGAGCGTAATAGAGAGCGCTACTTCAATGCGCCGCTTGCGGGGCAGGGCGGGCTCACCGGGCACGAAGGCCGATGGGTCGTTGCGGAATTTCTCCGTGAGAAAACAGATTGCCCAAGCGAGCAAACCAACGAGCATCACCGTCAGGCCACGTTCGATGATTTCGACAAAGCGCACGGGCGTGTCGAAGGATGCCCCTGCTGCAAATACCATCAAAAGCGCTCCCGGCGCGCCCATCTTGACCGTCTGTTGAACGAACATCAGTCCGCCGCAGCACAGCGCCAGCACGATCAGCATGACAAGGTTTGGGGCGCCCAGCCAAGCCGCGGTCGATGTGACCAGAACCACAGCGGTCTGCGACAGCATGCAATAGAGCAGCAACCAGTTCCTTCGTTGCGCGGGCGCAAAACGCCCATAAAGGGCGACAATAGAGCCAAGTGCGGCAAAGCTGAGGAGATGGGCGAAGGGCGAGATATAGATCAGCGGCATGGCAATCGCGCCGGTCATCGCCGCTTGTACCCCGGCCATTGCTGAGGCGCGAACATGCGGCTGAGGGGCTATCCTCATGCCGTCGCGAAGGGTGTGCGGGTGCAAAATATGTTTAGCGGCGTCGCGACGGCGCGGGCGGTCGCTCGTTGGCGGGGTGTCCATAGGCAGCAGACGTGAGTGAGGATGGGGCCATTGGGCCAGACGGTCCGACGGGACCGGATAAGTTCGCGTTCTTAAGGTATTCACTAGGGGCGGCGGAGCCCCGACTTTGGTTCTAGCTGCCCTGCGACAACGGCTGTGGATTGTAAACGAGGTCTTAACCTTCTAGAACATTGAGCGAACAAATTTCGCGCTGACAGCTTGGCCCTCGGCTCTTGTCACGCCTGCGCTCTCATGCACAAAAGGGCTCATGTTAGATCGCCCAGACATTGTCGCCGTCATGGTCGGGGTCGCCGTAGAGGGGCCCTATAGCTATCGCGTGCCTCACGGCATGAGCGTTGAGCGTGGCTCCATCGTGTCTGTGCCCTTGGGGCCGCGTTTGGTTTTGGGTGTTGTCTGGGGTGTGCCCAAAGACAGTTTTGCGCATAATCGTCTGCGCGATATCGCCCTGGCCTATGATGTTCCCCCGCTCTCTGACGAGCTGATGCGTCTGGTCGATTGGGTCGCACGCTATACGATTACCCCGCCGGGTCAGGTTTTGCGCGGCGTTCTGCGCTCCCCCGAAGCGTTGGATGCGCCCAAGCCGACAACTGCGTTCCGTCGCACCGGCGTTGTGCCTGATAAAATGACCAGCGCGCGGGAGCGCGTGCTTGAGATTTTGGCCGATGACATGGCTTGGCCCAAGCCTGCACTCATCGGCGCGGCCGGGGTGTCAGCCTCAGTGGTGGAGGGATTGGAAAAGGCGGGTGTGGTTGAGCGAATCGAATTGCCTGCCGCTCCCATCGTCCAAATTCCCGATCCTGATGCGGCGCCATCCACGCTCAGCCCGGAACAACAGAGTGCGCTCGATCAGATATTAGAGACGGGCGCCCACAATTTTGGCGTTGCTCTGCTCGATGGCGTCACTGGTGGCGGCAAAACCGAAGTTTTCTTTGAAGCGGTGGCCGATACTCTGCGTGCCGGGCGTCAGGCGGTGATTCTGCTGCCCGAAATCGCCCTCACCAACACTTTCATCGATCGCTTTACCCGTCGTTTTGGGACGCGCCCCGCAGAATGGCACTCGGATTTAACGCCGGCGCAACGCGCCAAGATCTGGCGTGGCGTCTTGGATGGCACGGTCCGGGCTGTCGTTGGCGCGCGTTCGGCCCTGTTTTTGCCCTTCCGCGAGCTGGGGCTGCTGGTGCTCGATGAAGAGCACGACGGCGCATATAAGCAATCAGAAGGCTTTACCTATCACGCCCGCGATATGGCGATCGTACGGGCTCAGTTTGCTAAGGCACGCGTCATCCTCTCCTCGGCCACCCCTTCGGTCGAATCGCGCAACAATGCCAACCAGGGGCGCTATGCCCATGTTCGGCTCACGTCGCGCTTTGCCGAGGCGGCCATGCCCAATATCACTGCGCTCGACATGCGCACCGATGGGCCGGAAAAAGGAGAGTGGATCGCGCCCACGCTGGCCCGCGAGATTTTTGCTGCCTTGGATCGGGGCGAACAGGCGCTTCTCTTTCTTAATCGTCGTGGCTACGCGCCGCTCACCCTCTGCCGCTCCTGCGGGCATCAATATAAATGCCCCGATTGCTCGGCGTGGATGGTGGAACACCGATTCCGTGGTGTCATCATGTGCCACCACTGCGGCCATGAGATGAAAACGCCCAAAGTCTGCGGCGAATGTGGGGATACCGAAAGCCTAACAGCCGTTGGGCCGGGCATTGAGCGCGTGGCTGAGGAGGCTGCGGTGCGATTCCCCGACGCGCGTCGCGTACTGCTCTCCACCGATATGGGCTCGCATACACAGTTGCGCGACCGATTCTCTGAGGTCGCGCGTGGCGAATTTGATCTCATCATCGGCACGCAGCTGGTGTCCAAAGGTCACCATTTCGAGAAGCTCTCTGTTGTTGGCGTGCTGGATGCCGATCTCGGGCTCGCTCACGGCGACCCCCGCGCCTCGGAGAAAACCTTCCAGATTCTCACGCAGGTTGCCGGCCGGGCAGGCCGAGCCTCTCAGCACGGCAAGGCGTTCTTGCAGACCTACCACCCCGATCATCCGGTGATGAAAGCCATGGTGAGCGGGGATCGAGAGGCCTTCTACGCTTCCGAGCTTCATGCTCGGGAAGCCGGTGGCATGCCGCCTTTCGGGCGTCTTGCGGCGC
This sequence comes from Devosia sp. WQ 349K1, assembly GCF_016595685.1. Taxonomy (NCBI): domain Bacteria; kingdom Pseudomonadati; phylum Pseudomonadota; class Alphaproteobacteria; order Hyphomicrobiales; family Devosiaceae; genus Devosia; species Devosia sp. WQ 349K1. Next base: position 274,744 of record NZ_JAENGO010000006.1, on the reverse strand, counting down.
TAATCGTCTCCTCAGGCGAGCAGGCGCTGGCCATGGCTCATGCCCGTATGCTCCTCACCTCCGCGCCCATGGCCGATGGGGTCCGGCTCTTTGGGCCAGCGGACGCTCCTGTCTCTATGATAAGGGGGCGTCACCGCGTGCGTCTTCTCGCACAGTCTGGGCGAGACTTTGATTTGTCCGGTTATGTGCGGTTTTGGCTGGCGAGTGCAGAAAAAGCCAAGGGTGATTTGCGTGTCCAAATCGACATAGACCCCGTCAGCTTCATGTAAATTTCTGTCGGAGCAGATTTTCCCTGTGAAAAACCCGACCGTTCTCGGCGCGAAAAGCAAGTCGTGCTTGGAAATTTATCCCAATAAAAAGCGCAATCGGGCCTGCGACACTTTCGCAACGACTGAATCCCATGCGCAAGCCTTGCAGTGCCTGCTTTTCCTGTGTTAGAGCGGGCGCGAATTTAGGGGTCCGGCTCGTGGCCCGTTTCCGAGCACGTCCAAGCGTTCATATTCCGCCCCGGGTACCCATCCGGAGACGGCCAATTAGAGGGTGAAGCAGCATTGGCAGCGCAGAACTCAGTGCTTACCCAGATCGCGCGGCCATATGCGTCGGCGCTTTTTGACCTCGCCCGGAGCGAGAACCAGATGGCTCAGGTTGAAACTGGCCTGTCTGACGTCTCCCGGCTTATCGGTGAAAGCGAAGATTTTTCTCGCTATCTCCGTTCTCCAGTTCTCTCCAGCGATGTGAAAGCATCCGCGCTCAACGCTATTCTTGAGCGCGCGAAGGTCAATCAGACCGTTGCTAACTTCCTTCGCGTGGTGGCCCAGAATGGTCGCCTCTTTGCTCTCGATCAGATCATCACGGCTTTCCGTGAACTGGCCGCAGAAGCACGTGGCGAGACCACGGCAGACGTGACCTCTGCCGCTCCGCTGACCGCGGAACAAGCAGCAGCTTTGGCGGAAACGCTCAAGGCCAAGCTTGGCAAGACAGTCACGCTCAATCAATTCGTCGATCCCTCGCTCATCGGTGGCCTTCAGGTCAAAGTCGGTAGCCAGATGATCGACTCTTCGCTCAAGACAAAACTCGCCGCGATGAAAGTCGCCATGAAAGAGGTCGGATAAATGGACATCAAAGCCGCGGAAATTTCTGCGATCCTCAAGGACCAGATCAAGAATTTCGGCCAGGAAGCCCAGGTTTCCGAAGTTGGTCAGGTGCTCTCCGTCGGTGACGGTATTGCCCGCGTATACGGCCTCGACAACGTTCAGGCTGGTGAGCTCGTTGAATTCCCAGGTGGCGTTAAGGGCATGGCTCTTAACCTCGAAACCGACAACGTCGGTGTCGTGATCTTCGGTTCCGACCGTCAGATCAAGGAAGGCGACGTCGTTAAGCGTACCGGCGCCATCGTGGACACCCCAGTTGGTCCAGGCCTCTTGGGTCGCGTTGTCGACGGTCTGGGTAACCCGATCGACGGCAAGGGTCCAATCGACCACACCGAACGTCGTCGCGTTGACGTTAAGGCTCCTGGCATTCTGCCACGTAAGTCGGTTCACGAACCAATGTCGACCGGCCTCAAGGCTATCGACGCGCTGATCCCAATCGGCCGTGGCCAGCGTGAATTGATCATTGGCGACCGTCAGACCGGTAAGTCCGCGATCATTCTCGACACCTTCCTCAACCAGAAGCCAGCTCACGACGCAGGCGCTTCGGACACTGACAAGCTCTATTGCATCTACGTTGCAATCGGCCAGAAGCGTTCGACCGTTGCTCAGTTCGTGCGTCAGCTCGAAGAATCCGGCGCCCTGCCGTACTCGATCGTTATCGCTGCGACCGCTTCGGACCCAGCACCGCTCCAGTACATCGCACCGTTCACCGGTTGCGCGATTGGCGAATGGTTCCGTGACAATGGCAAGCATGCCGTTATCGCGTATGACGATTTGACCAAGCAGGCTGTTGCTTACCGCCAGATGTCGCTTCTTCTGCGTCGTCCACCAGGCCGTGAAGCTTACCCAGGCGACGTTTTCTACCTCCACAGCCGTCTTCTCGAACGCGCTGCGAAGATGAACGAAGCCAATGGTCTTGGCTCGCTGACTGCTCTGCCAGTTATCGAAACCCAGGCAAACGACGTTTCGGCTTACATCCCGACCAACGTGATCTCGATCACCGACGGCCAGATCTTCCTCGAAACCAACCTCTTCTTCCAGGGTATCCGCCCAGCCGTTAACGTCGGTCTGTCGGTTTCCCGCGTTGGTGGTTCGGCTCAGATCAAGGCGATGAAGCAGGTTGCTGGTTCGCTTAAGGGTGAACTCTCCCAGTACCGCGAAATGGCTGCATTTGCTCAGTTCGGTTCCGACCTTGACGCTGCAACCCAGCGCCTTCTGAACCGTGGTGCGCGTCTGACTGAGCTGCTCAAGCAGCCACAGTTCAGCCCGCTCAAGACTGAAGAGCAGGTTGCGGTGATCTTCGCTGGTGCGAACGGCTACCTCGACTCGATCCCAGTTTCGCAGGTGATGGATTTTGAACAGCACACCCTGTCCGCTCTGCGCGGCAAGTATGCTGACATTCTCGCCACCATCGCGAAGGACAAGGCTCTGAGCGACGACACCCGTGCAAAGCTCAAGTCGGCTCTTGATGATATCAAGAAGACCTACGCGGCCTAAGCCCGAAGGAGACGACAGGCTATGCCGTCGCTAAAGGACCTAAAAAACCGGATCGACTCGGTCAAATCGACCCAGAAGATCACCAAAGCCATGCAGATGGTCGCGGCCGCAAAATTGCGCCGCGCACAAGAAGCGGCTGTCGCTGCCCGTCCATACGCTGAGCGTATGGGCGCGGTGCTCTCCTCCCTGGCCGCCGTTTATGACGGCCAGGCAGATGCTCCGGTGTTGCTCGCTGGTAACGGCCGCGACCAGGTTCATCTGCTGGTGGTTGCCACTGGTGAGCGCGGCTTGGCTGGTGCTTTCAACTCGTCGATCGCACGTCTTGCGCGCGATCACGTCTTGAAGCTTCAGGCTGAAGGTAAGACCGTCAAAATTCTTACCGTCGGTCGCAAGGGCCACGACATTCTGCGTCGTCAGTTCGCTGATCTGATCGTTGATACGGTCAGCTATCGCGAAGTGAAGACCGTTGGTTTTGCTCAGGCGTCTGAGATCTCTCAGCGTCTGCAGACCATGTTCGCAGCTGGTGAATTCGATATCGCCACCCTGTTCTTTGCTAAGTTCAACTCCGTGATCAGCCAGGTGCCACAGGCAGTCCAGCTCATCCCGGCCAAGATCGAAGCTGTTGAGGGTGCGGGTAAGGTCGATAACTCGACCGTACTTTACGAATATGAGCCCAGCGAAGAAGCGATCGTCGAAGACCTTCTGCCACGCAATATCAGCGTGCAGATCCTTCGCGCGTTCCTCGAAAACAGTGCTTCGTTCTACGGTGCGCAGATGTCCGCAATGGACAATGCTACCCGTAATGCGGGCGACATGATCGGCAAGCTGCAGCTGAGCTATAACCGCCAGCGTCAGGCTCAGATCACCAAAGAACTTATCGAAATCATTTCCGGCGCGGAAGCGCTCTAACCCCTCAGCGAGGACGAACAAATGGCAGATAAAAAGGCCGGTCGCGTATCGCAGGTCATTGGCGCCGTCGTTGACGTGGTGTTCGACGATCACCTGCCCGCAATCCTGAACGCGCTTGAAACCACTAACAATGGTCAGCGTCTGGTACTCGAAGTAGCTCAGCACTTGGGCGAAAACGCAGTACGCACCATTGCTATGGACACGACCGAAGGTCTCGTCCGTGGCACCGAAGTAACCGATCTGGGCACCGCTATCCGCGTTCCAGTTGGTGAAGGCACCCTCGGCCGCATCATGAACGTTATCGGCGAGCCGATCGACGAAGCTGGTGCGATCGAATCAGAAGGCCTGCGTGAAATTCACCAGGACGCTCCAGCATTTGCTGAACAGAACCCTGCTTCCGAAGTGCTCGTCACCGGGATCAAGGTTGTTGACCTGATCGCTCCATACGCTCGCGGTGGTAAGATCGGTCTGTTCGGTGGCGCCGGCGTTGGCAAGACCGTTCTGATCCAGGAACTGATCAACAACGTTGCTAAGGCACACGGTGGTTACTCGGTGTTCGCTGGCGTGGGTGAACGTACCCGCGAAGGCAACGACCTGTACTACGAAATGATCGAATCGGGCGTGAACAAGGACCCACATGAGAACAACGGCTCTGCCGCTGGTTCTAAGTGCGCTCTCGTGTTCGGCCAGATGAACGAACCACCAGGCGCGCGTGCTCGCGTTGCTCTGACGGGTCTCACCATCGCGGAAAACTTCCGTGACAAGGGCCAGGACGTTCTATTCTTCGTCGACAACATCTTCCGCTTCACTCAGGCAGGCGCTGAAATGTCGGCTCTGCTCGGCCGTATTCCTTCGGCAGTGGGCTATCAGCCAACCCTGTCGACCGACATGGGCGCGATGCAGGAACGCATCACCACCACCACCAAGGGTTCGATTACCTCGGTGCAGGCCGTATACGTTCCAGCGGACGATTTGACCGATCCGGCACCAGCAACCACCTTCGCTCACTTGGATGCGACGACCGTTCTGAACCGTGCGATCTCCGAAAAGGGTATCTACCCTGCAGTGGATCCACTGGCTTCGAACTCGCGTATCCTTGACGCGAACGTTGTTGGCCAGGAGCACTACGATACCGCTCGTCAGGTTCAGTCGATCCTGCAGAAGTACAAGGCTCTCCAGGACATCATCGCCATCCTCGGGATGGACGAATTGTCGGAAGAAGACAAGCTGACCGTGGCGCGCGCTCGTAAGATCGAACGCTTCATGTCCCAGCCGTTCGACGTGGCAGAAGTGTTCACCGGTTCGCCAGGCGTGTTCGTTAAGCTCGAAGACACCATCAAGGGCTTCAAGGGTCTCGTGAACGGTGATTACGATCACCTTCCAGAACCAGCCTTCTACATGGTTGGCACCATCGAAGACGCTGTTGCCAAGGCACAGAAGCTGGCCGCTCAGGCAGCCTAAGCTAAAAAACGGTGTGGGCCGCCCCGGCGGCCCACCCTTTTCGTCAAGGGGCCCGGATCCATTTCGGGCTTCATTGCCAAAGGACCAAGAGAATGGCTGAAGGCCTCAAGATCGAGATCGTGTCGCCAGAGCGGCTTGTGCTGTCCGAGACCGCAGTGTCTGTCACTGCTCCGGGCACCGAAGGCTACTTTACCGTCATGCCCGACCATGCGCCGTTCATGACCACCCTCCGTTCCGGTTTCATCACCGTGACTCCTGTCAACGGCAAGGCATCGATCTATTTCGTGCGCGGCGGCTTTGCTGACGTTTCGCCGAGTGGTTTGACCATTCTCGCCGAAGAATCGGTTCCTTTCAGCGAATTCGATCATGAAGGTCTCAAGACCCAGATCGCTGCTGCACAGGAAACCCTGAAGAACGCTAAGGTCGAAGAAATGACCTTCGCGCAGGAAATCGTCACAGGTCTCGTGAACCTGGCTGCGGAAGCTGCTCAATTGAACGGCACGCACATCCACTAATCCCTGCGATTAGTACTGATATAAAAGAAGGCCGCCTCTCAGAGGCGGCCTTCTTGCATTTGAGCTGGAATAGTTTCGGATTACGCTAGGGCCGCGTCGACAAGCGCCTGGGCATGCAGTTCCGTGGTGTCATAGCAGGGCAAAGCGCTCACGCTGTCATCGACCAGCATGCCGATCTCCGTGCAGCCCAGAATGACCGCCTGCGCGCCGCGATGGGCCAAGCGCTCAATAGCGTTGAGATAGATATTTCGCGACTCCTCGCGAATGATGCCCTTGCACAATTCTTCGTAAATAATGCCGTTGAGATTGGTGTGGTCGACGTCTGGGGTAAGGGGCGTCAGGCCACGAGCCGAGAGGCGATCCTTATAAAATCCCATCTCCATGGTGAACCGCGTGCCTAAAAGCCCAACCGTATCATAGCCATCAGCCAGTAGGGCATCAGCCGTTGGGTCGGCGATATGGATAAAGCGCGCTGAAACGCCCTCTGTGACCTCTGCAGCGACAAGATGCATCGTATTGGTGGCCAAGCCCAGAACTTGCGCTCCAGCCGCCTCAAGGGCTTTGGCAGCGCCATTGAGCACGACGCCGGCCTCATGCCAACGACCTTCGGCTTGCATGGCGGCGATTGGCGCAAAGTCGACGGAGTGAATGATCACGGGCGCTGAATGGAGGCCCCCGAGACGGCGCGCCGTTTCGGTGTTGAGAATGCGGTAGTAGTGAGCGGTCGATTCCCAGCTCATGCCGCCAATCAGACCAATTGTTTTCACGAAAAATACCGCCGAGGAATGTCAGCAAATGCGTCGACGACTTTGTCGTAAGCATCGCGTTTGAACGGGATGATCAATTCGGGAGCCAAGGTTAGGTCCTCCCAACGCCACGCGTTGAACTCGGGCTTATGCTTGCCTTTTGCAGGGGCCAGAACATTGATTTCGCTCTCATCGCCTGTGAAGGCGAAGGCATACCAACGCTGCCGCTGGCCGCGATACTTGCCCTTAAAACCCTTGCCTAAGAGTGCATCCGGTAAATCGTAAAAAATCCACTCAGGGGCCTCAGCGAGGAGGCTCACTGAGGTGACATTTGTCTCTTCATATAGCTCACGCAGAGCAGCCTTGAGACTGTCCTCGCCCTTGTCGATGCCGCCTTGCGGCATCTGCCAGGCAAAGCCCGAAGAACTGGATTTTTCTGGGTCGCCTTCCGAGAGACGATGGCCAAGAAAAACCTTGCCTTGGGCATTAAACAGAGCCACCCCAACGCAGTCACGATAGGGCAGGCTCTCACGATCTGGACGATCGGACATTGATAAGGCCTATTTCATCAGTGCGCTGGCGGGGACCAGGACGATCCCTTTGGCGTCTAGCTCCTGTGCCCATTCCGACACGGTCTGCACCGAGATGGGCAGCGCACTAATAATACCAATCGCCGAGCCAGTTTCCATGGCCTGAGCTTCAAGGCTGGCAATCGCTGAGAGAATAGCAGGACGAGATGGGTTGGCGTCGAGCATTGTCGTGGCGCGGGTAAAAGGCACATTATTGGCCTCTGCCAGCTGCCCAGCCACCGAGCGGTTCGAGGAGCCGTCATCGAGATAGCCCAAGCCGCGCAGGCCCAGCTCTTCCATGACTGGGCTCATGTCTCCGGCCGAAGCGGTAAACCGCGCGCCCATATTGTTCATCACGCTGAAATAACCGCCGAAGCGCGACATCAGCCAAAACAGCTTGTCGAGATTTGCGCGCGGTGTTTCGCCGGTCAGCATCGTGTGCGGGCCGGGATCATTTTGCGGATAATCAAAGGGCTCAAGCGGAATTTCCAGCATCACTTCATGTCCGGATGCCCTTGCGGTATTGACGGTGCCCACCAGCGAGCGGCCATAGGGCGCAAAAGCGAGAGTGATGTCAGCCGGGAGCTGATCAATGGCGTTCATCGACCCCTGCTCGTTAATGCCGAGACCGGTCACGACAATGGCGATTTTGGCCAGATTTGGCGCAATTTCATCGACCGGACGCCGGTAGGCGTCGAATGGGCCAAGGCCCGTGGGCGACATGCGCGGGATGATGCCATTGACGGTTTCTTCCGCCAATTCAGGCAGAACGCCTGTGCCGATCAAACTCACTTCCAGCGATGGTCGTGGTGTGGTTTCGGCAGGCTCATAAGGAACGAGGGGGACTTGCCCTGCAGGAAATTGCTGATCGTCTGCGGTGATTGTGACGGGTGAGGTCGCACCGGTCGATGCGTTCGGCACGGCGACAGCATTTGCGACCGCATTGGCGTCACGCGTCGAGGTGATAGCCACCTCAGCCATTGGGCGGCCGCCGAGCGGGTCGTCCACCAAGACGATGCGCCCAAGGGCGCCCAGCAAGATAACGATACTGACCCCGAACAATGTGCGGGCCAGCGGGAAATGATGCCGGCCGCCATCGACCCGATGTTTGCGCCCTCTCAAAGGCGTCGAAAGGTCATTGGCCATATCGTTGCGCTCGTGCCCACTGGGGTAGTTCAGTTGTCAGGATGCGGCGCGAATCACGCCGCATCACAAGTTTAGTGCGAAAACCTTTATTCCGCCTTTGGCGGGAAGGCTTCGTGGGTTTCTTCACCGGTAATCAGCTTCACCGCATACTGGAGCTGTACGTCCTCTGCTGCATCTTGCGGCACGTAAACCGACGAGCCGACCGTAGCCTCTTCCTGGCCTTCGATCTCGATATGGCCTTCGAGTGCAGCTTCGCCGATGATCTCGTCACGACCCTTGATCTCGTCAGGAACCTTCTGCAGCACTTCAATGTCGGGCGTGATGCCGAGTGCCTGAATGGAACGGTTTGATGGCGTGTAATAGCGCGCGGTTGTGATCCGCATTGCGCCATCGGGACCAAGCCCGATGATCGACTGCACTGAACCCTTGCCGAATGAGCGCGTGCCAACAACGGTTGCGCGCTTGTGGTCTTGCAGAGCACCGGCGACGATTTCCGAAGCAGAAGCCGAGCCACCGTTGACCAGAACAATCATCGGAATGTCTTTGAGGCGACGATCCAGCGGATCGGGCGCTGCGTCATAGCGAGCGCTTTCGCGTTCGGTGCGGCCACGGGTCAGCACAACAGCGCCGCGTTCAAGGAAGGCGTCCGCAACATAGACCGACTGATCGACCAGTCCGCCTGGATTGTTGCGCAGGTCAAGGATGATGCCCTTGGGCGCCTTGCCGTCACGTTCTTTCCAGATATCGTCCACGGCCTTTTCGATGCCGACGAAAGCCTGTTCGGAGAAGCGCGACAGGCGCAGAACCGCGACTTCGTCATCCCCTTCCATGCTCCAGCGCACGGCGCGCATCGAAATGGTGCCGCGGGTCAGTTCAAACTCGAGAGGCTCGTTCACGCCTTCGCGGGCAATGGTGATTTTCACCTTGGTACCGACCGGGCCGCGCATTTTGCCAACGGCTTCGTCCTGGGTCATGCCCTGAACGTCGTCGCCGTCGATCTCGATGATAAGGTCATTGGACAGAATGCCAGCCTTGGCAGCCGGGGTGTCGTCGATGGGCGAGACCACTTTAATATAGCCGTCTTCCATCTGGATCTCGACGCCCAGACCACCGAACTGGCCCGAGGTGTCTTCGCGCACATCGTCGTAATCTGCAGGCGGCAAATAACCCGAATGCGGATCAAGCGATGTCAGCATGCCCTGAATGGCGGCGCGGATCAGCTCCTGCTCATCCGGCGGATCAACATATTCAGCGCGAATGCGGTCGAAGATTTCGCCGAACAGATTGAGATCGCTATAGATCTCATCATCGCTCCGCGGCTCAGCCTTGTCCTGCTTGCTGGGCTCTGGCTCTTCCCCGCTCGGGTTTGGTGCCTCCTCAGCGGGTTGCTCAGTGGGTGCAGGATCGGTTGGAGCTGCGTCTTGCGCCAGAACCAGGCTGGTGGAGGACAGGAGCAGGGCCGCACAGACTGCGGCGACACGGTGCTTAGGAGGATGCATAAATGTGTTTATCCAGTCTGTTCGATAGTGGCCCACCAACCGTTCGGGTCGAAAGGCTCGTTGTCTCTTCTCAGCTCAATATAAAGCGTTGGTTCGTTGTTACCAGCACCTGTGGTGACTGTTCGTCCAATGGTGCGCGATCCCATCGTCCCGAGGGGTTCGCCCATTTGAACAAACTGGCCAATCTCAGTCGTAATGGATTCCAAACCGGCGAGGAGCGTGGTGTAGCCATCCCCGGTATTGAGAATGATGATTTCGCCGTAATTGAGGTAAGGGCCCTTATAAAGCACCCAACCATCTGATGGAGCGAGAACCTGCGCGGTCGGACGGGTGATCAGATACTGACCTTGCGATACGCCGCCTTTGCCGTCATTGGCCCCCCAATCGAGCGCCAGTGTTCCATTGGCTGGTTGGGTCAAATACCCGCGTGCCAGTGGGAAGGGCACTGCAGGTTGCGTGCGGCTGGTGTTGGCAAAGGCCAATTGTACAGCCTCTGGCGAGAGGCGCGGCAGGTCCTCGTCAGGCGAGGCGGGACGCGTTGAGGCATTGGCGCGGTCGGAGAGGGCGCTAATCAGTTCGCGCAGCGTCGCGGCCTTTTCAGCCAGGGCGACAGCCGCTTCCTCTTCCGCCTGCAATTGGGTGGTGCGTTGGTTGATACCGGTCTTGCGTGCCGTAATCAGGGTCGCAATGCGCAATTGTTCTTCTTCGAGAACGTCCTGATTGGCGCGTAGAGTTTCCTCTTCGGCCATGGCCGCGACCTTAATATCGGTCAGCTCTTTAAGGTCTGCCGACACAGAATCCGCCTTGGCGCGCAATTGCGGCACGATCGCTGAGATCAGCACAGCCCCACGCGCCGAACCCAAAGCATCGCTCGGATCGACGATGAGTGCCGGAGGTGGATGGAGCGATATGCGTTGAAGCGCTGCCAGAACATTGGCCACCTCAGCGTCAGCGCCATCAAGACGCCCGCGGACGTCCATCTCTTTGACGATCAGCTCGGAGAGGCGCTCTTCCACATCGGCGATTTCGATTTCCGCCAATTTGACCCGCTGCGCCGCGCCAATGAGCGCTGCATTTTGCTGGGTGCGATCGCCTTCCATCGCTTCGATCTCGGCTTTAAGCGCATCGATGCGCTCCCGCGAGATGGTCAGCGAGGCTTCAACCTCTTCCAGATTGCCGACATCGAGCTGCGGCTCTTCGGGCGGCAGGACCTCGACCGGGGGGGTCACAGGCTGTTCAGTTGTTAGGTCGAGACCGGCCTCGCCAGCAGGTTGGGCGACGTCGAGTGCCGGACGGAGTTCCGCCGCCGGATTTGGAATAGGTTCCGCGTCTTGCGAGAAAATAGGGAATACGCCAAGGCCTGCCAGAACGGTGCCGGCAAGCAGGGTCTTAACGGTGCGGGCCGGCCGCAGAGGCATGGCGTCTCCTCGAGGGATAAACGATCCCGAATCAATTCAGCGGCAATTTAGCAAGCCTTCGGACAATCGCCCGTTAACTCTGCTTAACCATCACAGCGGCGAGACTATGGCGAAAGCCTAGTCGCCGCGATGATAGGGATGGCCCGAAAGGATTGTGGTTGTGCGATAAAGTTGTTCAGCCAGCATGATCCTAACCAGCTGATGTGGCCAGACCATGGGTGAAAAGCTCACCACTAAATCGCATTGTTTCACCAGTTCTGGATCAAGTCCGTCAGCGCCGCCGATCATGAAGCTCACTGACGAGCGGCCATCGTCGCGCCAACGACCGATTTGCTTGGCAAAACTTTCCGAGGTGATGGCTTTGCCGCGCTCATCGAGCGCCACCAAAACCCCGCCCTCGGGCAGAGCGGCGCGGAGGCCTTTGGCTTCCTCGCTCTTGCGCGCAGGCGCCGACCCGGCCCGGCTTTCATTGAGTTCTGATACGTCAAAGCCGGTCAGAGCCAATGGTTTGCCGCTGCCCTGAGCGCGCTCAAGATAACGGGCCACAAGCTCGCGCTCTGGCCCGTTCTTCATCCGGCCAACGGCCGCGATTGCGATGCGCATGAGATCTTAGTGCTGATCCGCCGAGAAATCGGCCTGCCACATCTTTTCGATGCTGTAGAACTCGCGCACTTCTGGGCGGAAGATGTGAACGATAACGTCGTCCGCATCGATCAGTACCCAGTCGGCCTGCTGCAGGCCTTCAACGCGTGGCTTACCGAAACCGGCGTCGCGCAGGGCGATGACCAGCTGGTCAGCAACAGCGGCGACGTGACGGTTCGAGCGACCAGAGGTCACCACCATGTAATCAGCAATCGAGGATTTGCCTTCGAGGTCGACAGACACAGTGTCTTCGGCCTTGGCGTCGTCGATCGTGTTGAGGATAACCTCAATGAGAGTTTTCTTCTGTGCCACTACGTCGTCTCGGGAAGCAGGGGCGGTGTTTTCGGGCGTGGCCATTAGCAAAGGCCTTCCGCCCATGCGCGTGCATGGGTCATGCGAGGGATATCGATCCTAAAATTGTTGCTCGGAATGTCGCGGCGACGTGAATACGGCAAGCCGTCATTTCCTGTTCCGGTGAATTCACCATTGGCCCTAAAAATACGCGTTTACCGAGGATTTCGCAAGGTCAGGCTGAAAATCAAGATACAGCAGGATTTTGACCTGCTCGAATGGCGCTAGACGACAGATTTGATTGCCTGCCTTGGAGATAAACCCAGGCTGGCGTTTGCGCGCCGACGATCAGGGCCGGAGCGTCTTCATCACGTTTTGCGTAGTCAAATGTGGCAGAGGCTCGGCTGGCCAAGGCTTTGCGCGCAGCACCGGGACGCGCATAGACGGCAATCGGCGTGGTCGCAAAAATTTGCCGCCAGCGCTCCCACTTGTGCATGTCAGCGAGGCTGTCCGCGCCCATGATCCAAACAAAGCGTCGGTCGGGCAGGGCTGTGACAAGATGGTTCAGCGTCTGCCAAGTGTATTTTATCCCGAGCGCCGCCTCGAACCCGGTGACTTTGATGCGCGGGTCGCCGATGCGCGCCCGCGCTGCCAACACCCGCTCTTTTAAGCTCGGTAGGCCCGCGTTGTTCTTGAGCGGATTGCCCGGTGTCACCAAAACCCAGAGCGCATCAAGCTGCAACCGGCGGAGGCTTTCCTCCATGACAAGGAGGTGCCCGTCATGCAGCGGATTAAAACTCCCGCCAAAAAGCCCAATGCGCATCCCCGATCCCGAAGGTGGGATTTCGGTGATACCCGCAATCTTGAGTTTTGGCCGGAGCACTCTTTACCTCGCCCCTAGGGGGAGAGGTCGACGCGAAGCGGCGGGTGAGGGGGGCTTCAGCATCAAGGCCGCAATTGCCCGTTGCCGCGCACACGATATTTAAAGCTCGTCAGCTGCTCTACGCCCACCGGCCCACGAGCATGCATCTTGCCCGTCGCAATACCGATCTCGCCACCGAACCCAAATTCACCACCGTCGGAGAACTGGGTGGAGGCATTGTGCATGATCACGGCGCTGTCGATCTCGTTGAAGAATTTTTCAACCGCCTCACCATCCTCAGCGATAATCGCCTCGGTGTGATGGCTCGAATAATGCTCGATATGGGCGATGGCGGCCTCAACACTATCGACGATTTTCACCGAGATGATGGCGTCTTCATATTCGGTCTTCCAGTCCTGCTCCGTCGCCGCGATGGCGTCGGGGATCAAGCTCATAACCTGCGCATCGCCACGGATTTCGCAGCCTTTTTCGATCAACGCTGCGATAATCGGCTTGAGATGGGTGTCCACTACGTCCTTGTGAACCAGCAGGGTTTCAGCCGCGCCGCAAATGCCCGTGCGGCGCATTTTGGCGTTGGCCGTAATCGCCACGGCCTTGTCGAGGTCAGCGCTTTTATCGACGTAGACGTGCACCAGCCCTTCAAGGTGGGAAAACACCGGCACCCGCGCTTCGGCCTGTACGCGCGCCACCAGCGATTTGCCGCCTCGTGGCACGATCACGTCAATATTGCCGTCGAGACCCTTGAGCATTTCGCCCACGGCTGCACGATCCGTTGTTGGAACCAGCTGCACGCATTCAACCGGCAGGCCGGCCAGATGCAGCCCATCGAGCAGGCAATCAACCAGGGCGCGCGACGAGTGGAAACTGTCCGAGCCGCCGCGCAAAATAACGGCGTTGCCGGACTTGATGCAGAGCGCGCCCGCGTCAGCAGTCACATTCGGACGCGATTCAAAAATCACGCCGATCACGCCGAGCGGGGTGCGCACGCGCTCGATATGAAGCCCGTTGGGACGATCCCATTCGGAAATGACGGTGCCAACGGGGTCAGGCAGTTCAGCAATGGTTTTGACCGCTGCAATAATGCCGTCGATCCGCGCATCATTGAGCAAAAGCCGATCGAGGAAAGCGCCGGAAATGCCCTTTTCCGTTGCGGCTGCCATATCGAGTGCATTGGCCTTCAAAATGGCTTTGCGATGCGCGTTGATGGCGCCAGCGGCAGTGAGCAGGGCCGTGCGCTTCTGTTCGGCCGTCGCGATCTTGAGGGCACTCGCGCCCTTGCGTGCGTTGCGGCCCAGCTCGGCCATGATCTGAGGCAGTGAGGCGTCCGCGGTCATTTCTGCTGCGCTCATACCAAAGCCTCCTCGTCGATACCGATCATAACCAGATTGTCGCGATGAACCATTTCCGAGCGGTTGCCCACGCCCAGAAGTTCGCCCATGCGATCAGAATTCTTGCCCATCACCAGACGGGCGTCTGCACTGTCAAAGCTCGACAGACCACGCGCGATTTCGCGCCCGGTGTCATCGAGAATAGCAATCGTGTCGCTGCGCTCAAAATCACCGGTGATCTTGGTCACCCCAACGGGCAGCAGCGATTTTCCCTGACGCAGCGCACGTACGGCACCGGCGTCGAGCTGCAGCGTGCCTGCTACCGAAAGCGTGCCCATAATCCAGCGTTTGCGCGATTGGGCGCGGCTGGTGGCCGCTTTGAATAGGGTGTGTAGGCCGCCCGTGTTGAGGCGGGCCAGCGGGTGCGCTTCTGTGCCCTTGGCGATGATCATCGCGGTCCCTGCCAGCGTTGCGATCTTGCCCGCTTCGACCTTGGTGGTCATGCCGCCTCGCGAGAGGTGGCTGGCAGCGCCCCCGGCCATGGATTCGATTTCAGCCGTGATGCGCTCCACAACCGGAATATGGGTCGCGTTCGGGTCTTTGGCGGGAGGCGCGGTGTAGAGTCCATCAATATCGGAAAGCAGCACAAGCAAATCTGCTTCGATCATCGTGGCGACGCGCGCCGACAGGCGATCGTTGTCGCCATAGCGAATTTCAGCCGTCGCCACCGAGTCATTCTCGTTGATGATCGGAATTGCGCCTAAGCCGAGCAGGGTGCGGATGGTTGTGCGCGCATTGAGGAAGTAGCGGCGCTCTTCGGTGATATTGGGCGTGATCAGAATTTGCCCGGTCACAATACCATGCTTGCCCAATGCCTCTGCCCAGGCCTGGGATAGCGCAATTTGCCCGGCACTGGCGGCCGCTTGCGATTGTTCCAGCGTCAGCGTCAGCGCCGATAGTCCCAGTAGCCCACGACCGAGCGCAATCGCGCCTGAGGAGACGATGACGATCTCCTTGCCTTCGCCTTTCAAGCTCGCCACGTCTTGAGCCAGCTGCGCCAGCCATTCGGCGCGCAATTTGCCAGCTTTGTCCACCAAAAGGGCCGAGCCGATCTTGATGGTGATGCGGCGGTAGGAGGCGAGGGCGGTCATCTGTTTAGATCCGATTGTGGGTCTTTGGTGCGCCAGAGCCTGGTTCTCAAGAGGCGCGTGGGTCGTCGGAAAAAAGGGGTTCTCAACACAGCGAGAACCCCCAGATTGGGTTATATTATGGTGTCCACGGAACGTGGGCGGTCTTGCCAGCGTCCTCGGCGGCCTTTTCTGCGTCGAGCAGGTTCAGCACGTCGTAAAGAACCTGATCAACACCCTTGCCGGTCGCGCCGGAAACGAGGCGGATTTCAGCGTCGGTCACTTCCTGAATGGCGGCGACCTTTTCGGCGATCTCTTCTTCGGTCAGAGCGTCGATCTTGTTGAGAACGACAATCTCTTCCTTCTCCGCCAAAACATCCGCATAGGCGCCAAGCTCATAGCGCACCGCTTCATAGACGTGTGCAACGTCTTCATTGGTGCCATCGATCAGGTGGATCAGAACCTTACAGCGTTCAATGTGGCCGAGGAAACGGTCACCGATCCCAATGCCTTCGCTTGCGCCTTCGATCAGGCCCGGAATATCGGCCAGAACGAATTCACGCTCGCCAATGCGCACAACACCAAGGTTGGGGTGCAGCGTGGTGAAGGGATAGTCGGCGATCTTTGGCTTTGCCGCCGAAACAGCCGCGAGGAAGGTCGACTTGCCCGCGTTTGGCTGGCCGACGAGACCCGCGTCCGCGATCAGTTTCAGGCGCAGCCAAATGCCCTTTTCAATACCTTCCTGGCCAGGGTTCGCGCGGCGCGGTGCCTGGTTGGACGAGGTCTTGAAATAGGCATTGCCGAAGCCGCCATTGCCGCCCTGCAGCAGCACGACGCGCTGGCCGATTTCTGTGAAGTCGGCGATCAGCGTTTCCTGATCTTCTTCAAAGATCTGGGTGCCCTTGGGCACGCGCAGCACAATGTCTTCGCCGTCGGCGCCGGTGCGGTTCTTGCCCATGCCGTGTACGCCGGTGTCAGCGCGGAAGTGCTGCTGATAGCGGAAGTCGATGAGCGTGTTCAGCCCTTCGCAGCATTCAGCGATAATATTGCCGCCGCGTCCGCCATTGCCGCCATCGGGGCCGCCGAACTCAACGAATTTTTCGCGCAGGAAGCTGACAGCGCCAGCGCCACCAGCACCTGATTTGATGTAGACCTTGGCCTGGTCGAGAAATTTCATGCCTGTCGTGCCTTCCAGACGCTGTGCGTCAATATGGTATCGATATGCTCTACCTCAGCGTCTCGTGCAAGGCAGTGCAAAGTGGAACGTTCCATCTCGGTAAACCCGAGCCGTTTTTGCACGGCCAGCGAGGCATGGTTGAAATGGTAGACGCCCGAGTAAAGGGCTGGAGCCTGGGTTTGAGCAAAAAACCACGCGACAGCTGCCGTCGCGGCCTCACTCATGATCCCTTGGTTCCAAAAGGGTTGACCCAACCAATATCCCAAAACGGGACCGGATGGACCAGATTGATAGCCGATATGGCCCACATATCCCCGTCCGTCGAGATCAATTGAGAAATTGACCTCGTCTGCGACACTGGGTGGGCGCAAAGACCGCAGCCAAGTTTCGGCATAGCTGCGCTCATAAGGGTAGGGAACGCGCGCCAGATTGCCCGATACCTCAAAATTATTGAGATAGCGGGTAATCAGCTCGGCGTCGGCCAATATTGGCTGACGCAGCGTCAGGCGCGCGGTTTTGATCATCGGGCTCAGCATTCCAGCACGCGTCTGTTATCCTCTTGCGGTTCGGCGAGCATCTCTCGTCCCACCCAAGCACTGCGCGTCAGCTGGGAGATCACATGCTCCACATTATGCTGCAACGCATGAGAGAAGCGTCGGTCGCGATCAATGGGCAAAAACCCCAGTTTCTCCTGCAAGCGGAGCGATGCCAGATTGTTGACCTGCACCGCCGTGGTGATGGTGTCCCGTTCGGATGAGGCAAAATACCAGTCGAGTACGGCGCGCACCGCCTCGGTGCCGAGGCCGCGTCCCCAATGGCTGCGGGTTATCCCAAACCCCAGCTCAGGGGTGATGGTCACTCCGCCCACCATGATGCCGTGCTGTTCAACGACAAACATGGTGCGCACTGAGCTCGGTGCGATCACATCGGCCAGCCAATCGCGCGCCATGCTTAGGGTAAACGGCCACGGCAGGGGCGTCATCCAGCGCGCCACATCATAAGAGCCCATGGTCAAAACAAAGGCTGGCGCGTCATCAAGGCTTGGCGGCCTTAGGGTCAGGCGTTCTGTTCTGAGCGTGGTCATCTTATGAGTTCCAATCTCATATAAACGACGGGCTGTCCGATCAGATTGCCTTCGAGGTCAGGGCCTTCCCCCACTTCGATAAAGCCAATTTTACGCAAAACCCCGCGCGAGGCGGTGTTCTCGGCCAAGGCGCGTGACCGAAGCGATGCGGCGCCTGTTTTGCGCGCCGCGGCCACCAAGGCCTCGGCGGCTTCGCTCATATAGCCGTTCCCCCAATGCTCTTCCGCCAGCCAGTAGCCCAGTTCTGGCTCCTGTCCGCCTTCAAGACGAAAGCCGACGATGCCGATCAGCGCTCCCTCGAGATAAATGCCGAGCACGTGCTCGCCATCACTGGGAACAATGTTTTCGATAAAGAAGCGGGCGTCGTCTTCGCCGTATGGGAAGGGCAATCGCGACATAAATCGATGCACATTTCGATTATTGCACGCGCGCGCGATAGCTTGGACGTCATTGAGGGTCGGAGTGGCCAGAACCAGGCGCGCAGTGGTGATCGTGGTTGGCAGCAGGTCTTTAAAGCTGGTCATGGCGAAAACTCCGAAATGAAAGAAGGGGAACCGGTTTCCCGGTCCCCCTTCATTTTCGGTGTGTCACCAAACTTGCCGGGAGACCTAGGGTCACCGGCAAGATTGTCAGCTTGCCGGATTATTCGGCTGCTGCTGCCGGGATGACAGACACGTGTACTTTGTTATTCGCGCGGGTGCGGAACGCAACGTTGCCGTCTACGAGTGCGTAGATGGTGTGGTCCTTACCAAGACCAACGCCGGTGCCGGTTGCCCACTTGGTGCCGCGCTGACGGATGATGATGTTGCCAGCGATAACAGCTTCGCCACCGAACTTCTTCACGCCAAGACGACGGCCAGCGGTATCACGACCGTTGCGGGATGAACCGCCTGCTTTTTTATGTGCCATCTCTAGGGCTCCTTATTCCTGATCGGCCTTAGGAGCTGCCTTCTTGGCAGCGGCCTTCTTTGCTGGCTTTTCAGCAGCAGCGTCGTCGGTTGCAGCAACCTTCTTAGCAGCTGGCTTCTTAGCAGCCTTTGGTGCTGCAGCTTCATCAGCAACAGCAGCTGGGGCTTCAGCCTTAGCAGCAGCCTGAATGGTCGGCTTTGCGCCGCCGGTCAGGATTTCGGTGATGCGAACAGTGGTGAGCTGCTGGCGGTGACCGTTACGACGACGCGAATTGTGGCGACGACGCTTCTTGAAGATGATGACGGTCTTCTGCTTCTTGGTTTCAACCAATTCAGCAGCGACCAGAGCGCCTTCCACCAGCGGAGCGCCGACGGTGTCGCCAACCATGAGGACTTCGTCGAAGGTGACGATGTCGCCTGGAGCTGCGTCCAGCTTTTCGATCTTGATGACGTCGTTAGCAGCAACCTTGTACTGCTTACCGCCCGTCTTGATAACGGCAAAAGTCATATATAGTCCGATTGGGTTTCAATCGGTCCCTTGTTGTCGCGCTCTACGGCGCCGCAAACCCTTTTGGGATCGGCGGTCTTCGCGATTGGCCAAATCGAGTTTGACCCGTAGCCTCGAACAGCGTTTTCAAACGAAACAAACGCTCTGGTTAGACACCAGTGCGCAAGTTGCTCGGCTTATCGAGGGAAATGGCGCCAGAGTCAAGGCAAAGCCCCTGAAAAACCGGGCTTTGCTCGTCGGTTCTGCTGAACTGTGATCATGGTGTTTTCCACAATCGCCTCTCTGTCCAGCAAAATTGCAAAGCGACTGCTCTTAGCCCTACTGAAGGCGTGGGTTTGCGGGACTTCCCCTTGTGTTTGGCCTCGGTCTGCGGGGTGAGGCGGAAAACATGTCGCAATATCAGCGAGGAAATCTTGGGGCGGGGGAGTTGCAAGGGTAAAAAGCCTATGTCATAAGCCGCCCATCAACCACGGCGGTCTTGGAAAAGATCGCTGAAGACCTCGCGGAGAGGTGGCAGAGCGGTTGAATGCACCGCACTCGAAATGCGGCATAGGGGCAACTCTATCGGGGGTTCGAATCCCCCCCTCTCCGCCACTTCTAAGTCATTGATATTGCTAGAGTCGAATCCGAATCAAAATACGGATTCTGTCACAGCATCCCGTCACAGTGATGGGAGTGTTTGTTCCTTGCCAAGTTCCATTTCATCCTTTGTTCACCGGCGAGGTCCGGTCTACTGGTTCCGTCGCTCGGTTCCGGTTGACCTGATCGATCGCCTTGGCAACACGGACATCCGCAGGTCATTGCGTACGTGCAATAAGCGGGTGGCCCGGCAAAAAGCGTGGACACTGGTTTTGCTGGTTGAAGAGGCTTTCGCGATACTCCGCGACGCTGGGCTCAAGCCGGGCGCACGCGATGCGTTGAATGTCGTCCTGGGCCGTGTGATGGACGACTTTGACCGCGACAGCCGGGCCTGGGCAGAGCGCGCAAAATATCGCATGCTTCTCGACAGCCTGAATGCCGGGATCAATGATGAGGCTTCCGTTGGCAAGATCGGGCAAGACACCATTGATGCTGCGGTGGCTGCACCGGCTCCCACGCAGTGTATGATCGACGGTCAAAAGCCTGCCGATATGGCTCCCTCATCTTTCGCATTCTCAACGGATCCTGCGCGAGCAGCATCTCCCGTGCCGGCCATTAGTAACCAGACGCCAGAGGCACTGGCGCTGGCAGTTGCGGAAGCGATGCGGCTGGGGACACTCCATCCTGAAGCGAAGAAGCCATTAACGGCGCATATTGAAGGACATTTTGCAGATTTGCTCAGGAAGCGGAGGTCCCCGAAATATCTGGCTGAAATCCGCACGAAGCTGCAAATCTTTATTGCCACCATGGGCGACAAGCCGGTCTTTCAGTACAAAAAGGAGGACATGCTGCGGTATCGGGATTTGATCGATCAAATGCCCGTTGATGCTATAAAGCATCTCAAGACCGATGATCCGATGAAAGCCATCGCTCTGAACGCCAAGCGTGCAAGTCCGCTGCCGCCGATCAGCTCCACAACTGTCGATGCCAAATATCTGAGCACGATACGCGGCATATTCGACTATTTGATCCGGAAGGGGTACCTCGAGAGTAATCCCGTTGCCAATGTCCAGTCTGAACAAGAGGCGGATGGAGAGGATCTTCTGGACGTCGAAGTTCGTCTACCCTTCACGCCCGAAATCGAACACGCAATCTACCGGCTGACCAGCAAGAAGCCGAAAATGTCCGCAGACTATTGGTGGCCGCGTTTCACGTGCCGGCAGGGCCTGCGATTGCACGAATTCACGCAGCTCTGCGTATCGGATTTTCGTGAGTTACATGGTCGGTTGTGCGTGGACTTGCTGCATTTTGATTTCGATGGCGACGAGCACCACGCCCTACGGCGCTCTCAGCTGCAACTAAAATCCAATTCAGCGCGCCGTATCTTTCCGGTGGCACGGGAGCTTCTCGATGATGGTCTGCTGGACCTCATAGCCAGGCGCCGCCGGGAAGATGGACCCAATGCACGCCTTTTCCCTGACGAGACCGCTGACCAATACGGCAACAGCTCCTCAGCACTCTCAAAACGTGCGAACCGATTGGTGCGCGGCATAACGCCGGATCGGCGCATTGTCGCCTATAGCGCTCGCCACACTTTCGCGAAGCGTTGTGATGATGCCGGGATCCCACTTGCTGTCCGAAATCTGTTTATGGGTCACGAGCAGGGGCAGGGCAGTGACGACAATGCGCAGAGTAAGGCTCGCGGTAAACACGTCTCGGCCCGATATGGCTCTCCGCTCCCAACTGCCGAAGAGCTCGCCTGGTTCGACAAGATCCGCTTCGATTAGCCAAGACAATGGAGTGGCACTGCGCGGTTGGTAACATCAAATCCGCATCAAGTAACACTTTTCCCGCAAACCTATCGTCATTCTAGAAAGGGTTCTCCGGCACGCACGACGCGTTATCGGCACCTCATTCTTGGTCGCAAATTTGGTCCGTGCCAAACCGTGACGCAGTGCCGGTTCGACCGAAAATTCCGACGAGTAACGGGCAAATGGGCATGGAAAATCGGGTTGCTGGTCTGGGGGGAGGTGACACGTGAGGTATCGCCGGAGGCGGTGTGTGGCAGCGTGTGATGACTCTATCGCGTCGTGCCAGGACGGCGATTGTTCGAGTAATGATGCTGTTTGAGATCGTGGATTGCGTCTGCTCATCGGATGGAGAATTCGCCTAGTAAGGTTCGCGGTAAGAACGCTTTTGCCCGATATGGCTCTCCGCTCACAACTGCCGAAGAACTCTCTTGGTTTGACAATGTCCGCTTTGATTAGCGAAGGCGTTGGAGTGGTGCCCCGCGGCTGGTAACACCAAATCCGCATCAAGTAACACTTTTCCCGCACACCGGTCGTCGTTCTAAAAGGGGTTCTCCGGCACGTACAACGCGTTTCCGACACCTCTTTCTTGGTGCCAATTTGTTCCTTGCCAAACCGTGACGCAGTGTCGGCTCGACGGAAAATTCCGACGAGTAACGGGCAGATGGACATGGAAAATCGGGTCGACGGTCTGGGGGGTGAGGTAACACGCGAGGTGTCGACGGAGGTGCTTTATGGCAAACGTCTGTTGACCCTAAAGCGACGTACCAGAAAGGCGATTGGTCGCGAAGCGACGCTTTTTGAGATCGTGGATTGCTTCTGTTCGGCGGATGGAGAATTCGCTCCCGCCACTATTCGCAATTATGCCGCGGCGCTGAGTTTTGCGATTTCCTACGTCGAAGGCAAAGGCCGTATCACGGTCGAGGTAGCGCAGGCGTGTCGGAGGCGATTGGCGGACCGCCCTATGCCTCGTCCGAAAAATGCCGAAAAACGTACGTCTGCCAAAAAGGCGAAATCAGTTCCGACGCAGGTTCTGCGATTGGTTTGTAGCAAGCTACGCCGTCGCGGCCGCAAAGACGATCGCCTGCTCGTGCGCCTCCTCGTGCAAAACGTCACATTCGGACTGCGTCCGTGTGAGTACCACGGCGCGAAGGTTGAGGAATTCTATCTTGTCGTGCCGTGTGCCAAGGCGACCAACGGCCGTTCCCTCGGTGAGACGCGAGAAC
Organism: Devosia sp. WQ 349K1; assembly: GCF_016595685.1. NCBI lineage: Bacteria > Pseudomonadati > Pseudomonadota > Alphaproteobacteria > Hyphomicrobiales > Devosiaceae > Devosia > Devosia sp. WQ 349K1. The sequence continues at coordinate 252,272 of NZ_JAENGO010000006.1, read as the reverse complement.
TGGGATTGGCCGGGCTTCCAGCCGAGCAAGTGCAGAACCTCAAAACCCTCATCGCGGAAATTGAAGGGGCGGCGAAGGGCGATGTGGCCGCGCTCATCGACCGGCTTGGGGGCCGTTTGCGCCGCGCTTGCAAGAGCCTTCAGGTCCCTGTCTTTTCGCTCTACACAACGCGCCATCAAGCGATTGCCAACAAAAAATCGACCTCTTCGGATGAGCAGGTCGCCGCCTTTGCTGGGCACGTCAGCATCTATACAGCGCAAAAGCATTACGCGCCCAAGGGCAAGGCTTGGAAAGTCGATAGCACCGCAAAGCCGTCACCCCAGATGGTCCAGCGTGTCCGGGACCGTAAGGTCGCCGATGCTGGTTACCGTCCTCGCTTCTGATCCGCTCAGATACCTCGGCATAGGGGACGCGACGCTTAGGCCATGATCATCGCGCCAGTGCCAACTGTCGAAAATGACAACAGGGGCCGGATCCAGCGGGTGGTTTTCGAGCTTCGGCTCATCCGGAAATCTGGATTCGGCGACAGCGCCAGGTTGCGTTCGACGGCAATTTCTCGGAGCGTTAGCAGGAACTAACCAAGTTTGCGATCCAGTGTAGACGCCGGCGATAATGTTCCGGTAGTCTCACAGAACGGTGCCGATTCCCGGCAACGATTGGTTGGAACCGCTCTCTGCAAAAGAGCGGCCGACGGAAGGTCTGCAAACCCGCCGTCGACCTGACCACAGACATACTGCTGGAGGCAGTAAGACTATGGCTAAAGCCACTTCTAGCGGCCGTGCGGCTGCGCGCAACCCCCATTCCTATGCCATCGACAATCTTGTGCCGAAGGATGCCGTTCCCGTGCATCCCGGACTTGTTGCCCATCCGCTGTTAACGCCCGGCGTACAGGTGCAGATCCTATCGGTGGTGGATGCCACTGGCTCGGCCAGCATTGGCGACCTCATCGCCGCGTTGCCAGAGCATGCTGATCCGGTCGGTGCAATTTTCGCTCTGATTACCAGCAAGGTTCTCAAGGTGATCACGCCTGGCATTATCGATGCACACAGCATTGTTGTGCGTTGCCAGAGCGGCGGTGAGCATGGCGGTGTTGGTGGCGCACCGGGTCCCTTTGGGAGCAATGGAGGAGATAACGTCGCCATTGACACGTTGTCGGCTTCGATGACCAGCATCCTGCCAGCCGGTTTGAGGTCGGTGACGGCAGGCCAGTTGCGGCCTCAGATCATCGTCGGTTCGGGTAAGCAACGCGCTGACTTTGGGCGTGCTGCCGATTTGCAGCGCCCCGGTGTCTACATCCTCCTACGCGGCCACGACGCTTACGTCGGCTACGGCTCCAATGTCGGGGCCCGGATTGCCGCCGGCCGCCAGATGCCGGAAGGTATGCCTGAGCGCATCATCACCATCACCATTACCGACGCCGACGACCGACTGAGCGAGAATGACGGCAAAGCCCTTGAGCGCATTCTGTGGGCGCGCGTGGCCGCGGATGCTGACTTCGTGGTCGTCAACGGCCTGCCCGATGGCGCAGTGGTTAAACCGGAGCGCTACGACCAGTTGTCTTTGTTTGTCGGTCAAGTGGCGCTGGCCTTGCGTCAAGAAGGTTTCATGTTTCAGGCAAGCTCAGCGCGCGCGGCAATTGCAGGCCCTCGGACGGAAACGGGGAGGCTCGGAGCACCTCGTCGCCTCGATGACCTGCCCGATGGTCGGGTGATGGAGCTCAATTACTGCGGGCTCACCGCTCTGGCGGCTGAGCGCAAAGATGGTTCATGGGTGCTGCTCCGCGGCTCGGACGTGCGCCTTGAGACTGTCGCCTCAGCCAATAGTACCGCTGCCTTTCAGCGTGCAGCTTGGCAGCACGCAGGTCTGCTCGTGCCGGCCGCTGATAATTCGTGCTACGTGGTGATGCGCGACCTCATGTTCTCTTCGGGCAGCGCCGTCAGTCACTTTGTCTCCGGGTCCAAGGGTTTTGGGCGCGCTGGCTGGAGGCCGATCAATGCCGATGCGGAGCTGACGCTCCCCCTTCGCTAACACGGCGATCCTCTCACCCTTCTGTCATCCCCTTTTATATGTGGCGCGGCCTGCCATTGGCCGCTGCCCGGGAGACCTTTTATGTCCCTTCATAACCTCGCAAATCGTGCGCCCTCGGTTGATGACGACAATGACTGCCCAACCGACAATTCCCCTGAGACCAAACGCCCGCTCCGCACCAGCGACGCCTTGGCTGAAACCATGCTCGACGCTGTCCTCACACCGCCCCAGCGTCGTCTCATGGCATCCCCGCCACGCCTGATCCTTATCAGAACGGTGGATAGTGCCGGTGCAGAGTTACTCGCGCGCTATCTGAGCCGATTCCGGCAGGGCATGATGGTGGAAGCGGTCAACGCACTGGCCAAAAGTGGCGGCAAGTCGGAACCGCGCGACAGCACAAAGCTTGCTGGCCTCGAATTTGGCCGCACAGTGATCCTAATCTCCCAGGATCCGGGTCGATACCTCGTTCCGGAAGCTTTGAACGGCGCGGATGCCGTCATTGAGGTTGGTGCGCCTAATGTCGCCGTCATCCGCAAAACCATATTTTTGGTCACCGGCAAGCGGGTCCGTGGCCTCACGCCAGCTGATATTGAAGGCTTGGGGACTACCGATTTCACTACGGCAATTCGTCCCAAGCTCTCGCCGCAGGAATGCCTCGCGAACCTGCGCCGCGCTGTTGCTGCGCGGAGGACGCCGTCGGACGCCAACATCGCCGTTTCCCTCAAAGACCTCGCCCTGACCAAGGTTGTTGCGGACTGGGCGCAGGACACCGTCAATCTGATGGGTAAAGTGGCCAATGGCGAGCTGGACGCTGCCGCCTTGCGTCATACTTGCCTTGAGGGCCCGCCTGGAACCGGTAAGACAACGGTTGCTGCTGCCCTCGCGGTTTCTGCCGGATGGACATTTAACAGCTCTTCTGTCGGAGCGTGGTTTGCCGAATCCGGTGGCCATCTCGGTGATGTCATCCGTGCCGCAAGAAAGTTCTTTGACGAGCTTGCTCTAAACAAAGGGCCGGTCGTGGGGCTCATTGACGAGATCGATGCTTTGCCGAATAGGGCGACTATGGGGCGAGATGACGCCTCTTGGTGGACGCCGGTCATCAACTTCGTCCTCACCGAGATCGACCGCGTGCGCAAATCCGGTCGACCAGTGCTTCTGATCGCCGCCACCAATCATTTTGGGAAGCTAGATTCTGCTCTCATTCGCCCCGGGCGCCTCGAGCGTCGCGTCAGCGTGCTGCTGCCTGACGGGGATGAGCGTCGGGCTATGTTCCGTAAGGTCTTGGGCGATCGCATTACGGCTGAGGGCATCTGCATCTTAGCGCGCCTCTCATCCGGAGCTACCCCAGCTCAAATCGAGAGTTGGTGCGAGGGTGCTTTCGCCACGGCTGCAGCTCAGAAACGTGCTCTGGCACTGAGCGACCTTATCGCCCAAATTGCACCGCCAAGTCTGCGTTCGCCGCAGATGGACCGTGCTGTTGCGCTGCACGAGGCAGGCCATGCCATTGTCGCCCATGAGCTTGGCGTGCCGGTGCTGGAAATCTCTATCATCGGCTCCGGCGACGTAGGAGGCTGGGTTCATACCAAGCCAGATCACACGTTGCTGACCCGCGATTTGGTTGAGCGAACCGCCACACTGATGTTGGCTGGGCGCGCAGCCGACATGGTACTGGGTGGTGGTGCCCATGCAGGCGCGGCTAACGACCTCGAGGCCGTCAACAGCTTGCTGCGTTCGGCGATGCTCGAACTCGGGCTCTATGGTTCACTGACCACACCGAGCAACACTGACCTGCGACACTATCAGGGCACCACGTTCTGGGCGCGCATCGGTGCCGAAACAGACCGGCTACTAGAGCAAGCCTGCGAAATCGTCGACCGTCGCCGCGACGATATCGGCAAGCTTGTCGAAGCTCTGCTGGTCGACCGTGTGGTAACCGGCGAGCGGCTCGCTGAACTTCTTCTCACCGAGATCAACGAGCCGTTCGAAACTATCGAGTATTCGAACGCCGATGGGGACATGGTCGCTTCCTTACCGTCGGGGAGAGTTTGATCACGGACGCCGACGCAATCCACATCGTCGCCTACGACCGGATGTCTACGAAGAAGCTGTGCCTGCGTGCTCGGGCGATCAGTCCCGAGCACGAAACACTCATCGCAAATGCCAGCAAAGCTGCACTCCTCTCAATCACTATCAGCATGCTCGGGGGCGCCATCAGGAGGAGGAGGCGCGTGATCTGGTATTGCCCCAAGCCCAAGAGCGCTAAGCTGAACTCGCTAGGCGACTGGGGCAGGTGGAGCTGGTGCTGGCGCAGCGTCCGACATTTCATTTTACGGCGGATTAGGGGCCGATAGGGGACTGACTGCTTTTGGCGGCTGCCTCCGGGTAAGCAGACATTCCGGTCCTAGACTTCCTGAAGTGGCAGGGTAGGGGGCGGAAGCGGACAGTTTTCTTTGCATGAAAAATCGTGAGAACCGGACTATCTGCTTGCAGGTGTATGAATGGCCATGATTGGACAATTCGGTTGGTGCGGAATGCACTTGATGGCTTTCTTCCGGTGATTGTTGTCGAACAATCTAAGCCATCTCAATAGGCGTTGAGCTGGGGACCGCTTCAGCACCAAAATTTCACCGTATTACTTGAGCTGCGATCCAGTCATGGATTGGGCGAATTGCTGGATCCAGAACACCGGCGATAATCAGTACCACGAGTAGGCCTTTAAATAAGTCTTGTAGGCGAGCAAAGTGGTCGTGCAGCGAGGGGAAGACGGCGAAAGCCAGTAGTGAGCCAGTCATCAACGGAATGGGTAGCCAGTTCAACGCTACGAACCAAACCGCCATGTCCGCGACATGCACTAAGGTGTTCACAATACTCAGTGCAAGGCCACGGGGCGCAGACGCTAGGACAAGAGGGTGGAGCATGTATAGGCTGGGGACGATTGCCAACGTTCCTAACAGTGCGCAGAAAGCGGCGAGTACGAGGGACCAACGCCCCCAGCGCAGATTTTCTGGCCGAATTTTAATCGGATTGATCCAGAGCATTTGCGCGACTAAAGCGGTGACGAGGGCCAGTAAGGAGGCGTGTGATGCGGGGTTAGGGGTTAGCCGGCCGGTGTACTGGGCGGTCTTGTCTCCTAACAGCCGCAAGCAAGCGGCTAGAAGGAAGCCGTGTACACCGATCACCACCAGGGCACCCAACAACCGGGTGAAAATAAGCGTGATGGTTAGTTGATTTAGAAGGGCCATAACTCGTCCTACGCACCGAAGTCTGCGGTCATATCAATAGGTATAATCCCATACCGATGACGAAGGGATTCTAGCGTTCCGTCGGTCTGCATCGATCGTAGCGCGTCAACTACAGCCCGCTTGAGAGTCAAATCTCCCTTCCAAAGGCCAATGCCCAAGTCAAAGCGATCGAGAGTATTCCCGAGCCAAGCGACGCGCCACTCCGGATGGCGCTTCACCAACTGTCCAGCCCCCAGAGCTTCTGTCACAACGGCGTCAAACTCGTCATTGAGCAACCCCGCCTCAAGCGCCTCAAGGTTTGGCCGGAGTATGCCTTGTGCTCCATTGGCACGCAGATAATTGCTTAATCCAAGACGGTCGAGCCCGCCCAGGCCGGGAAGAACTCCTATCTGCGTATCTGCCTCCAAGACGGCTCCGGGTTTGAGGACCACGGCCCAACCTGTTTTCACATCCGTGCTAAGCGTTTCCAGAAACGACTTTGTGGTTAGCGAACTTACTACGCCTCCCGCCAATATTTCGCACTGTGCGCGTGTTACGCGCCAATTTCGCGGATTAAAATCTCGACCCATCTGGGAAATCCGCGTCAGAGTTATGCGTAAGTCTAAGCGCTTCGCCAGCTCTTCAAGCAGGCTAACATCATAGCCGGGATTTTCGCCATCAGTGGTGACAAGAGAGGGGTAGCTGTGCGGGATGCAGACTTTCAAGTTGCCTGTTCGTTGCACCTCTTCCAGCGAAGTGTCAGCGGGCAACGTTGCGATGAAGGCCATGAGGCCAAAAATCAAAATGAGACTTAGCAAGTCTCGCCGAACTGTTCTGTTCGATTTCATTCTTGACCCGGTCCTCTTGGCGAGTTTGGCATGCATGGACACCGGTCAAGCCTTTCTAAACTCCCACAGCGCAATACCAAAGAACACCAAAGCCATTGCCGCAAGGACGAGTGGGCCCAAAAACGGATTGAACTGGTTGAAGTTCAGGATTACCCCGCGCAAGGCATCGTTGGCGTAGGTGAGTGGGTTTATTTCGACTAAACTCACCAGCCATTCGGGGTAGACGACACGAGTTTGCGCGCGGGTCAGTGAAGGATCAAGTGGAAAGACCGAGCTTGATGTAAAGTAAAGAGGAAGAATTACGGCGTTTGAGAAAACTCCAAACCCTTCAAAAGTTCGGATGCGATTTGCGATAATCACGCCAAACGACGTTAGTGAGAATGAAAGCATAAACATCAAAGCTAACGCGTGGGTTAGGTCAACCCAAGACAGTGACACATCAGCGAAGCGCGCCAGCATCAAGACAAGGCCGCCATGCATCATGGCCACAGTAGAGCCTCCGAGGATCTTAGCGAAAAGCACCGCACTGCGCGGCATGGGTGACACCAGCACTTCGCGCAAGAAACCGAATTGTCGGTCCCAAATCAAAGAAACCGCAGACTGCACAGAGGTATACATGATGTTCAGCACAATCACGGCGGGAAAGATAAACTGGAGATATGTGTAGGGGACAACGAACTGAACTTCGCCGTACACCTCACCGCGAAAATATGGGTTTAGGCCTATCCCCATAATAAGTACCCACAATAGAGGACGGCTAATCCCACCTATCAGCTGTCCCCGGTCGCGTAGCGCCCGTTTCACTTCTCGCAACCAAATAGCGTATATTCCGCCAAGCAGCCCCATGCAGTTATCCCCTGTGCTTAGCGAGCTAATTTGCTGTCACGATTTCCTGCGGTCGGAGCTTTTTCTTTTCCGTCCGCCGGTTTGTCACGCAGTTCTCGTCCAGTCAAAGCAATGAAGACACTTTCTAAACTGGCGGAATCGACGTCGAGGTGGCGAACGCGCGTGCCAAATTGGTGCAGAAATCCGTCGATCGTTTCAGGGTCGGCTGACTGCAGCAGCAATTGTCCGGAGTGAATGCGTGTAATATTGGGATAGAGTTCCAGTATTTCTGCTTCAGCTCTATCATCTCGAGGGGTGAAACGGAGCAATTGTTGGCCGTGGGACTTTTTTAGAAAGTCCGGAGTGCCCTGCGCGATTACAGAACCCTTGTCGATAATGAAAATCTGATCGAAACCCTCAACTTCTTCTATGTAGTGAGTGGTTACGATGACGGTCAATTCCCGTGTCCGCCGAAGTTCTTCAAGGTACTGCCAGATCCGTGCCCGGGACTGCACATCGAGACCGACGGTTGGTTCGTCCAGCAAAATTACTCGAGATTCATGCATCAGAGCTCGGGCAATTTCCAATCTGCGTTTCATACCCGCTGAAAGGGACCGAACGATCTCGTTTCGCCACTCGCTCAACTCAACCAAGTCCAGAACTTCATCGATACGCTTACGCCTAGTCCGCCACGGAACCTGATATACTAGGCCGTGGAAGTCCAGATTTTCATAGACACTCAACCGGTCGTCAAGGCTTGGCTCCTGAAAGACCACGCCGAGATGCTTACGCGCTTTCATGGGGTGCCGCAGGAGGTCAATGCCAGCAAGCTCTGCCGATCCGCTGTCTGGTGTCAGGATGGTACAGAGTATGTGCAGCAAGGTAGTCTTGCCTGCACCATTTGGTCCAAGTAGCGCTACAGTCTGGTTTGCGCCAATTTCGAGGCTGATGGAGTCAAGCGCCAGAGTCTCCCCATAGCGCTTAGTAATCCCACGTAAGCTCACGGCGCTTTTATCACTGACGCTTCCTGCTGAGTGCACCTAATTCTGTCCTTCGATGCTCACGTTCGCGAGTATTGATGACGCTGATTCTACGCTGGGCAGAAAGTAGATCATTTCGCTATTGCATAAACATTTTAAGCGCTATGGCGTCAAAATTTTTTTCAAATATACTACTAAAGTGCTATGGCGTCATATTGTCCTAGCTACATAGTCTGGCCCTTGGTTCCTGCTGTGTTCGGCGCAGCATTGGCGTCTATTTCTGCGCGGAAAACGGGCCGCTACGCTGCGTTAGCTGGTGTCTCGGATGGAGATTTTGATTGTTTAGTTATTTGAAGCGCTCTGTGAGGGGCTTGGGGTTCGGTTTTGCTCTGTCGGTCACGATCGTTGCGGGCAGCGTAGCCCAAGATGCTGTGGCGCAGGTCACTACCGCAACGCCTGTATTTACGCAGGCGCAAGCTGACGCGGCGAAGTCAAACTATGCCCGTACATGTGTGTCGTGCCATGGCGATAAGTTGCAAGGGAGTGGCAACGCGCCGCCGCTGTCCGGCTTGGCATTTACTTCATATTGGAACGGAAAGCCCATGAGTGGTCTAATGGAGGCTTTGCAGCGCATGCCGGCTGATAGTCCGGGGAGCATGACAGAGAAGCAGAACGCTGAACTGCTGGCTTTGATCCTAGAAACGAATAAGGCCCCTGCTGGGGATGCTGAATTGCCCTCAGATATGGCTGCTCTAGAGGCGATCATATTTGAAGCGCCTGCTGAATAACCATGGCGCAAAGGCAATTGTGTGCTTGGGGTAAAACACAATAATTTTGAGGAGATTACAATGAGACTGCATCATGTAGGCCTGAGCCTACTGGCCTCGGTTGTGGCAGCGGTGAGTTTTTCACCAGCAGCATTTGCACAGACAACCAACGCATTGCTTGAAAAATACACACCGGTCACTGAACAAGACCTGCAAAATCCTGCAGATGGCGACTGGACTATGTGGCGTCGCAACTATGCGAACTGGGCCTATAGTCCGCTGGATCAGATCAATGCAGACAACGTTGATCAGATGGCCCTTGCTTGGACTTGGACACTTGAGCCAGGTCGACAGGAACTCACGCCTCTTGTGCATGATGGCGTAATGTTCCTTATGCAGGCCTGTAACTTCACCCAAGCTGTAGATTCTACGACCGGGGATCTGCTTTGGCAGTATCGCCGTGAAGTTGTGGAGCATCCTGCCTCGTTGGCCTGCGGTAACCGCAACGCTGTACTTTACGAAGACAAGCTGATCATGGCGACCCATGACGCGTTCCTCGTTGCGCTCGACGTGAAGACCGGTCAGGTCGCGTGGGAGCATCAGGTGGGTGATTGGCAGGTTGGGCACCACTATTCGGGTGGTCCGGTAATCGCCGATGGCAAGATCATTGCGGGCATGTCGGGTTGCTATCACTATAACCCAGGTGGCTGTTGGATTTCTGCCCACGACGTAACCAGCGGGGAGGAACTGTGGCGCACTTATACCATTCCGCGTGAAGGTGAGTTCGGCGACGAAACTTGGGGAGACGTCCCAGTCGAGAGCCGTTACGGCGGTTCTGCATGGAATACGGGCGCTTATGATCCAGAGAGCAACACTCTCTATTATGGTATCGCAGTGCCGATTCCATGGGGTACCGACCAGCGCGGTAGTGGCGACGGTGATGTACTTTATACCAACTCGACTCTTGCTCTCGACGCCTCGACCGGCGAGATCAAGTGGTACTTCCAGCATATGCCGAACGAGCAGTGGGACCTTGACCATCCGTTTGCTCGATTGATTGTTGAGACAGACGTAATCCCGAACGCTGATGAAGTTAACTGGATCGCTCCGGGTCTTGAAAGTGGCGTGAAGCGCAAGGTCATCACTGGTATTCCGGGCAAGACAGGCGTTGTTTGGACGCTGGATGCGGCAACTGGTGACTTCCTTTGGGCGCGCAACACAGTTGAGCAAAACGTCATGACCGGCGTCGATGCTGAGAAGCGTATCGGTATCGTCAACCCCGAAGTGCGTTCGGTTATCGGCGAAGAAGTCTACGTCTGCCCTTATCTGCTCGGTGGTATCAACTGGCAGGCGACAGCTTATAATCCAGACACGAATGCCATCTATGCTCCATTGAACAACCTTTGCATGGACTTCACTCTCAACGAAGTTCAGCCAAGCATTGGCGCACACCACGGTTCGGCTCGTTCTAAGCCGGTGATCGCTGAGGCAGCAGATGGCAATGTTGGTAGCTTCACCGCCATCAACGCCGCGACCGGTGAGATCATGTGGCAGTTTGACCAGCGCGCTGGGTTCCCCGGCTCTGCACTAACCACTGGTGGCAACCTTGTATTCGCTGTCGACGACAACCGTCGTCTGCGCGCCTTCGACGCTACCACAGGTGATGTGCTCTGGGAGCAGGTGCTCAACAATCGCGCTACAGGTTTCCCGATCTCGTACGAAGCCAATGGTCGTCAGTATGTTGCAGTCCCGGCCGGTTCGTCGCTGTCCTACACTTCTGTAACGCCGGAGATCCGCGTCCCTAGCGGTGGCAACATGCTCTATGTTTTTGCACTGCCGGAAGGGCTAGGCAAAACTGCTAGCAACTAACATTAACTAATGTTCCGCAGGCGGGATGTATCCCGCCTGCTTTTTTTCATCCGACGTCCGGCATGCCCGAGAGCGTTAGAAAGATTTACCGTGCTGTTTCGTGTAGTTTCTCAGTTGGTCCTTATCGCCAGCTTCTCGAGCATGTGTAATGCGGCTAATGCCATTAGCCTTGATCTTCCATCGTTGTCATCTGAGTTTTTGAGGACTGAGACACTACTAGATGACGACACTATCAAGTTCTGTATTTACGGCGGGTCGGCCATCGGCGCCTACGATCGCAAAGTAGGTCAATTGCTCGGCGACAGCCTGTTCCTCAATGTTGAGTTCCACGAGGTAGAACCCCCGATTGTGATCCCGGGAATGGATACAATCCCAATTTCGCTAGACGACCTGTTCCTCATGCTGACCAACGAGTGCGACGCGTTTATGGGTCTTGAACTGGCGTCGAGCGTCTATCCACCATGGATGAACCTGACCCGCGCCTATCTCAAAGCTCCATATGTGACTGTCGTGCGCGAGGGCGAATATGTAGACCTTAGCGGGCTTCCGGATCAGGCCAAGGTTGCCACGCAAACGCTCACCAGCGGCGACATTATGTTTAACGCATATCGCGATACGCAGCCCGAGGCGCAGCGATACCGGCGTATTCCCTATCCCACCACGACCCTGCAGTTCGAGCGATTGAGAGAGCACTCCGTTGAGGCAGCTATCGTATGGGAGCCCTGGTTTAGCCATGAACTGATGAACACGACTGGGCTGGAGATCGTGCCGAATGGCGTCGTACGCCTTCCCCACCGTGAGATCGGCATTGCAGTGCGCTCGCGCGACGACTTCATTCGGTCGTCGCTCGATCAGGCCATAGAGATGCTTGAAGCGGATGGAACGCTGGCGGAAACCTATGCCGCCAGCCTCGCGTCCAACGCGCGTTAAAATGTCGGACACAGTGCTGCCCGAACACGCGGCATCCAGCCCCACCACAAGCCGCACGAGTGGTCAGACAATCGTGACCCGCCTTGAGCAAGTGCGGCAGCGCTATCGGTGGGAGGCGGTGCTTGTCGTCGTCGCAGCGCAGCTGCCAGCACTCATCGCACTTGCCTGGACCGGAAGTTGGTCGACGCTTACCGACATCAGCCGCCCAGTGGGACTGCTGATCTGGTGTGGCATCGCTCTTATTCTATCCATTGGAGCCTTTTTATTCTGGCGCATTCCGGATGTTGACCGTGTGGCGCGCATTGCCGACACGCAACTTGGCACCGCAGAGCGCTTGAGCAGTGCGCGCCCCATGTTGGGCGATATGTCGAAAAATTTAGGGCCTTTGGGGCCTGCACTGTTGGCCGATGCGGTCCGGTACAGTGAGGGCCTCTCCCGTGTGCGTGTAGGTCTGCCAAGAGCCGCGCTTGGCGCACTGACTGTGCTAAGTGTGACCCTTTGTGCAGCCGTTATCGGCTGGGGAGAGGCGCCATCTCGTCTTGACCTCCCAGCAGCGCCCGCCCAGACAGCGGAATGGGAAGTCCTTGAGGCGTTGCCGGCGGAGCAGGTCGACCAACTTCGAGAATTGATAGAGGCGGACGCAAAGCGGCGGAACAGTTCCTATCTCGAAGCTGTCGCCAATTCCCTTGAGCAGTTCCAACAGGATGAGCCAAACATGTCCCAGCAAGAGCGGGCAGAGAAGCTCGCCGGCCTGCTAGATCATGCAGCGTCTGCTTATGGTTCATCTCGTCCGGGATGGCTTCCTCAAGACACCGCCAACATGGCTGCGCTCTCGGCGAACCTTGAGCGGCACGCCATATCTTCGTCACTGGCCGCTAACAGCTCGCCCACCGGTAGCGTGCCCTTACCTGACGAATGGGATCCGAATGCCGCCGATCCGGCGCTGCGCAGCGCTGAATCGCTGCAGGATATTCTCGCTAACGCGGGCGCCGCAGGTTCAGTTGGTCCGCTCATCATGGGAGAGCCAGGCCAACCCGTTGGTACGCCACCACCGTCCAATCCCTTCGAGCTGCGCGCTTTGGACCCGGCCAAGCTGATGGCTGCGACGCCCGCTGGCGCTTCACTCAATGCCGATGAGGGGGCAAGCGCGAGCGCTGGGCTTGGCAGTCAGGACCTTGAGGGCGAGCCAACTCAGATGGCAGACGTCTCTATTGGGACACAAATGGGCCTTTCCTCTGACATCCCTGGGCAAGGCAATCTAGTTCGCATCGAGGTGGCGCCGAAGACGGCCCATACTGAAGTTGACGGCACGGTGGTGAGCGCAGCAGCACCGGAACAGCGGCCACTTTTACCCGTCTTTCAAACGGCGGTACAGCCTTGGAACCGAGGGATTGTGGCGCGGTATTTCACCGATGATCTTCCAGCACCAACGGGTGGAAAGTAGTCATGGGTTTTTCTGCCCCCGCCTTTCTGTCACTGCTCCTATTGGGCGTTGTCATCGGCTTGTTCCACGCGCGTCGCCAGCGGGTGAAGACTGTCGCGAGCGTGCAGTTGTGGAAGACGATTGCCAGCAGCGGTTCAAAAGCCAAATCAAACTGGCAATTGCCAAAGCCGTCCGTAGCGCTGCTATTGCAATTGGCCATTCTGACCACTCTTGTCCTCGCTCTGGCAGGCCCATTCTTGAGCAATGGGGCTAAGGGTGAGCACTGGATTGTTGTGGTCGACGCTTCAGCCAGCATGCAGGCCCAAGACATTCAGCCCACACGCTTTGAGATGGCAAAATCGCGTCTCGCAGCGCTGCTAGCAGATACGAACGAACACGCGCTTGCAAGCTTCTCCCTGATCAGTGCCGGGACCCAGCCCCGCCTTCTCGCTGCACGAATAGAGCATACCAGCGGTGGCTTTGAACCGTACCTTGCGCAAATGTCGCCAAGCGCTGCGCCGGCTGACTGGGGCGCGGTCGCGACATATGCAGAGGCACTTATTCGGGGTGGAGAGACCACGCGCATCGTTCTCTTCACGGACGGCGACTCTCTGGGCGAAGCAATGCTGGCAAGGTTGCCTGCTGAACTCACTGTTTACCGGTTTGGTACTGCCACTCTCAACGCCGGAGTGATTGCGTCATTGCGCGAAGGTGAGATCGGACCCGGTAAGGTGGGCCAGATCCTTTCCGGTGAAGTGCTGATTGCGGGCATCGAGAAAACCACTCTTACGATCGAGTTCACTTCGACATCGAACTCCGACCCACTGTTGTGGCGTACGCTGGAGATTGTAGCGCCGGAAGGGTCAACCGACGAGGTTAAGCGGGTACCGTTTTCGGTTAGGCTGGAAACGCCGGAGGCGGGCATTCTCACGGCTCGCCTGCCGGAAGATTCGGCTCCATTCGACGACGCCGTACACTTCCAGTTCCGCACGACGCCCGTGCCCTTCAAGATACTCTATCTGGGTGCGGGCAACTCGCCGCTGCTCAAGGCATTACAAGTAATCGAAGGCGCCGAGCTCTTCGAAGCTGACGGCCTGCCACAAAGTGTTGAGCAGTTCCGTCTGGTTGTGGCTGATGACATTGTGTTGCCGCGTGAACCGGAGACGAACGTGCTGTTTGTTGGCGGCGGACGATTTGCCAACGAACTGGCTCCTGAAGCACTCGTGCCGGCGGCACCGTCATGGTGGGATGGCGAGCACCACCTAACGCGGGGCATTGATCTCGGCGCTTTGACGGTCTCGCACGCCGTTCGCTTCCCAAGCGATGAGAATTGGCAGCCGCTCTTGCGGGCCGGGGAAGACACACTGCTACTGGTCCGAGACGCAGAGCACGGACGGCACCTTCGTCTCGCATTTGCTCCTGCCAATTCGAATTGGCCAGATCTCGTTGATTTTCCGATGTTCGTTGGAAATCTGGTGAACTGGCTTGGGCCCATGCCCGGGCTGACACTGCCGCAGCCCTGTCAGGTCGGTCTGCCGTGTGCCGTTCCCGCCGAGAGGCGCATGCAGATCATTGCGGGGCCAACTGACCAGGTCCAAGCACTCGATGAGACTGAAAGTGGAGCGCCTGCTTTTGTCCCAGACTACCCCGGAATTTATCGCATTGGCGCCGACGGCGAAACGATCGTGGTCAACGCGATGTCCTTCGAAGAGAGCGCGGATGTTTCGAGAGCATTCGATGGGAGTGCCGAACCGTCCGCGCCGGCTAGCGTCACGGATTGGACCAAAGCCCTTCTCATCTGCGCTTTAGTCCTTCTGCTCGTCGAGGCAGGGTGGCATCTGAGAAGACCCACTACAGCGACCCGCCGCCCCAACGTCATTTCCAAAATAGGTCAGTTCGCGCCGTGTGTGGTGACCGCCGCTGTGGTCCTCGTTACAATTCTAGATGTCGACCTTCCGTACTGGACCGAGGCGATAAATGTAATCGTTGTTGGGGCGGAGGGTACTGTCACCCAACTTGGCAGCGGAATTGTGGGCAGCGCCGCAATTGGAGCGGTGTCCGTTTCATCTTCTCCTGCGGTGCTCAGCGATCTTGGTGGCGAAATTTCGCCTGAGCCCGACGCGGTTTCGGGAGCAAATGTTGAAGCGGCCATCCGGCTGGCCAGCGCTATGCTGCCGGCGGGCGAGCCAAGTAGAGTAGTGCTGATTACTCCGCGCCGCGCATCGATAGGCAATCCCTCCAAGGTAATATCAGAGCTTCACGCGCGACGGGTTGCGGTTGACGTCGTGATGGGTGATGAGACGCCAGACGCAGTGGCCATGCTGAGTGTGAAATCAGGTGGTCGAATTTTTGCTGGCGATGACATTCCCCTCACCGCACTCGCATTTAGCGCTGCACCACGATCCGCAACGCTTCGCATTAAGCATGGTGCCGAGGTCGTGACCGAGACGCCGATAGATCTGCAGGCTGGATATAACCGGATCGAGACCTCGATTTCAGACCCAACCGATAGCGGCGAGACGGTTACGCTGATCCTTGATGTAGACGACGACATCCCTGAGAACAACGGCGTTCGATACACGCCGCGCGATAAGCCTGCACCGCGGCTCCTTTTAATGTCGCCGCAACTGGAGCAGGCGCAGGCTCTGGCGGACCTGCTGGCAGTCCACCAGATGGACGTGACAACCGTCGAGTCGCGCCGCGCTCCCTGGCAGCTAGAGGAGTATCTCAGTTATGACGCGATACTTCTTGCGAACGCCCCGGCCATTGATTTGGATACGCGTCAGCAGGAGCTGATCGAACGGGCAGTGAGCGAGCACGGGCGTGGTCTCGTCATCTTTGGCGGTGAGAACAGCTTTGGGCCCGGCGGCTATCTTGAGACTCCATTGGAGCGCCTATCGCCGCTTTCGAGCAAAGTTCCGCGCGAAGCCCCCGAAGTCGCACTCGCATTCGTACTCGATCGATCTGGCAGCATGAGCCAGAAGGTGAGCGAGACGACCCGGCTTGGGATCGCCAAGCAGGCAACCCTTTCGGCAATCGAACTTCTGGGCGAGGGCAGCCAGGTTGCCGTTGTGGTTTTTGACAGCCAAGCGTTGGTGCCGGTGCCGCTTCAGTCGGCTGCCGTTAATGAAGGTATCCTTCTGGCAATGGACACGGTCGATGCTGGCGGCGGCACTGCCATTGTTCCCGGGCTGGTCGAAGGGCTGCGCCAGCTTTGGGGCGTTGAGGCGCCGGCGCGTCACATCGTGCTGATGACGGACGGCTTGTCCACGCCGGGTAATGTCGACGCCATTATGGACGCAATTGTTATAGAGGGGATCACGGTCTCTTCGGTGGCGATCGGAAACGGCGCTGACGTCACCGAACTCAGGCGCATTGCCAATATCGGTCGCGGCAGCTTCCACGCCACGACTGATTTTCAAGCGCTACCTGGCATCCTGTCGCAAGAGGCCATGCTTCTCTCCGGAAGCCCTATCGAGAAGGGTATAGCGCAACCGCAATGGACCGACCCGCGCGCCTCAGAGTTACTGTCTGGCCCGATCATCTTCCCGGCCATTGGCGGGTTCGTGCTGGCAACTCCGAAGGACAAAGCCGACATCTGGCTCACGGTCCCTGATCAGGAGGGTGAGATTATGCCCTTGCTGGCCAGCTGGCGATACGGCAACGGCAAGGTTTTCGCACAGACGACTCATGCTGCAGGAGGCTGGACGGAACAGGCGCTGACGGGAAGCACCTATCCACGTATGCTTAGCCAGATTGTGCGAAATGTCCTCAGCCCATCGCGTGACCACGGGCTGGTTATCGATCTCGTCCGCAAGCGCGACGAAGTCACGGTCTACCTCGTCGCTCAGGAGCCTTCAGGCGAGCCGCGCGCTGGTGCTGCTGTGTCAGCTGAGTTGACCAGATCGATAGATGGAACCGAGGTGGTTGAGGCCGTTCCGCTGGTCGAGATCGCGCCCGGAGAATTTGTTGGCTCATTCGTCGCCAGCGAGCCTGGTACTTACAGCGTCTTGGCATCAACAGGTGAAGCCACTGATGTGGGCCGGCTGGAGATCAGCTATGGTGATGTCTATAGTCCTGAACCTGACGATTTCACGCACTTGGCTCTAGCGACTGGTGGGCGTGTACTGACCTCGCTCGACGATTTCGAAATGCTGCGCGTGGGCCGCTGGGCGCAGATCCCTGGCATGCCATTTTTGGGGTTGATTGCCCTTGCTCTGTTCATCGCCGAGCTAGCGTTGCGATACCTGCCTATGCGATCGCGACGGAGTTGATGTTGCGATGAGACCCAATCCATTTTTTAGCCCTTGTTTGCCGAAGGATCCATTTGATGTCTGACGTCGTTCCGCTCCCCCAGTCAGGTACGCCGGTCGAAGCGGCTGAGATCAGTCGTCTCGTGGCGGGGTTACGAAGCACCGCTGACGAGGTGAGCAAGGTAGTCCTTGGGCAGTCCAGTGCCGTTGAGCATCTGGTGATTGCGCTGTCCTGTGGCGGACACGTTTTGCTTGAAGGCTTGCCAGGGCTGGGCAAGACCCTTCTGGTCCGCACAATCGCTGATGCCACCGGCCTCTCTTTTGCGCGCGTTCAGTTCACGCCCGATCTCATGCCAGCAGACATCACGGGTAGTCTCGTGCTCCAGCCCGACCTCTCCGGGCACGCACAACTCACGTTTCAGAAGGGCCCCGTCTTCAGCCAGATGCTGCTCGCAGACGAGATCAACCGCGCTACGCCTCGGACCCAGTCCGCTCTTCTGGAGGCAATGCAGGAGCAAACGGTTTCCGCGGCGGGCACCACCATGCGCCTGCCGGACCCATTTTTCGTACTTGCCACCCAAAACCCCATCGAGATGGACGGTACCTATGTCTTGCCGGAAGCTCAGATCGACCGGTTTTTACTCCGTGTGGACCTGCCTTTCCCTTCTGTAAGTACTCTTTCTAATATCCTTGCTGCTACCACTGGGACGGAGAAGGTTGGGGTCAAGCCGGCGCTGTCGGCCGACGATATTATCGAGATTCAGAAGCTGGTCCGGTCTGTGGTTCTGGCTGATCACGTGCGAGACGCGGTGGCACGGTTTACTCTCATGACGCAGCCGCATTCGGGCGAGGCGCCGGACCCAGTGCGTCGCTTTTTCCGCTTTGGTCTAAGCCCTCGTGGCGCACAGGCGCTGGTCCTAGCCGCGAAGGGGCACGCATTCCTTGCTGGTCGATACAATGTCAGCTTCGATGACCTGCGCGCCATGCTGCTCCCTACAACACGCCACAGGGTACACATCAACTTTGAAGGACGGGCTACAGGGACAAGTCTCGACAAGATGCTACTAGATTTGTTCGAGGCAAGCGTGAGGCACAAGGGGTGAAGCCCGATCCTGTCCTACTCGAGCGTCTTTCGGTATCGCGCTTCATGCCGCGCCAGTCCAGACCATCAGTTGGCACTGGCGAACGGCCTTCCAATGTGCACGGCGTGGGGCTCGAATTCGGCGGACACCGGCCATATCGAGAAGGCGACGATCTGCGCCGCCTTGATCCGCGGGTGCGAGCACGGCTTGGGCAGGATTTTGTGCGTGTCTACGCCGAAGATCGTCAGCTGCCGATCACGATTGTTCTCGATACCAGTCAGTCTATGCTCGAGGGTGGAGCAGAGAAGCGGGAGCTTGCCGTCTCGATAACCCAGCTGCTCGCCTTCATTGGCATGGCCGGTGGAGACCTGGTTCGCGTCGTCACGGTCTCGGCAGAGGAAAAGCGTTGGTCGCCACGCTGGCAGTCTTTAGCTAAGTCAGAGGAAATGTTTGCGTGGATCGCTGAGGCCGAAGCGGAAGGCATGGTACCATTTGGAACTGAACTTGCCGCGATCGCAGATCAGATCCCTCCCGCAAGCCTGCTCCTTGTCGTTAGTGATTGGTGGACAAACAATCTGGAAAACGTTGTGCTCGCGACGGCAAAACATGGCCATCAAGTTGTGGCTCTGCACATCGAAGCTCCAGAAGAGAGCGACCCCTCCCTGATAGGCGAGGGACTGGTCCATTTTGTGGACAGCGAGAACAATGAGGTCGTCGACATTGTAGTGGATGATTTGACCATAGAGGCCTACCGTGCCGCTCATGCCGAACGGATTGAGTGGTTGCGTTCGCAGTTTGTTGCAGTAGGCGGGCAATACGTGCGTGTCGTCTCCAATGCCGCCTCTCCGAGCGAATTGTTCTTGGCTATTTTACGGTCAAATGGAGTAATTTCCTGAGCGCCAGGCACGCATTCCCTCGTAATTTGTGCCTATGTTGAGTCTAGAAAACATTTTCGATGGTGAGAGTTTAATCTGAGATTATTCCCGCCACCATACATTGTCCTCGTCGGGGCCGGAAGCGGAATGGCGGCTTTTGGTGAGAAGTTTGTCGGCAGCGGACGTGAGCGTGCGAGCTTGGGGACAGCAACATGGCTTTGGGATCAGACGACGTCATAACCATTGCCCTAGTATTGATATCCTTGCTCTAGTTGTGAACAAGGATTCGGGGGCGCCCTTTGTTTATTTCAGAAATTTATGCGAGCGGATTTCGCTGCTTCTCAAACTCATCACCTCTGGCAATTAGCCTGTCCCCGGGTCTCAATATCTTGGTTGGTCCCAACGATGCGGGCAAAAGCGCTATCGTAGATGCCGCACGGTTTGCTTTGTGGACCCGGGGAGATGACTATCTCAGGCCAGACGAGCACGACTTTCACGTCGACGGAGCTGGCACGAGGGCCTCAGAGTTTCTGATCCGATGCACCTTTGATGGGCTTACTGCTGATGAAGAGTCGAGGTTTCTCGAATGGTGTTCCAACGAGAAAGGCAAGCTTCGGCTCCACGTATGTGTTCAAGCGACGCGTCGCGCCTCAGCCGGCGGCGGTACTATAGTGTCGAGCCAGCATCGATCGGGCGCGGCGGCAGACGGATTGCCGCTAGATGGCGATATCCGGGAGTATCTGAAGGCTACCTATCTCAAGCCACTGCGCGACGCGGAGCGAGAGCTGCGCGCCGGCCGCAAATCGCGACTGTCTCGGATCCTCGGAGCCTTGCCGGCAATGGGCGAGCAAGGCAAGAATGCGGTCGGCGGGGCCCCGCCTACTTTGCGCGACACACTGGATCAAACCGACGCTGACGTCCGAAGCAACCCTGCAATCCTTGCAGTGGCAAGCAGCGTGAACAAGAATTTCCTAGGTAAGTTGTCGTTCGCCAGTGATCCACTGAATGCCGAGCTGGACCTTGGGGCTGGAAGCTCGTTCGATCAGATACTTGAGCGCTTCGAGCTTTACCTCAGTGGCAAGACGCCGCTCGGGCGGATGCAGCGTGGTTTGGGCTATAATAACCTGCTGTTCATGGCGGCTGAACTGTTGCTGCTAGAGTCCCATCCCGATCAGGTACCATTTTTGCTGATCGAGGAGCCCGAGGCACATCTGCATCCACAACATCAAACTCTGTTCATGGAAGTTCTCGCCGATAGAACAGCCACTAGGATCGGTGATGCCCCGCAACAGGGTGTCCAGGTATTGCTCACCACGCATAGCCCGCAGTTGGCTGCCGGCGCTGACTTGGAGGCCATGACGATGGTCGTGGGGCACCAGACTTTCCCGTTGGGTGCAGAGCACACTCGCCTTTCGGTCGATGACTATGAGTTCCTAAAGAGGTTTCTCGACGCGACGAAGGCAAACATGTTCTTCGCTCGAGCGCTGATTGTCGTCGAGGGGGACGGGGAACACCTTCTAATGCCGGCGATCGCTGAGAAGCTCGGCCTCCCGCTCAGTCGGTATGGCGTATCCATTGTGAATGTGGGCCACAGAGGGCTGTTCCGCTACAGCAGAATATTGCAGCGGCGATCGGGCAACTCGGTGAGCGTGCCGGTGGCACTTGTCCCTGACCGCGACATTCCGCCGGCTGAAGCCAAGTGGCTTGTTGGGGAAAGGAAGACTGAGGGCGAACTAAGAGGCGAAGAAATATCAACGCTTATGGCCACGCTCCGCCGAGACGTCGGCGATCCCGTCGATGCATTCATTGCTGATTGCTGGACCCTTGAGTTCGATCTCGCGATGCAACCTGAGCTGGCTGAAAGTGTGTACCAGGCAGTTCTCCTTGCCAAGACCACCACACGGAAGCCCGAGCGTCTGGCGAAGATCGTAAAAAATGCGAGCGATCAGTACTTGGAATGGAAAGGCGAAGGCCTGTCAGCAATCGAGATCGCCGTGAAAATCTACGAACCGATCTTCAAAAAGGAAGCTTCGAAGGCACAGATGGCTGAGCAGCTCGCGTCTATTTTCAGAGCGCGCAAAGATACGCCCGAGGAAATGCGGGCGCGGTTACCACAATATCTGGTCAGAGCAATCGATTATGTAACAAGTCCACATGTCCCAGGATTTCCTGCTTTTCCAGACGAGGAAGAGGACGGCGCCGACAAAGTCGATGACCTTGATGTTTGAGGTCCCACCACTGTCAGAGGCATTGCTAGCCGAACTTGGCGCAGAGCTCGGTGGGTGCGATTTTTCCCACCCGAGCCAGCAGGCCTTTCTGAGCCAGAAAGGCCCGTGTGACGTGCAGGCTGCGCCTGGGAACGGAAAGACCACCCTTTTGGGTGCCAAGCTTGTCTTGCTATCCCGCTCCTGGCAGGCCAGGACGCAAGGCGTGTGCGTGATCTCTCATACCAATGCGGCCAGCACTGAAGTCGAAGGGCTGATAGCCAATCATCTTGTCGCGCGCCGCATGATGAACTACCCTCACTTCGTGGGTACGGTCACTTCGTTTGTCCACCAGTATATAGCTCTGCCGTATCTGCGGGGGCTAGGTTGGACGGTCCGCCAAATTGATGATGACGTTTTCGCCGCTGAGGCCATGCGGCGCTATCCTTCGTACTGGGCGTTGACAAATCACGCCGCCAAAGCTGGGAATCAAGTTACTGAGTGGGTCTCGAACCTAAATCTGGCTCCCAACTTTTCCGATACGGCCACCAGACCAGCTTCGCTAGAGGTGCACAGGCGCCCGAGGCAGCACGGCGCTGACAAAGATTGCGGTAAGGCACTGTCCAAGTTGAAGGCCAGTATGGTCAGAGACGGTCTCTACCGTTATGCCGATATGATCGCCCTCGCCGAGCGAGCCCTGGACGATACCCCTGACCTCGCTGATCGGCTCAGGAATCGATTTCCATTAGTGATCCTTGACGAAGCCCAGGACACGCACGGCGCTCAAATGCGCCTCCTAGAGCGCATCTTCAAGCATAACGACACCGCGTTTCAACGGTTGGGCGACAACAACCAGACGTTATATGAGGACGATAACCCTAAGCCCGAGTATTGGTCTCCCGGGGCTACCTCAATACCGCTCAATACATCCCGTCGGTTTGGCTCCGACATAGCAGCGTTCGCGAGTCGTCTTACCTCGCGAACAGAACAGATCATCGTGGCCGAAACCGAACGGGCGTCTCGCCGCGTCCTGTTACTCTTTGACCAGGCATCCATCGAAGCGGTTTTGCCGGCGTTCGCAAGGGAAGCGGCAATTCATTGGGGTCAATCGGTGAGATCTCGGGACATATGGGCGGTGGCGTCGCGGCACCGATCGGCCGCGCATCGGGGCATCTGGAAGCCGCGAAGCCTGGCAGACTACCATCCGGCCTATGTCAGCGACGGGGGTGCGCGCGAGAAAAGCGACCTGATGTGTCGTCGGCTTAGAAGGGCCATGGTCCTGCACGCTGCGGAGGGAACGCCTGCGCAGGTTGCGGAGATCCTGGCGGGCGCTGTGGCCGGTGTCGCCCGGTTGTACGAGTGGCAGACAACGCACGGAAAGCCCGTCGCTGCCCAGAATGTATGGGCGGCGTTGGCCGCCCATGGTGAGCAGATTCCTCGGCGGGTTAGGCGGTTGCTCAGAGACCACGTCTTGCTCGGAGAGGCAGTCTGGGAACCGTTAGCTTGGTCTGCATTTGTAAAGGAATTGACGGACATTTTGGGCGCGTGGCCAGAGGCAGCCAAAGCTGCTATGGAAGCGCACACGGCCTTTGTTCCAGGCGCCAAGCCGGTCGCATCCAATGGCAGAGCCAAGTCCAACAAACGCGCCAATTTTGAAGGTGTTCCGCTTTCCTTGGGGTCAATACATTCGGTCAAAGGAAAAAGCGTTGACGGGATATTGGTAGTGGAGAGTGAAGTTTGGAAGGGACATGCCGCCACAGACAAGTGCAGCGACCTTTCGACAGTATTGCCCCGCGCTTTTGGCGTCACAGCTGTGGGATTCGAGGGCATCGCTGTTGCTGCCGCTACAAATGTATTTGTCGGTGTAACGCGGCCTCGAGAGTTGCTGGGGCTCGCGCTTCCCAAGTCAACGGCTTCAGAACTGATTGGGCCAGCAAAGGAACAAGGCTGGTTGGTGATCGACTTGGTCGCCGAGGGGGACGCCCCCCAATGAACCTTGGCTCCTGCTCGACTAGACTGGTCGCGTGGTAGGCAGGTATGACATGGCTGCTTTCGGGGTGGCTGAGGCAACCCTTGAAGGGCAGAAGTGAGGGCGCTTCGCCGACGGCGAGAACATCCGCCGGCGAAGACAGCGTTGTCAAATTTCGGTTGCCTCCGATAAGGAGAGGGCATCATCAACATCTACCCCGAGATATCTGACTGTGTTCTCTATCTTGCTGTGTCCGAGTAGGATCTGGATGGCGCGCAGGTTACCCGTGGCCTTGTAGATGATTGAGGCTTTGGTACGACGTAAAGAATGCGTCCCGTACTCCGCTGCAGCCAACCCAATTGCCGTCACCCACTCGTCTACAAGTCTGGCATATTGTCGGGTACTCAAGTGACCATCGGTGTAAACTCGGCTAGGAAAGGCGAAGTCATCGATCGTGCCGCCGCGTCGTTCAAGCCAGGCGAGTAGCGAAGCCCTAGTATCAGCGGAGATCTCGAACTGGACCGGTCTGCCCGTCTTCTGCTGGATCACCATCGAGCGGGAACGAATAGAAGGTCCAGAGACAAGTGCGCCGATCTTAATCTTCACCAGGTCACACCCGCGAAGCTTGCTGTCGATAGCGAGGTCAAACAGCGCTCGGTCTCGCATTCGACCTTCTCGATCAAGAAAGAACCGGATCGACCAGATCTGCTTGACTTTCAAGGCGCGCTTGGCACCAACTTGCTTTCCCGCATTCCAGGCTGGTCTTCCTGCTGCTGCAGGATCGTACTGTGAGATACCCATTACGTTTCTCCATTGGCCGAGGTGGCCGATGGAGAAACGATTATTGGACGCGCATCAGCTAAGTCGGGTATCTCATAGGCGCAAGGGAAGGGGCGTTGCACCAAAGCGGTCACAACCCGTCACTCGCCGTACGGCTTGGCGCCGTTGCCAGACACGGCCAAGGCCGCCTCACGACGACCCAAACTGCTTGCTTATGTCGCGGAACGTGCAGGTTCGATCCACAAGGGTAAGCATTGTCTTTGTGAACTGCATCGGCACAATCCTGTCGGTCACGAGCGCGGATCTCAGCTTGATGTCTGCGACAGGAATCTTTGTGACCTTAGCGACACCTGCGAGGTTCGCCCGCAGGAAATCGACGCGATCGAGGTGTTTCTGGATGGGGGTGCGCTTCTTGTTCCGGGTGCCCCGCGTCGTATAATCGGCGAGGCGTTCGCCGATCTCGCCAATCGTCCGATCGAGAAGCAAACGCTTGCATTCGATCGCCCACACGGTGCCGGTCTTCTTGTCCCAAGCCAGTACGTCGACGTCTCCCAGGTCCTTCTTCCCGCCGAACAACGTCATCAGCTGGTCCGGCTTGGCCTCCAAACCGATTGCCTTGAGCTTGGCCGCGACGGAATGGTTGAAAGCATGGCCACGCTCGTTGACGATCTTGCCAAGCCAGCGATCAACCTCCTTTGTGTCGAACATCTCGGCACCCAAACGGCCGTCGACGAGACCAAAAAAGCGCTGAACCACCTTAGAAACCAGTGCCGAAGGGACGATGACTTCCGGATCGTCGGTCTGTCGATCTGTATCAGCGGGCGCCGCGTCAGGGACAGTTTGCGGTTCATGCGCCAAGGCTGCCAGTCTCGCGCCGAGGCCTTTTGGGGGGTGCGCTCGACCCACTCCGCTCGCGGCAACAGCGTGAGGGCGTTGTACGCTCGCTCTGCATCGACGGCGACATCCATCTTGTGGAAAAAGTCGAGCACTTCGCTTTTGCGCATGCTGAAACAGGCATCTCCGCTTTCGTATGCCATTTGAGCCAGGCCATGTGAGGTCTCGACGAGATGTTCTAGATCCATCCCAAACTCGGCCCGAATCGCGATTTCGAGGTCGGGGTCGATCACTGGAGCCGGCGCGTCAGCAGCCGGCATGTCGAACGCGTCCGCGTAGGAGTCCGCGGCGTCATGGAACGCGATATCGCCTTGGGCGGACATGTAGGGCAGATGAGTATTCTCGCCGAAACCCCTGTCGAACTGGAAGTCGCCGTTTGGTGCGACGCTGAGTTGGGTCGTGGCGAGCCCATAGTGGTGCGCATCGGATTGACCAGCACAGTCCAGCATCGCCGCGACATCGCCGATCAGGTCGTCGAGGTCGATGTCCGTGCATGGGCGACCGCCGCTCGTCGGCGAGGTGCAGATCACCATCTCGGCCAGTGCACGGCTTGCAACCCCGGGTGCCCCTCTCTTGAGTTCGGCCTTGTTGTTTGCTTCGAGCACATCGGCCTGGTCGTTGTGGAGTGCCCGCAGCGCGGCTGCGGTCTGCTGCCACTCGCGCCGATCCCTGTCGATAGCTTCGTGGTTCAACGAGGCGCGGACAACTAGGGAGCGCCGGTCAAGCTTCTCGAGTTTGCCCTTAATCCGCTCCCAGATCTTGAACACCGCATCATTCAGCAGTTTCCCGGTGTCTTCTGGCGCGATCTTGCCTGCCGTCTTGGCGCCCGCGTCGAACGCCAGCCCCAGGTGAGCCCAACTGCGGTCTTCATCGAACACGAAACGAGGCCTCGGCAGTTCCAGGTGCGATCCGACGATCTCGGTAATGTCGCGTGCAGTAAACGCATGCACGAAACGGGCGTCGGGGGAACCTGTCACCTCTGTGACGAGATTTTCCGCCCACTCTTCGGTCTGAGGGGAGCCAGCCAGCTCGGCGGCCGCGTGGGCCATCGATGCGAGCAGTTGGCGTTCCGCGATATTGGTCGCGTTCCTGTAGCCACGCATCGAAGACAAATTGGATCGTATGGCAATAGCGCCATCGACCAGCTCGAATTGCGGTCGCTCCGGCGGCGTTGTATCTATGAGCGCTGCATCGGTCAGCTGATCGATGTCCGGAAACTCCAGCCGGAAATGGATGGTTGGCCCTGGCAGGTTGGGAAGCTGCTCCTCTAGCCGCGGCGCGAGCCGAACGAGCCAGCGCTGCGCAGCGTCCCATATCTTCGCTGCGAACGATCGCGATGGCCCATCGATATCCGTTAGCTCGACCCACCAGGCGCGGTGCGGCGTTTCCACTACCGCAAGAAATGTGCCGGCGAGAGCCTCAAACGGCGCGACGTAGAGCGGCAGATTGCTGACTTCCTTGAAGTACGAACTGGTGGAGCGCCGCTGCACCTCGACGAACCGGCTGATGGTCGGGTCGATGACCAGATGATAATCGAGTGCGCTGCGGATGCGATGGCGCACGTTCGCCGCGTAGTCCGTCGAGAGCATTGCCATAGCGCCCTTTGAGATCTCGGCTTGTACAGGATCGAAGCCTTGGTTTTCCAGGTAGCCATAGCGGTTCACGAAGTCGCCGACGCTATGGATCTGATACCCACGGCCGCCTAGTTGTTCTTTTTGGGAAAGCAGCTTCCAAATCCGTTTGGCGTCGAACTCCCCGTCCCAACTCATCCGCAGCGCATCGCCAAGCCCGATACTGACTCGATGCCACTCGGCGGGGTTTTCGTCAAACCTCATGGCGATACCGCGCCCGACCCCGCCGTTGAGGATCAAGGTCATGCCTCGACGAAAATCAGGTGAGGCAGAGTGCTGCCTTTCGAGTTGTGCGACCGCCGAGGCGCCTCGATCGAGATCCTTGTCATTCATTCCCTGTAAGCCAGTCGCCATCGCTTCGGAAAGGTCGTCACCGATGAGGACGATCAACGCGTAGCCGCCAAGATCAAACTTCCCTTGGACGACCTTCAGCTTGGGTTCGGACGGCAGGGGCAGCAAGGTCGGCTCGGTCAGGCCCAGATTGCCCGCGAGGACCGCCCGCACCTCCTGCAGCTCGGACTTGGCAAGCGACGCCTTAAGGTCAGCAAGAGCGCCGGCGGCTGCCGCCTTCTCGAGGATCAAGCGGCGAGCAGCGGCTCCGAGCGCTGTCGGCAACATAACCAGCCAGCCGTCCTCATTTCGTAGCAGCGGAAAGCGTTCGAGCGAACTGTTGGCCAGCGACTCGTTCGCCAGATCGGCAAAGTCTGCCGCATTGCCAACGAAGGGCGCGATATCGCGGGCGGTCAGCCCCATTACGGATATATCTTGCAGGCTGAAAGTGACCGCTTTCACCCCCGCTTCGACGTTCCTCGGCGCAACTCTGATCTGCGAGCTTGGTTGAGAGTCGGCGAGGGTATAGCGGACCACACCTGCCTTCTGCGCGACCGCCTTTGCCATGTTGACCAGAGACATCACAGCGTGCATCGCCTCGTCTGCCCAGGCCTGTCCGCGCATGGGTAACAACGCAGCCATCACTCGTTGCAGGTGATAACCGTTATCCTGCCAGGCTCCCTCGAGGATCGTGGCGCTACCGACGCCTGAAGGAACCACGGTGCTGAACACATCCTCAACCGGGTCCTCGCCCCTGCCGATGGCATCCTCGAGCAGAATCTTATTGACCCATTCGCGGACCTGCGGAAGCGTCGGTTTCCGCGTGCCATTGCAGTAGAGGAAAGCGAGATGGATCATGGCTTCAATACGCAGCGTCGCCGCATGGGTTTCTGGCTGCGTCAAAAGCCCGGCAAGGATCTCAACTAGGTGTATTCGGCTGAATTTCACCAGCCGGGCGCACAGCGACCGCTGGCGCTTCGTCAGTCTTTCGAGGCTGAACGAAGAGGCGCCGCCTGCGGCTGCGATAAGACCTTTGAGGGCATCCAGATACGATCATTGACGGCCATGTTCTTGTCCTTAAACCATTCGGCCTGCATTCCAGCAACTCGACCGGATGAGGCTATTCGCTGCTTGCGGTTGGCCGCGATGTGACCGTGCCATAGCATTTTGAAATCTGTGATTCCTGCAAGGACGAAGGGGCGCGCGAAGACGCATTTCTGACAGGCAGCTCGCGACCTCAATTTCGCCATTCCACGGTGAATGACTGCGTCGCAAAAAAAACTCCCGTTATGACGCGCGTACCAGCATTCTGATGCCGAGTATGCAACAGTCTGCGTGATAAATTTCGACCCTGGCGACTGTGTTCATAGAATGCCTCGTGGACTCGCAGACCTCCGGCACCCTGGTTCCATTCACAGGAAAATGTTGGAAACCATCGAGCGCGGGATCCCATGTCACCAAACACGAGGGCGGCGGTAGGATCAGCAGGGCGTGCGGCTCAACGAGACGATCTGTTCGTGCCTCCTTTGCGTCACGGTAACGCCTGCCATTCTGTGTCATGAACATCCTTTGACCTGCCGACTGAAATTCCCCGCAGACGGCATGCCGGAATGATGCATAACGATTGTGCACGTACCTGAAGCTGCATGCTTTCTGTGTTGACATATTGTATTCTTGTCATACAAGATGACGCTCATGGTTTGAGTGGTCATATTGGGGGCGAGACATGCGGACTGCCATCGTCAACTTGGGTTGCATCGTCAGCGGTGACTGGCGCCAACCTTTCGTATCGGGCGATGCCATCGTTATGGCTGACGGTCTTATTGAAACTGTCGGCACCGTGGACGCGGCGACTTTGGCATCCTGTAATGTGGTGGTCGACGCAGGCGGCGCGACCGTTATGCCGGGCCTGATCGACTCGCACGTTCACATCACTTTTGGTGACTACACCCCGCGCCAGAAGACCGTTGGTTATCTCGAAAGCTACGTGCATGGCGGTGTCACCACCTCCATTAGTGCCTCGGAAGTTCACGTGCCTGGCCGACCAACGGACCCAACCGGCGTGAAGGCTCTGGCCATCGCAGCGCAGCGTTGCTTTACCAATTATCGCCCCGGCGGCATGCGTGTTTGGGCCGGTTCGGTCATCCTAGAGCCTGGCATGGTTGAGGCTGATTTTGCAGAACTCAAAGCTGCCGGCGTTTGGCTGGCAAAAGCTGGCTTCGGGGCTTTCGAAGACCCATTGGACTACAAGCCCTTGGTCGCGCTGGCGCGTGAGTACGGCATGATCACCACTATGCACACCGGTGGCGCGTCCATTCCAGGTTCATCCCCGATCAGCGGCGATCACGTCCTTGCCGTTAATCCGCATGTCTCGTTTCATATCAATGGTGGCCCCGTCGCCATGCCTGACAGTCACTTTGAAACGGTTATTCGTGAGAGTGATGTTGCGCTGCAATTGTGTACAGCTGGCAATTTGCGCACCGCATTGCTGTGTACCAAAGCGTCTATTGCCAACGACGAATTTGATCGCCTGCTGATTGCCACCGATACGCCAACCGGTTCGGGCATTATGCCCCTTGGCATGTTCTATACCATCACCCATCTGTCGAGCCTGCTCGACCTGCCACCGGAAATGGTGATTGGCGCAGCAACCGGCAACAATGCGCGGGTCTATGGGCTCAACTCCGGCTTCATTGCAGCTGGTAAAGATGCCGACCTCGTGCTGGTTGATGCGCCCTTGGGTGGCACACAAACCACGGCGCTCGCCGCCCTGCATCACGGCGATCCCGTCGCTGTCGGTGCTGTGTTTACCGATGGCGTGCCGCGCTTCGTCGGTCGAAGCCGCAATACCCCAGCCCCAACTCGCGCAATTCGCGTCGCCGAAAATCGCCTTCCGCGCGATTTCGGTGGTGGTGGTCACTAAGCTAAGATTTAGGAGATTATCCGTGTCCGATAATAACCGCGTTCTCATCAGTGGTGGCGGCCCTGTGGGCCTGTATGCTGCACTGGCGCTCGCACGCAGCGGCGTTCCTGTAACTGTACTTGAGCGTTTTGACGCGCTCCAGGACGATCCGCGCGCTGCCACCACCCACTCTGCTACACTTGAGCTTCTGGGGGCCTTAGGCCTCGAAGAAGAAATTCGTGCAGCAGGTCTTGTCGCTGAAACCTTCCAGTTTTGGGATCGCGTCTCCGGCGAGATGATTGCCGAATATGACCACGCACTCATCGCCGATGAAACGAAATACCCTTATGTGGTGCAGTGCGAGCAGTTCAAAACTTCTAAGATCATCCTCAAGCACCTGCAGGATGAGCCGAATGCAGAAGTGCTGTTCAGCCATGAGTTGTTGAGCTTTGAAGCATCTGACACGGAGGTTGTTGCAGAGGTCCGCACGCCTTCTGGCTACCAGACCTTTAAGGGACGATATCTCATCGGTGCTGATGGCGCCCGCAGTGCTGTCCGCAAGGGGGCTGGCATTGAGTTTGCAGGCTTCACCTGGGAAGAGCAGTTCCTCGTTCTCTCCACGCCTTTCGATTTCCAGGCAAGCCGCGGCTACGCCTATCGCAGCTATTTTGCCGACCCCGGCGAGTGGTGCAATTGCTTCAAGGTTGCTGCTGATGGACCGCCGGGCCTCTGGCGCACTGTATTCCCAACCTTGGCAGAGCATACCGAAGCTGAGTTGATGTCGGATGAGGCCGTGCAGGCGCGTCTCCAGCGCTTTTTCCCCAAAGAAGGTGATTACGAGATCGTCCATCGTAATCTCTATCGCGTGCATCAGCGCGTCGCCAAAACTTTCCGTTTGGGCCGCGTGCTGCTGGCTGGTGACGCTTCGCACGTCAACAATCCGATTGGTGGCATGGGCTTGAATGGCGGCATTCAAGACGCGGCAAATTTGGCTGAGAAGCTGGCGCGCGTTTGGCATGGCGAAAGCGACGCTCTGCTCGATCTTTATGACCTGCAGCGTCGCACGCTCTCGACTGAGTTTGTGCAGGCGCAGTCGATCCAGAACAAGAAGCGCCTCGAAGCCAAGGACGAAGCCACCCGTCAGGCTAATTTCGCCGAAATGCGCCGCATGGCTGCCGATCCAGTGGCTGCGAAGGCGCATGTTCTGCGCTCGTCAATGATCGAAGCCAATCGCAAGATTGCCCAGCTCTATCTGAGCTAAGAGAAATCCGCTTCAAAGGAATAGCAAGTGACTCACCCGTTCAGCGACAGTCCATTTTTCCGCCAGCAGCTCTATATTGGCGGCAAGTGGAGCGATGCTCTTTCTGGCAAAACTCTGGCGGTTGAAGATCCTGCGACCGGCACGATCCTCGGTTCCATCCCCAATGGTGGCACCGAGGAAACGCGCCTCGCCATTGAAGCGGCGCACACTGCGTTCAAAAGCTTTAGCCAAACGACAGCCGCCGAGCGGGCCGATATGCTTCGCCTGCTGCATCAGCTCATCCTCGACAATAAGGAAGTGCTGGCGCAGATCCTAACGGCAGAGCAAGGCAAGCCACTGAGTGAAGCGCGCGGCGAAGTCGGCATGAGCGCAGCCTACGTGCTCTGGTTTGCCGAAGAGGCTCGCCGCACCTACGGGGAGATCATCCCCTCCCCATGGCAGGGTCGACGGATCATGGCGACGCGCCAACCCGTCGGCGTGGTTGGTGCCATTACGCCTTGGAACTTCCCCTCTTCCATGTTGGCGCGCAAAATTGCTCCAGCCATTGCTGCGGGCTGCACCATGGTGTGTAAGCCTGCAACGCAAACGCCATACTCAGGGCTTGCTTGGGCTGAGCTGTGCGAGCAGGCGGGCATTCCCGCCGGTGTGGTCAATGTCGTAACCGGCTCAGCGCGCGAGATTGGTGCAGAACTGACCGCGAACCCAAAGGTGCAAAAGATCACGTTCACCGGCTCGACAGATGTGGGCAAGGTCCTTCTGACTCAAGCTGCGCAAACCGTTAAAAAGGTGTCGATGGAATTGGGCGGCAATGCTCCCTTCATCGTCTTTGACGACGCGGATCTTGATCGGGCTGTCGAAGGGGCAATCGCTTCGAAATTCAGAAATGCGGGTCAGACCTGTGTCTGCACCAACCGCATCTATGTTCAGTCTGGCATTTACGACCGCTTTATCGACAAGCTCACAACGGCAACTGCGGCCCTTCAGATCGGCCGTGGAACGGAAGCGGGTACCGAGATCGGCCCACTCGTTGATGGCAATTCGGTCGATAAGGTTGACGAGCTGCTGGCGGACGCTGTTGCCAAGGGTGGGCGTGTGGTTGCGGGCGGTAAGCGCCATGCACTCGGGGCGAACTTCTTTGAGCCCACTGTCATCGCCGACGCCACCTCCGACATGCGCTTTGCTCGCGAAGAGATTTT
Organism: Devosia sp. WQ 349K1; assembly: GCF_016595685.1. NCBI lineage: Bacteria > Pseudomonadati > Pseudomonadota > Alphaproteobacteria > Hyphomicrobiales > Devosiaceae > Devosia > Devosia sp. WQ 349K1. The sequence goes on along the minus strand of NZ_JAENGO010000006.1, from coordinate 220,004 downwards.
TGGGCCACTGGCGCCTGTCTTCCGTTTTGAAACCGAGCAAGGCGCTATCGATCTGGCCAATGACACAGAGTTCGGTCTGGCTTGCTATTTTTACACCAAAGATCTCGGTCGCGCCTTCCGTGTCTCTGAGGCTCTGGAATATGGCATCGTCGGGGTCAACGAAGGCCTTGTGACCACGGAAGTCGCGCCCTTCGGCGGCTTTAAGGAATCCGGCATGGGCCGGGAAGGTTCGCTCCACGGCATCGCAGACTATTTGGAGATCAAGTACGTCTGCATGGGCGGGCTGAACGCCGCGTCTTAGCGCCAATACTGCGGAGCAACGCCATGCCTCTCTTCGAGTTGGCGGTGATTTTTATCTGCCTGGCCTGCGGCGGAATACTCAAGGGCGCCACTGGTGCTGGCGCCCCCATTCTCGCCATTCCGGCCCTTGCGGCCTTTTACGACGTTCGTTTTGCCATCGTCATTCTGACGGTGCCGAACATCGTCACCAATTTCACCCAGCTGTGGCGCAATAGGCAGTTTACCTTGCCGCGCTACTTCTTGATCCCGTTTGTTGGCGCTGCGGCGATCGGCGTTCTCGCTGGCTCTTGGGTGCTCCTCTTGATGGATACCCGTACGCTCTCGGTCATAGTCGCCTTGGCGGTTGTTCTCTATTTGCTGGTCCGATCGCTCAACAGTCGTTTTGTGTTGAGCCTTGCTCTTGCTAGCAAACTTGCCCTGCCGACTGGCTTCTTGAGCGGCTTGCTTCAAGGAGCAGCGGGTATGTCTGCCCCCATTTCGATCAGCTTTCTCAATGCCATGAAATTAGACCGGCAAGTCTTCATGTGCACCGTGTCCTTGTTGTTCGTCACCTTTGGCAGCCTGCAACTAATGACGCTTAGCCTGATTGGCATCATCACGCCCGAGCTTTTCATGCTGAGCTGTATCGCTGTCTTTCCGATGCTGATGGGCATGCCAATTGGCAGTGCCATTAGCCGGAAAATCTCACGCAGGTGTTTTGATCGGCTGATCATGCTGCTTCTGGCGGGTCTCGCTATGCGGATGCTTTGGGAAGCAATAGCATTGGCATCATAAGATTGACTGCTGTATGATTGTATGACAAAAAAGTTTGAAACTTTGGAGCTTCCCTATGGATATTAAGATCCGCCGCACCTTCACCATCATTGACGACAAGTACGTCGAAGCAGGTCAGCAGGCCGCTTCCCCGTTGCGTAAGGTTGCCGTCGTTTTTATCGTCGAAAACCCCTATGTCGGGCAGTACGTCGAAGACCTCTCCGGCATGGTCACCGTCAGCGCCGAAATCGGTCGTCGAATTGGTGAAGCCGCCAAAGTCGCGCTCGGCGGCATGGCTGTCCAGGGTTATGGCAAGGGCGGTGTTGTTGGCCTCGGCGGCGAACAGGAACACGCAAACGCGCTGTTGACGACGACTTTTGCCAATCCAATTCGCGACGTCATCGGCGGCGCTAAGGCCTGGATCTCTTCCTTCACCAAGGTCTCTGCACCAAACGCGCTCATCGACGTGCCAATGAATTGCAAGGACGACGTTTACGTACGCTCGCACTACGACGGCATGACAATTCACATTCCTGATGGTCCAAAGGCGGATGAAATCGCACTGATATTCTGCATGAGCACCGGCCCACGCCTGAACGCCCGTGTTGGCGGCATGACCTACGAAGAGGCTCAGGGCTAATCATGACCAAGACCCCGGCGACCCAATCACTGCTTATCGCCCCGGATGCCGACTATCGCTCCGGCAAGACGACGCCGAACGATGTTCTGGCGCAGCGCTTGGGCGTGATTGATCGCCGGGAGGCCTCAGTGAAAGCGTTTACTGCGCTCGCGCGTGACGCGGCACAAGAGGCTGCGGAAAGGTCCACCCGACGGTGGCGAGACAATGACCCTTTGTCTCCCATTGATGGCATGGTGATAGGCATCAAGGATGTCATTGAAACCTGCGATCTGCCGACAGGTCAGGGGTCTCCGCTATGGGAAGGTTTTGAGACGCGCCGAGATGCTGCTTCGGTTCAGGCCCTGCGCGAGGCCGGAGCAATCATTCTCGGTAAGACCACCACCACCGAATTTGCGACGAGCTACACCTACGCTGACACTCGCAACCCTCATGACACGAACCGGACCCCTGGAGGCTCCTCCTCGGGTTCTGCCGCTGCTGTAGGTGCGGGCATGATTGCGGGCGCGCTCGGCACACAGGTCGTTGGGTCAACTCTGCGCCCCTCGAGCTATTGCGGCGTCGTCGGATACAAGCCCAGCTTCGGTGCGCTCAATCGTGGCGGTTCCTACGATCAGCTCAGCCATTCCTGTCTCGGCACACTCGCCTCGACCCTGTCAGGCGCATGGTCAATAGCCATGGCAATTGCCAAGCGTGTTGGGGGTGATCCTGGCCATTTTGGCTTGTGCGGGCCCGAAGACCTGCCAGAGGCGCAATCTTTGAGCCGCGTTGCTGTTCTAAAAACAGCGGGTTGGTCTGAGCGAACGGCTGGAGCCAGTGCTTCCTTTGAAGAAGAGCTGGCACGCCTAAGTGCCGCTGGTGTCAAGCTTGTCACCTCCGAAACCGATAGCGAGCTATTCTATCTTGAGCAATTGCTCGCCCAAGCCTGGCCGCTGACCATGCGCATTTTGGCATGGGAATTTTCGTGGCCCTTACGCAGCTATCCTTACGATCAGCTCAGTCCAACCATGCAGCACCGTGTTGATGCTGGAAAAGCTATGACTTTGGCACAGTATCATGACGCCCTTGTTCAGCGGGATGTTATCCGAGGTGTCTATGCCAAGATCGCTTCCCGGGTTGATTGTTTCCTGACGTTGAGTGCGACAGGCGCAGCCCCGCGCATTGATGAGAGCACGGGCAGCCCCGCCATGAATGTCCCGGCGTCACTGCTGGGCGTGCCCGCGGTCTCGCTGCCCATTTTGCAAGATCAAAACCTGCCACTAGGCCTGCAGCTAATTGGGCGGATGCAGGATGACGCTTTGCTCATGTCGCAAGCCCGTTGGCGCCTCGAAGCGATCGCCCCCTAATTCGCGGAGACAGTCATGTTCAAGATGATGGTGGCAGACGTCGACTCTCCCTCCTACATCGTCGCAACAGCGGCGGTAAAACTGGGCTTTTTCGCTGCCGAGGGTGTCGAGGTCGAGTTCATCCCGGTTTACGGCGCAAAAGACGGTATCGAGCAGCTCAAAGCAGGTAAAATCCACTTCTTTGGTGGTCCGGCTTTTGCAGCAACCCGGGCCTTTCCGCAGTGGCGCGGTGCCAAATTGCTCTGTGCTTTGGCTCAGAATTCTTACTGGTTTATGGGCATTCGCAAAGACATTCCCATTGCGCGGGGTGATGTGCTGGCGCTCAAGGGCGTGCGCATAGCCTGTTCCTTCGCATTTCCCAAAACAGCGCTGCAGCACATGCTGTCTGAGGCAGGTCTCGCGCTAGGCGATGTTGAAATCGTCGAAAGCCTTAAGAACGGCTCAGAATGGCATAGCCTTGATGGCATTCGTGCCATTGAAGAGAATTATGCTGATGCGTTTTGGGGTAATGGCATGCGTCTGGCTCTCGCAGAGAAAGCCGGGCTTGCTAGAATGCATATTGATACGCGGCGTGGCGACGGGCCGAGCGGCACAAAGCATTATAATTTTGCGGCCCTTACCGTCAGCGATAGATTAATCGAGCGTTCGCCCGAGGTTGCAGCCGCCGCGGTCCGGGCGATTAAGGCTACGCAGAAAGCTTTGCAGCGCGATCCATCGCTGGTCCGCCATTTTGCCGATGAGATGTTCCCCAAGGCGCAGGCTGAACTCATGCCGGAGCTCATCGATCGTGATAAGAGCTTTTATCAAGCAGAGATCGGCGTTGAGGCGCTATCTGGCCTCAACCGTTTTGCGCTTGCAAACGGGTTGCTCGACCGAGCACTTGAGCCTGAGGAAGTCATCGCCACGCAGTTCATGGATACGTGGCTGTAGGCCAAATGACTTACTAACGACGTTTACAGGTAAAGGCGCCTCTCGGCGCCTTTACCCTATTTTGCTTTGGCTTCGAGAGCGAGTTGTCGAAGAGCGGCGTCGCGTGCATTCGAAACGTGCAAGCGGGCAATATCCTCGGCGCGCCGTGTATCTCGCGCAACGATCGCATCACACAGCTGGCCAATTTCCTCGACACTCACCTTCAAGCGGCCGGGCTCGCTGAGCGACTTGCTACGCAGGAAGGCAACGCGCGCCATGAGCTGGCGTACCACACTCTGCAGCACCGCATTGCCTGCGCCATCGAGCAGAGTATCGTAGAAACTGCCCATGCTGGAGAGCAGGGCTGATTTCTCGCTGGTTGCAGCGGCTTTGGCAAACGCTTCAGCCGCCCCCTTGAGCGCAATGCATTGCGCATTGGTGGCGCGTTCCACAAAAGCTCGGACCACTGCGGTTTCAAAGATAATCCGGGTTTCGTAGATCGCATTGGCTTCAACCACACCGATGGTGGCCACCGTCGGGCCTTTGCGCGGCTCGACGGTGATTAACTGCTCGGTTTCAAGCTGACGCAAAACTTCACGGACGGACGTGCGGCTCACTCCAAGTGCTTCGCAAAGTTCCCGCTCAATCAGGCGTGTCCCTGGAGGGTACCAGCCTTCAATAATAGCGTTCCGCAGCTTGTCTAACACTTGCTCGCGAAGCAGTGCCCGAGGTTGAACGATGCGAAGATCTTGCATGAGGTCGAATCCAATTATCCCGCGAATAGGACCGCAGCGGGCTTTGTTACTTTATCCATTTGTAGGACGTGGGGTCTAGCCTGCAGGTGTTGCCTGAAACCGATCACTTCGTTTGTCGAAGACCATATAGCTGCCCTTGAACCAGTTTTCAGCAGCCAAACGGTCGCGCCACGGCGTATCGCGCGCTGCGGCGCGATGCGGGCTGTTCATCGCGTCCACGGAGGAGAGGTGATGCAGGGCGATATGGGTATAATTATGCGGCGTGCCATCCACAATTTCATAGCGTCGCACGCCGAGCCACTGCGGCTCTACCAGCAGTTTCGGCACATGGTCTTCTGTGTACCAAGCGTTGAAGTCATTGCGACGCTCTTCCGGAACTGTGAATAGCACGGCGTACAGGACAGGGCTTTCTAACATCTCCAGCTCGCTGACGGCGTCCTGCTGCTGCCAGCTGATCAGGCGAGCGGTGTAGCGGGTAAAACCAGTTACATCGCGCAGCATGCGGACGGTCGTTTCGCTCGGCTGGCCTTTGATGGCCTTATATTCAGGGGTCTGTAAGACCTCTGGGCTTTCCATGTCGTAGACGGCCAGAAAGCCCTCACCGTCATGACGGTTATAGCGCTGTGCTCCCAAGAAGCCCGGTGCCGCCATGCGGATGGGGATATGGTGGGTGTCATACCAGGAATGGAACTCTCCCTCCCAAGTCGGATCTGGGGTCATTTCGGAAAACAGCACGGCGCCTGGACGCATCATTGGCCTCTATTGACGTTTGTATTCTTGTATGACGATACTATGGCAGTTCGTACAAGGATTGTCCACTAGTCGTCTAATGCTATGGAAATACGTTATTTTTTCGAAGTCATGGCTTTTCGCTTTCGGTGCTGGTGTGCTCATTTTAAGTGCCGATTTCAAAAACGACTAAAGATCGAGCTACTGTCTGGACATGCTTTGTATGACATAATATCGTCTAACAGTGATGAGCGAATACGCTTTACGAGCTAGGAGAGCTCAGAGGGCGGAATGCACGACCACAGAAGGGGCGCATCGATGGCAATGGGGAACGTTGTCAGTCGAGTTGCCCTGGGCGCGCACTGACAAATCACGGGCACGCAAACCACGCTGTCTATCCGGATGGCGCCGCGTGCTTGTCGAACAAACTGAGGGACTGATTTATGAAAAAACTTATTTGCCTCACCGCAGCAGCGCTTTGCGCCACAACGTCGATTGCCACGGCACAGGAACTAGAAGCCTTCCGTTTCGGCACCGTTGCCGCTAAGGGCGATGCGGGCTTCGTATACATGGTCGGTGAAGACGGCTTCGACGACTACTTTGGCCTCGACGTGGATATTCAGGCCTTCAAAGGAGATGCGATCCTGTTGCGCGGCCTGCTCGCTGGCGAACTCGATGCCTATATCGGCAATCCAGGCGGCCCAATGATCGCCGCAGCGCAGGGCGCTGACGTCAAGGTTATTGGTTGCCCATGGCCAGGCTTGACATACGGCCTATTTACCAAGCCAGAGATCACCAGCATCAACCAGCTCAAGGGCGGCTCGATCGGTGTTTCTGCCCCAGGTTCGCTGCCTGACCTGTTCGCGCGCGCCGTTGTGCTCGCTGCGGGCATGTCGCTGGACGATGTTGAGTTCACTGTTGCCGGCTCCGACGCTGAACGTGTGGCAGCTGTTTCGGCCGACATTATCGCCGCCGCACCCAGCTCGAGCGAGTTTGAAGTTAAGGCGCCAGAACTCGGCTTGCATATGCTGGTTCATGCGCGTGACGTGGTTCCCCAGTACACCCGCTTCTGCCTGATGACCCGCGGCGACCTGATCAAGGAGCGTCCTGAGTTTGTTGCAAAGTTCCTTGCTGCTCAGATGAAGGGCTTCCAGTTCGCGCTCGACAACAAGGACGCAACGATCGCCCTGTCTTATGACAAGGCGGAGCTACCTGCGGACGACAAGGCACCACTCGCGATCTTTGAAGAAGTTGTCGCTAACGATGCTGTCGACCCAAGCATGACCATCGACATCGATAAGCTGCGTTGGCTCAGCAATCTGCTGGTCGATACCGGCAATATGACTGCTGGCTATGACCCAACCAACATGGTCGACACGACCGTGATTGATGCCGCCCAGGCACTGCTCGCAGCGCAATAAGACGACTAGGAAGGAGGCGCCTTATGGCACTGGTTGAAATCCAGAATGTTACAAAAACATTCAAAACCAAGGTGGGCGGCGTCCATCGAGAGGTTAAAGCGCTACAAGGCGTCTCTTTTTCGATGGAACGCGGCGAGATTGTCGCTATTACTGGCGCGAGCGGTTGCGGTAAGACCACAATGCTGCGCATCATCATGGGCCTTGAAAGGGCCTCTGGCGGAGCTGTCATCGTCAATGGCAAGGAAGTCAACGGGTGCGGTTATGACCGCGGGCTGGTGTTCCAGCATTCCGAACTGCTCCCATGGCGCAATGCCGAACAAAATGTTGCCTTCGGCCTTGAATTGAAAGGCATGGGCAAAGTCGAGCGTCAGGCTGAGGCTAAGCGAAACCTCGAACTGGTTGGCCTCGGCCATGCTGGTGACCGTTTGCCCCACCAGCTTTCGGGGGGCATGAAACAGCGCGTCGGTATTGCACGCGCTTTGGCGATCAGCCCCGATGTGCTACTGATGGACGAGCCATTCGGAGCTCTCGATGCGCAAACGCGCGAAAGTCTCCAGAATGAGCTTTTGGTCATTCAGGCGAAAACCCAGCAAACCATTATCATGGTCACGCACGATCTCGACGAAGCTGTCCTGCTTGCCGACCGCATTGTCGTCATGAGCCAAGGACGTGTAAAAGAGGTTCTGGAAGTCCATCTTCCACGCCCTCGACCAAGCCTGGCTGCACTGCGCGGCGACCCAGAATTCGGCGAAAAGCGCCTACGCCTGTTCGACTTGCTCAAGTCGGAAATGGAAGCAGACGCCAAGAGGGCAGCATAATGACCACAGAGACAACGGCTACCACAGACGCCGCGCGCCCGCGTTTTAACATCACGTGGAACAGCAATAAATTGATCACCGTGGGCTCTGTAGCCTTCGTCTTCCTGTGCTGGGAAATCTTCGGTCGTCAGGTCAATCCGCTGTTCGGCTCATACCCCTCGGCAATTGCTGCTGAGATGTGGCAAATGCTGCAATCCGGCCGCCTGACCAAAGCCTTCTTCCAGAGCACGCAGACGTTCGCCGTCGGTTTTCTGATCGCTGCCGCTTTGGGGATTCCTCTCGGCATGCTGCTCGGCCGTTTCCCCAAGGTTGAAGCAGCGCTGGGGATCTATGTGACAGCAGGCAATGCGATGCCGCTGATCGCGATCACCCCTTTGTTCATGCTCTGGTTTGGCCTGGGCTTTAACGTGAAGGTCGCGATCATTGCGACGCTGTCCTTCTTTCCCATTTGCATGAGCACGTGGGATGGCGTGAAGTCGATCCCCAAAACGCTCATCGAAGTGGGCGAGTCTTTTGTTGGTTCGCGTCGTGCCATTCTGACCAAAATCGTGCTGCCCGCATCGGTGCCGTCGATTATGGCTGGCCTGCGTCTCGCCGTCGGCAAAGGTATTATTGCCATGATCGTCGCCGAGTTCTTCACCGCACTCTCTGGCCTTGGCGGCATCATCCTGACCGCTGCCAACAACTATAACACAGCGCAGATGTTCGCGCCGATCATCGTGCTTCTGACCTTTGCTATTGTGCTCAATGCCCTTGTCGCTTGGCTCGAACGCAAAATTGCTCCGTGGCACATACAGGTCACCGGCCGCGGCCACTAAAAGCGCACCAACACTGAATGGGAGGGCCTCAACGCCCTCCCGTTTTTCTTTTGGTGCAGTGCTAAATGCTGAACTTAATGTTTGTCATAGCCTTATCTAATGCCCATCACGCAGCGCGTTATCGAGGTGATTGTGCTTGAGACGTCCGGATATGGGGCTGAAATGAGGGCGTTGTCTGTTACTAACATTGAGGTCGCTGAGGAGGTCTCGGACATCCTCGAAACCTCTAGTTTTGAGACCGGATCCATTGGATCATCGTCTGTTTTTGGGTAAACGCTAGACAAACGTCAACGTCAGATTTGGGGGCGAGAGCTGAACATTCCCTATCGATCTGCCAGCTATGCGCACGGACGCTGAGGCGGGACAGATCGCGTTCTTTTCGCAACGCAAAAATGGAAAAGATGCCTGAAAGCTAAGTTTAAGCTTGGCTCGATATCAACCCTTTCCGGGCTGAGGCGATGTGGCGGCGCATAAGCAATTCGGCCAGCTCTACGTCACGGTCTGCAACCGCTTCAACGATGCGCTCGTGCTCAGCCAAGGCGCGCTGTGCACGGCCCGGTACGATGCGGTGCTGCATACGATAGAGGCGGAACAGGGTGTAGTATTCGCCGCACAGCAGATCAAACAAGTGCTGATTGCGACCAACCCTGGCGATCATAAAATGAAAGTCGGAATTGGCCGTTGCCTGCCAATAGACCAAGGCGTCAGGCTCAGATAAGGCGCCGCGATGGCGCTGCAGCATGGCCCGCAATTCATTGATCTCGGCATCGGTCGCATGCTCGGCGGCCTGGCGAGCGGCCAAGCCTTCGAGCACTTCGCGAATGGTGAATAGCTCCAGCGCATCACTTGGGGTGGGTACGACAACGCGCACACCCTGGCGGGGTGCGCGTGTCACAAGTTTGCGTTCCTCAAGGCGTCGAATAGCCTCGCGAAGTGGTCCACGGCTCACGCCGTATTGAGCTGCAAGCCGAGGCTCACTGAGTTTCGCACCCGGCGCGAAAGTGCCTAAAACAATGGCTTCGCTCAGTTGCTCGAACAACTGGTCGGTCAGCAACCGTTCGTCGGTACCTTCGCTTGGCCCCAAGATCTGCTCCATATTACTCGCTCGTCGCGTAACGCTTTTCGAGGGTGTCGTAGAAAGGTTTGTTCACGAGGCGCTGACGTTCCTTGAAGGTCGCCACCGGCCCCCTTTCGTCAAGACTGCCATCGGCCTTGAGCTGCCCAAGCGCATTCTGCATGCCGTAGACAGCGCCTTGCAAAGCTACGTTGGCGTAGAGGACCAGCTTAAAGCCCATCGTGCCCAGCTCTGCTAGGGGTAAAATGGGTGTGCGGCCACCAACCACAAGGTTGACCAGTTGTGGTGTCTTGGGGAGGCGGGCTGGGATCGCCCGCAGTTCCTCTACGCTCTCGGGCGCTTCCACGAAGGTGATGTCAGCACCATCCTCGATGAAAGCCTGTGCCCTCTCTATGGCGGCATTGGCACCCAGCGTCGATCGCGCATCTGTGCGCGCAACGATGAGCAGGTTGGAATCCTGACGTGCATCGGTGGCTGCCTTGATGCGGCCCCTCGCTTCATCGAGCGAGACAACGTCTTTACCGGCAAAGTGCCCACAGCGCTTGGGGTTAACTTGATCCTCGATCTGAATGGCACTCGCCCCAGCACGTTCGAGTGTTCGGATTGTGTGCCGTACATTGAGCGCATTGCCAAAGCCGGTATCGGCATCGACGATAATTGGCAGGTCGGTGGCATCGCGGATGGTGGCAGTATGCTGGGCAATCTCGGGCAAGCCAATAAAGCCAAGATCTGGCATGCCAAGATAGGTATTGGTAAGGCCAGCCCCAGAAAGGTATATCGCCTCAAACCCCATGTCCGCGATTATCCGTGCCGCCAAAGCATTGGCCGCGCCGGGGAGCAGCAGGACGCGATCCTCGGAAAGCCGTTCACGGAAAGACCGATTTATCTCGTGGTTCAGCATTAGATATTACTCAAGACCGTGGTCGAAAATACCCTGGCCAGTTGGCTTGGATGGCGAGACGCGGCCAAGCTGTAGGGCCGGGATCAAAGCGTCGAGTGCGCCTGCGGGCAGTGTCGCAAAGGCTTTTGCGGACGCGAGAAACGTCTTGCGCTCGCTGTCCGATAGGTCGTCCATCGTCAACGTATCGAATTTGTTGGCATAGTCCTGCCATGTCCAAGGGTGATTGCCGTTGGGATGTGCATCGGCGACGCCGCGTTCACCAGTGATGACCTGACCATCGTCGAGCGTCACAATGATCTTGCCGCCAAAGGCGCGCTTGGCTGGGTTCGGATCGAGATAGCGGATAGTCCAAGATGGCTCTTCCACGGTCGCGATCTTGTGCCAGAGCGCGACTGTCGATGCCGTCCTCGCCCGCTCGCGAGTGTAGGAGTTGACGTGGTGCCAGTTCCGGTCCTCTAGCGCGACTGCAAGGATGTACATGATGGAGTGGTCAAGCGTCTCACGGCTCGCTTCTGGATCCATCTTCTGCGGATCGTTGGCGCCAGTGCCGATAACGTTATGGGTATGATGGCTGGTTTCGAGCAAAATATCTTTGACCTTTGTCAGGTCTCCGATCTGCGCGGATAGATCAATAGCAAGATCGATGAGGGCTTGTGCCTGATATTCAGCGGAATGGGCTTTGGTATAAGTCTCCATGATACCGCGTGGGCTCTCACCGACAGCTGGGAGCGAGACTTCGTAGGCTTCGTTCTTACCGCCGAGCATCCAGGCGAGAACCGACTCTTCGCCTTCGTAAATTGGCGACGGCGAGGCTTCGCCACGCATGGCGCGGTCCACGCACTCGGTGGCGAGCTTGCCCGAGAAGCCCGGCACATAGGCCTTCCAGGAGCTGATCTCCCCCTTGCGCGATTGGCGTGTGGAGAAACTCAGATGTACCGCTTGGTTGACCGCTTGGAAGATGATTTCCGTCGGCAGGCCAAGCATCGCGCCGATACCAGCGGTCGTTGCTGGGGCCAAATGCGCGACGTGATCCTTTTTATACTTGTGCAGAGAAATTGCTTTCACCAGAGCGACATGTACTTCGTAGGATACGGCGATGCCGCGCGCCAAAGCGCTTCCATCAAGTCCCATCTGCTGGGCCACAGCGATCAGAGGCGAGATCGCATCGCCGGGATGCGAATAGTCGGCAGCCAAGAAGGTATCATGGAAGTCCAGCTCACGAACCGCAGTGGCATTTGCCCACGCGGCCCATTCCGCATCGACCCGCACATCACTGCCAAGTCCATAAACCGTTGCGCCACCTTTGCGCGGATGGGCTAGAGCCATCGCGCGTGCTGCAGCCACAGGCGCACGATTTATCGCCGCTAGGCCGACACTGGCGTTGTCGACAATACGGCAGGCGATCATGTCGACCACGTCGGCATCAAGCGGACCGCAATGCGCGGCAAACTCTGCGATATGCCAAGCCAGTTGATGCTCGCGTGGCAGATTTGCGGCGGAAGGGTGAACTTTTACGCTATAGGTATTCATGCTCGGAAAATTTTCCAATTCAGATAATTAGGCGCTCGCGCGAAGGCGCTTAAGCACAATGGGCAGTGCCAGAAGCAGCACGGCGAGAGTGATGAGAACGGCCGAGAGCGGGGTCGAGATCAGGACCAGCGGATTACCCTGTCCGGCCGCAAGCGCGGTGCGCAGCTGTGTTTCGGCCATGGGGCCAAGGATCAGGCCGATCAGTACGGGCGCGATGGGGAAATCATAGACCCGCATCACATACCCGCCCAGCCCAACGACCAGCATAATTGTTAGATCCATCCATGATCCGGCCAGCCCCCAGACACCAATCATGGCGAAGACGAGAATGCCCGCGTAGAGCTGTGGGCGCGGAATGCGCAGCAGCTGCACCCACATCCCAACCAGAGGCAGGTTCAGCACTAACAGCATCACATTGCCCACATAGAGCGAGGCGATGAGGCCCCAAATCAGGGCGGGATTAGAGGTGAAGAGAAATGGGCCTGGCTGTAAGCCATAGTTCTGGAAGGCGGCCAACAGCACTGCGGCCGTTGCCGATGTTGGCAGACCAAGGGTGAGCAGCGGCACAAGAATACCGGCCGCAGCCGCGTTATTCGCCGCCTCCGGCCCGGCAACGCCTTCGATAGCGCCTTTGCCAAATTCTTCGGGATATTTGGTGAGCTTGCGCTCAAGTGTATAGGACAGCATCGTCGGAATTTCCGAGCCGCTGCCCGGCAAAGCGCCCATTGGGAATCCGATCGCCGTACCGCGAAGCCAAGGCTTCCAGGAACGTGCAAAGTCTTGCTTGGTCATCCAGAGCTGACCCTTGATGGGGGCCATCACGCCGGGCGTGCTCCGATAGCGGCTCGCGACGTAAAGGATCTCACCAACAGCGAAAAGGGATACCAAGACGACCGTCAGCTGAATGCCGCGTAAAAGCTGCATATTGCCGAAGGTGAGGCGCGGTTGCCCGGTCATGGTGTCGATGCCGATGACGCCGATTGCAATGCCGAGGAATAATGAAATGAACCCACGGGTGCGGGATGTGCCCATCACCACGGCAACGGAACAGAACGCCAATGCCGTAATGGCGAAATAGTCCGTTGGCTTGAAGTAGAACGCTAATTCCGCCACGGCAGGAGCGGCAAATGTCAAAGCAAGCGTCGCGATGGTACCGGCGACAAAAGAGCCGATAGCAGCAGTTGCCAAGGCGGCAGCGCCACGACCAGCACGGGCCATTTTGTTGCCCTCAAGGGCCGTCATCATAGACCCGGCCTCGCCAGGCGTATTGAGCAGGATCGAGGTCGTCGAACCGCCATACATCGCGCCATATAGTATGCCGGCGAACATGATGAAGGCGGAGGTTGGCGCGAGTGCGGTGGTGACAGGCAGGAGCAGGGCGATCGTTAACGCCGGACCGATGCCGGGAAGAATGCCTATGGCGGTGCCTAGAAGCGAGCCTATCAAAGCCCACATGAGATTCGTTGGCTGCAGCGCAACGCCGAAACCATTCAAAAGAAGCTCGAAAGTTCCCAAGACTTACACTCCCAAAGGCGGGAAGAACCGGCCAAGTTGCAGGCCCAACTGCTTGAACAAGAACCAAGCGGCGCATGCCAGAGCGATGCCGCAGACCAAGTCGAGCATCCAGCGGCGCGAACCAAAAGCGTTAGCAACGAGTACGAACGACAGCGTAGCGGTAAACGGCATACCCAGCGGACCCATCGTCCCAATCGGCAGGGCGACGGCGACAAGTGCGGTCAAAAAAGCGCGCTTATCCATCTTGTTCGAGCCGTCCGCGTCTTCCGCGTCCTGCGCTTCAAAGCTTTCGCCGTTGCGGATTTGGAGCATCAGGATAACGCCCAAAATAAGGAGGGCGGCACCAGCTATTGTTACGAAAAGGCCCGGTCCAACAGCGGCGTAGCGCGCACCTTGCGGTAGGCCGAAACCGGCATAAAGCCAAACCAGACCGATCACCATCAAGCCGATGCCAATCCAATAGGGTTTGGCGGGGGCAGCCGCTGCGCTGCCCCCGTGAGTTGATTTTTGACCGTCAGTTGACAAGACCAGCGTCCTTCAAGATCTGGCCTTGACGCTCCGTTTCCTCAGTGATGAAGGCGCCGAACTCGTCACCGGCCAGGAAGAAGTCGTCCCAGCCCTGTGCTGTGAGGACAGCTTTCCAAGCATCGCTCTGCGAGAGCTTGGTGAAGTTCTCTACCCAAGATGCGTAGTTTTCGTCTGGAGCGCCCGGCGCTGCCAGAATGCCGCGCCAGTTTGCGATCTCAACGTCAAAGCCAGCCTCATGGTAGGTCGGCACATCTGGCAGATTGCTACGACGTTCGGCAGAGGTCACGCCGAGGATCTTGATGCGCCCCTGTTCGGCGAACTGAGCAAATTCCGACGTGCCCGAAACACCGGCAGTCAGAGTGCCGTTGACGATCGCGGTGACCGTTTCAGCGCCTGACGTCTGTGGAATATAGTTTAGATCGGCAACTGGAATGTCGCCAGCTTGGGCGAGCAGTGCGAGGGAGATGTGGTCAACACCACCAGCAGAGCCCCCACCGAGTGCCGCCGCACCAGGGTCAGCCTTGATGCCTGCGACGAGGTCTGCAAGGGTGTTGTAAGGCGAGTCAGCAGCAACGGCGATCACCAGATACTCAGCGGTCAACCGGGCGACAGGGCGGAAGTCTGCGAGGTTGATCGGCGAGTTATTGAGCTGGATTGCGCCAACGGTGATGGCCCCGAATACCGCCAACGCGTCAGGCTGGCCAGAAGATGTGCCAAGGAATTCGGCAAGACCCACTGTGCCACCAGCGCCGCCAGTGTTGGTGAAATTCACACCACCCGTGTAGATGCCAGCGTCGTTGAGTGCTTGGAACGCTTGACGGCCGGTGCCGTCCCAGCCGCCGCCAGGATTTGCTGGCAGCATGACGTTAACCTGAGCGCTAGCTGCACTAGTCCCCAGTGTTGCAATCACAGCTAATGTCGCTAGTGTTTTTGTAAAATGCATATTTTCCTCCCGAACAGACTGTCTCTGCAGGCTTCCCTAGCGCAGACTGTCCATCTGTTCATTCTGTCGACAGAACTGACTTTGAAATCAGAACAAATACGCCATAAAGTGTCAAGGCATCAATTTATGTCGACATAAATCGCAGTGTGATGCCGAAATGAGCTTCGGCGCATTTTGCAGGGGAAGCACAATCAGCGTCGCTCATTTCCAGAGGCGTGACTTGTTTTATCTCGGCCATACCGGCCCATTTTGTTGGTGTACGTCGCCTTTCTGAAGAAGAATGGGTTCCGGTCTGCAGACCTGCTGCGGCGACCAACAAGCACGCAAACGCAATGATGTTCGATGCACCAAGGGCCTTAGGCACCTCATCGGTCTCACGACGAGCAGGGCTCTCCGTGAGTAGCTTACTGATCTGGATGGATTATCTCGCTTTGGGTGATGGATAGCGAGGGACGTACCGTCTTAATCTCTTTCGCCATGTTCCAGCCTATACGGCTCCGTGAAAAGTGGGTGCGCCCGGAGTCCAGCATCTTTCCCCCCAAACAATATGCGCTCAGAACGTTGGCAATGCAGAGTTGCGGACAGCGATGAAGTTGGTTCCACCTAGCAGATAGGGCCAGCCTTCTCGAGATGACGCTACTTGCGTCTATCAGCGTAGCCCCGCAGTCTAATTTTAGGAAGGCGAGGTAACTCGCCGACGACTTTATTTGGGGCCGCCGCGCGGGTCATACATTGCACTGAAGAAGCGGCTCTACACCATCGATACCGCGGTGCCGCAATATCCAATAGTCAGCTGTGCGGCTGGTGTGTCCGCTTTTAGGAGGTCGGCAAAAGCACTCTAATGACCAGAATGGGGGCGGAAGCGGTTCTGCAGCATTTCTGTCACGAGCAGTCATTATCCAGCGTCAGTAAGTGATTGGTCTGGCGGTAACGCGCAAACGGGTGAAGGCACAGCTTTCTCTGAATGTGCCAGTTGGGTATGGCGCGTCCGACTCGCGGCATTGGGTCAAGCTCATAAGCAAATATCAGGCAGTACCTGATCATTTGCTACGCATCTTGCATTAACTGCTTACGATCCCGTCGCGTCTCCTACAGCTCATTGTTCAAACAATAGGCATTCAAACTCATTGACAACGTTATCATATGTCGCTTGTATGGTAACGTTGTCATTTGGAGGTTGTAGCGGCCATGCTGCGTGGTTTAGTTGGTGTGATCGAGGACGGTGTGGATGCTACTACGGCGGGTCTACGGCCAGAGCGTGGGGATTTGTCGCTGCCCGTCCTGACACTTGATCTCGCGGCGTTCGAACGAAATGCCGATGCCATGCAAGGCTATGCGAGCGCACTCAATCTCCTGCTCGCGCCGCATGCCAAAACGCCGATGTCTCCAGAACTGAGTCGGCGCCTCGTAGAAAAGGGCGCCTATGGTCTCTCCGTTGCCAATCTGCAGCAGGCTGCTGTCATGCTGCAAAACGGCTTTGAACGACTTTTCGTCGCCAACCAGATCGGCGGTGCAGTGTCGGGCGCACGCTTCGGCAAGGTGCTTGCAGCCTATCCATCCGCCGAGGTGACGTTCTTCGCCGACTCCGTGCCCTCCGTGCGCTCAATCGCGGCGGCGGCGGACGCAGCTGGTCGAGCGCTACCGGTTCTCGTCGAGATCGGCCGTGGTCGCGCTGGCGCCCGTGATGAGGAAACGATTGCCACGATCATTGCGGAAATTCTTGCGTCGACGTCGCTAATCCTGTCTGGGGTTGCGTGCTATGAGGGGGCCGTCGCCAAGGCATCGGCCGTCGAGACCGATGAGGCAATCGCCGAGCTCTGCACCTTTTCTGCCCAAGCATTTGCGCAGATCCGCCAAGCTCGCCCGGATGCCAATCTCATGCTCAGCGCCGGCGGCTCGTCTTACTTCGATCTTGTCGTCAAGCACCTGCTTCCTGTGGCAGAGGCCGATGGCAATGCCCGCGTCGTACTGCGCAGCGGCGCCATCTTCTTTCATGACCACGGCGTATATGAGCGCTCTCTCGCCCAACTCGATGAGCGTAATGGCTTTGCACCGGTCACCGGCCGTACCGCGTCTGGTGCTTTTACCCCCGCCCTTCGCGTCTGGGCCGAAGTGTTGTCGCGCCCCGAGCCCGGCCTGCTGATTTGTGGCATGGGCATGCGCGATGTCTCCTCCGACCAGGATCTGCCGCGTCCACTCGCTTTCTATCGTGGCGGGCTATCGCTGGCAGACATTGGAGGGGCAGCGGTTTTCAAGCTCAATGATCAACACGCCTTTGTGCGCGTCCCGACCACACACCCTGCTCAGGTCGGCGATGTCGTTGAATTTGGCATTTCCCACCCTTGCACCTGCATCGATCGTTGGCGCGCCATTCTGGGCCTCGGTCGAGACGGCACCGTCAGCGCCAACTTCCCAACGTATTTTGGCTAACCGGCATAAAAGACCCGCCACATGAACCTCAACTTCAACCAGCTCTGGCGTTATCAGGACGATTTCCTGCATGGTATTCAGACGACACTGACGCTGACCCTAATAGCGACGGTGGCTGGCATGCTCATTGGCCTGGCCGGTGCGCTTTTGTCCAACAACCGTCAGCCGGCGGTGCGGTTAGCCGTGCGCACCTATGTAGAAATCATCCGCAACACTCCGGCGCTGATCCAGATATTCCTGATCTTCTTCGTACTGCCTTTTGCTGGGTTGCGCCTGCCGCCGTTTGAGGCGGCTGCACTGGCGCTATCGATCTACATGGGCGCCTATACAGTCGAGATCTTCCGATCCGGTCTCGCCTCGATCCCGAAGAGCCAGATCGAAGCCGGCCTCTGCCTTGGTCTCTCTCAGTTCCAGCTGTTCCGCTACGTGATATTGCTGCCCGCAATGCGAAACGTTTATCCGTCGCTTGCCAGCCAAGTGATCCTGATCCTACTGGGGTCGTCGCTTGCCAGCCAAGTATCGGCAGATGAGTTGTTCCACACCGCCGCCTTTGTCGAAAGCCGCACATATCGCAGCTTCGAAGTCTACGCCGTAGTCTGTGCCATCTATTTCACCATGGTGCTTTCGCTGCGGCTGATCTTTGTCGGTGTCGAGCGGATTGCCTTCCGCTGGCCAACCCGTCGCTAGGAAGCAAACGATGCGCGGATTTACCTTCTCCGACTTCCTCACCATGCTTTGGGCCGTACAATGGACTGCCACGCTGGTGATTATCTCGCTCACTCTCGGTGGCCCGCTGGGTCTAGCGATGGCAATGATGCGGTCCAGTCGCAATGTCATCCTCAACGGCATTTCGCTAGTTATCCTGCAGGTCGTGCAGGGGGTGCCTTTGCTCGGCATGCTGATGTTCTTCTACTTCGGTGTGCCGATTTTCCTGGGCATTCAGGTACCAGCGCTTGTCTCGGTTTGCGTTGCGTTCACAATTTTCACCGCAGCGTTTCTCGGTGAAATCTGGCGCGGAGGCATCCAGGCGGTGCATACCAACCAGAGCGAGGCGGCAGCCTGTCTCGGCCTCACGCGCTGGCAGGGTTTCCGCCACGTCATCGCGCCACAGGCCTTCAAGGTTGCGTTGCCTGCCACGGTCGGCTTCGTGGTGCAGCTGATCAAGAATACGTCTCTGGCCTCAGTCGTGGGCTTTGTAGAACTCGCACGCGCCGGCCAGTTGGCCAGCGCCGCCACTTTTGCGCCACTCACCGCCTATGCCTGCGTCGCTGCCATCTATTTCGCCATCTGTTTCCCACTGACTCAGTGGTCCCGCTCTCTGGAGAAGAAGCTTCATGTCGTTCGTTGAAATCAACAATGTCCGCAAAGCCTTCGGCGTCACAGATGTGCTCAAAGGCGTGACGATCAACGTCGAAAAGGGTGAAATCGTCACAATTATCGGCCGCAGTGGCTCGGGCAAATCGACCCTGCTGCGCTGCATCAATGGCCTCGAAACCATCAATGACGGCGAAATCCGCATCAATGGCGAAGTGGTGCATCACAAAGACACCGATCTGCGCCTGCTGCGCCAAAAGGTCGGGATCGTGTTCCAGCAGTTCAATCTATTCCCGCACATGACAGTGGAGCAGAACATAACACTTGCTCCCACGCTGACCAAGCGCCTGCATAAAGGGGAGGCTGCACGCCAGCTGGCTCTCGAAGTACTGAGTCGTGTCGGACTAGAACAGAAGATCGACGCCTATCCTGAACAGCTCTCCGGCGGTCAGCAGCAGCGCGTAGCGATCGCGCGTTGCTTGGCCATGGGCCCGGAACTGATGCTGTTCGACGAAGTGACCTCGGCACTCGACCCCGAACTGGTGGGCGAAGTTCTCAAGGTCATGGAGGATCTGGCCCGCCAGGGTATGACCATGATCCTCGTTACCCATGAAATGAACTTCGCACGCGATGTCGCGTCTAAGATCGTCTTCATGCATGCCGGCCGGGTACATGAACAGGGGCCCCCTGCCGAGCTTTTCGCCAATCCGGCGACCCCGGAACTGAAAAATTTCATCAGTTCCACAAAGTGACTATCCAAGGGAAAGAGACCAAAATGAACTTCAAGACTGCCTTTGCGGCCGCCGCCGTAGGGCTGATGGCCATGGCGCCTGTCAATGCTTTCGCAGATAAGCTGACAGACATCCTCAACAATGGTGCTGTTCGCATCGGCGTGCTCGCCGACTCCGCCCCGTGGGGGTTCCGGGACGGTTCGGGCATTCTAACCGGTTTCGATATCGGCCTGGCCAATATGGTCGCTGCAGACCTCGGCGTTAAAGCCGAGATTATCGAAGTGACCGGCGCTGCCCGTATCCCGAGTCTGCTCTCGGACCAAATTGACATTTTGATTGCTGCGGCCGGTGCAACGCCTGAGCGGGCCCAGCAGGTCATGTTCACCGCGCCTTACGTCGCAACCGATCTCGGTGTCTTCGGTTCGGCGGATTCTGCAGATTTCGAAACTCCCGAAGCCATGGCTGGCGTGTCGATAGCCGTCGCTCGTGGCAGCACGCTCGACGTGTGGCTTACAGACAATGCGACCGGTGCCAACATCGTGCGATTTGAAGATGCCGCCAGCGCACTGGCTGCCTACTCTGCTGGCCAGACCCAGTACTTTGCTGAAAACAGTGTGATCGTCGCCAACGCCCAGGGCGCCGCTGATCTCAAACTCAAGTTCCGCATCCGTCAATCCCCGGCACACATCGCCGTCAATCAGGGCGAACACAACCTGCTTCAGTGGTTGAATACTGATCTGTTCTTCAACCGCCTTAACGGCAAGCTGGACGCATTGCAGATCGAATACTTCGGCGAAGTTTCCGCCGTCCCGAACATGCTCTAAGGAAAGCAGAACTCATATGACCCAGCGTTTTGAAGTCGGTCCGCGTATGAGCCAGGCGGTAATCCATAACGGGATCGTGCACATCGCCGGTCAGGTTGCCGACAACCGCAGATCGTCGCTCGAACAGCAGACTCGCGAAGTCCTGGCCAAGATCGAGTCCCTTCTCGCTCAGGCCGGTAGCGACAAGTCGAAGCTGCTTTCGGTAACGGTGCTGTTGCCGAATATCACCGACTTCGACGCGCTGAACTCCGTCTATGACGCATGGATCGATCCCGCCAATCCACCAGCGCGCGCCTGCTACGAGGCCCGACTTGCTGATCCCGACCTTCGAGTCGAGCTAACGGCCATCGCCTACGTCTAACTTGTCGGGCGGCGGCCAACTATCGCCGCCGCCCTCTCTAATGAGAAGCAACTCCCATGCACACCGGTATTTTTCACAATCTTGATCTCGATGCCGACGGCAAGTCGATGACCCATTTGTCTATTCCGTTTTCCGTCGACCGCTCGCCTTACTTCCAGGTGAAGGTCCCCGTGACCCGCATTCGCAACGGCGATGGTCCAAGCCTGCTCCTCATGGCAGGCAATCACGGTGACGAATATGAGGGCGAAATTTCACTGGTTCGCCTGGCCCGTCTGCTTCAAGCGTCCGATATCCGCGGCTCGGTCACCATTATTCCCTTCGCCAACGCACCTGCGGTTATGGCGGCGCGCCGTCGCTCGCCGCTCGACGAAGGAAACCTCAACCGCGCTTTCCCAGGCGACGCCAATGGCACCCCCACTCAACGCATCGCCCATTTCCTGGAACATGTGTTGTTCCCTAAGCATGATGTGGTGATGGACTTGCATTCCGGCGGCACCTCAATGGAGCACCTACTCTGTGCGCTGATCGAACGGCAGGGCCAGCCCGAGCAATTTGCTAAGTCGACCCGGCTGATGCAGGCCATGGCCCTGCCATATGGTTTCATAGCCGAGAATGGCTCTGCAGCGCCGACCTCTATGGCTGCGGCAGCCCGCGCAGGCGCCATCGGCCTTAGCGGCGAATTCGGTGGCGGCGGGACGGCCACCAAGCAGTCCATGGCTGTAACAACGCAGGCGATCGACAACGTATTGATGGCGATGGGCATTTGCGACAAGCCGGTGCTGTCTCGTGGCCCGCTGCAGAACCAGACCATGACCTTGTTGGCACTCTCCAGCCATGAGCAGGCCATCTATGCGACCCGCCGCGGCTGGTTTGAGCCCGCGGTTGCAATTGGTGACAGGGTGGAAGAGGGGGATGTCGCGGGATGGTATCACGACTTCGAAAGACTTGATCTGGTTGAAGAAACCCTGCACTTTCCCGTGGGGGGGGTCGTGTTGTCGCGGCGTCTGCATACCGACTCCCAGGCTGGCGATTGCCTCCTTCAGGTCGGGTTGTTGATTTAGATGAGCGAGCGTTTGGGCAGTATGGTGAACGATCTGACTGCCCATTCCTTCGACGATGTGGTGCGCATTCAGCCTACTGAAGCGACCGCACCGGGAGGTCGCGCCAAGCCGCTGCGCATCGAGGAGGTCGCAAAGCTCGCAGGTGTTTCGCCGATCACGGTCTCCCGCGCGCTGCGCAACCCCAAGCTTGTCTCCGTAGTCACGCGAGAACGCATTCTGGCGGTTGTGCAGGAGACGAACTACTGGTCAAATCCCCACGCCTCGGCGCTACGATCGGGCCGGTCCAGCATCGTGGCGGTGCTTGTCTCGAACCTGCTGAGCCAACAATATACTCAAGCCGCCCGCGCCTGTGCTGAAGTGATTGAAGATCACGGTTTCCAGATGTTGGTCGGGCAGACATCCTATTCATACTCGCGAGAACTGTCAGCGATCCAGTCGTTGCGCGCCTTACGACCAGCCGCCGTGTTCCTGACTGGCGTCATCGAGTTAGAAGAGAATAGGCAGATGCTGCGCGATCTCAACATTCCCATCGTCGAGAGTTGGGCCAATACGCGCGATCCTATTGACATGCTGGTCGCTTTTTCAAATGTCGACGCAGGGAGGTTGGCCGCCTCGTACCTCTACGATCGGGGATACAAGTCTCCGGCATTCATCGGGCGCGGTGGTGGACGTGGAAAACTACGGTTGCAGGGCTTTTCTCAGAGGCTGAGGGAGCTCGGACTTGATCTAGTCGGCAATGTGGTAGTCGATTGGGTCGAAAGCGTCGAAGATGGGCGCAAGGCTTTTCGCCAATTGCAGGCCAGTGGCATCGCCTTCGACAGTGTTTTCTGTGCCAATGATCTGCTCGCGACAGGCTCCCTGATCGAGGCGGTGTCACAGGGCTTATCCATTCCAGGTGAGGTTGGTATACTCGGCTTTGGTGACCAGCAGTTTGCTATGAGCCTCTCACCGCGCATGTCGATGGTCGCCGTAGACACAAAACAGATCGGCCGCCATGCCGGGGCAATGATCCTCGGGCGCCTGAACGGAGAAGAGGCCGAAGGCCGCGTTTGCCTCGACCTCTCTCTACTTGTCGGTGGTACCGCCTAGACCCTTTCAATTAGACTTGCCAAATCGCGGTTCGGATTTTGCGCGGTTTGACCCCACATACTGTTCAAACGCCAGAACCACATAACGTATGTTATGGCTGCTTTTGGGGAACGGCAAGATCGTTCAAATGGCAGAAATGGGGGCGGCTTCTGCCAATCTATTCATGCCCCCAAAGCTGTCGAACTATTCGTTAGTCCGCCCATCGAATTTTTTGCGAGCGTCGACGATATAGTCCTGTTGCGACCGCGCCCAGCTTGCGAGAGTGAGCAGTGGCTCGTGTAGGGACCGCCCCTGCTCGGTGAGCTCATAATCTACCCGCGGGGGGATCGTGGCAAAGGCGGTGCGCGTCACGAGGCCGTCGCGCTCTAATCCTCGAAGGGTTGTCGTCAGCATTTTATGCGACACGCCCGGTATGGCCCGCTGCAATGCATTGAAGCGCATCGTGCCGTGTGTGGACAGCGCGCCAACGATCATGATGGTCCATTTGTCGCCGATCCGCTCGAAGATCTGGCCAAGCGCCTTACAGTTGGCTTCGCCTTCAGCGGCGTAGTCGACCTCGATCAGTTGCAGTTTTGCTTGTGCCATCATCGCTCCATTACGCACCTTGAGGTGCGTGACGTTCATTCACGTGCGTTCTTG
This sequence comes from Devosia sp. WQ 349K1, assembly GCF_016595685.1. NCBI lineage: Bacteria > Pseudomonadati > Pseudomonadota > Alphaproteobacteria > Hyphomicrobiales > Devosiaceae > Devosia > Devosia sp. WQ 349K1. Next base: position 196,577 of record NZ_JAENGO010000006.1, on the reverse strand, counting down.
CGCCGTTTTTAAGATCCATCATATCGCTACGAACTAACGGAACGTAACGAAAGGCTCAATCATGAATATCGGTGTCAGCGGGGCGAGCGGCAAGCTTGGCCAAGCAATTGTCCGAGAACTCCAAGCCCGCAATAGTGACCATGTATTGGTCGCTATCTCCAGGACGCCCGCGAGCACTCCTGGCGTTGAAGGCCGCGTCGGCGATTACGACAAGCCCGAGACGCTGGCGACCGCTTATGCGGGCCTCGACAAACTCATCATCATCCCGACAACTGACCTGCGTCCCGGCATGCGCGGCACTCAGAACGAAACCGCAATCACTTCTGCGGTCGCAGCAGGGGTCAAGCACATCGTGTTTCTGTCTGCTGCGGGGACGCGAGAACAGGCCGAGCCGGCAATCGGCGCATCTTATTGGCGTGGCGAACAGGCGCTAATCAAATCCGGGGCTTCTTGGACCATCCTGCGCATGAATTATTATGCCGAAGCTCTGGCCGACGAGGCGGAATCTGCCCTCGCGACCGGCGCACTCACCGGCTTTGGCGAAAACAAGGTCGCCTTTGTCGGGCGAGAAGACGTGGCCGCAGCGGCCGCAGGGATTGTCCTGACCGAGGGCCATGCCGGCGCGATCTATAATGCCACTGGTGCAAAGAGCTATACTGGTGCCGAGCGCGCAGCGCTAATGGGCGAGGTGCTGGGCAAGACCGTGGTCTTTGCCGCCATTCCTGTCGAAACCTTCAAGGCTGGCATGGCGCAGATGGGCCTCCCTAGTTTTGTGATCGACACTATCACCGGCATCCAGCTGGATTTCGCCAGCGGTGCGTTCGACGTGGTAACCGGCGACGTCGAAAAGCTCGCTGGCCGCAAGCCGCAGGATCTACGCGACGTGCTCGTTGCCAAGCTGGGTTAGGAGAACAAGCTTGAATTTGAAATGGGTCTATTGGGGTGCCACAGTTCTTCTGGCACTGATGTATGTGGCTGGCGGGGTCATGTACCTGACGAATATTCCGCTGGTGCAGGGCACCTTTGCTCAGTTGGGTTACCCGGCCTATCTGGTTCCGATTTTGGCCGTGGTCAAACTCGCTGCTGCGGTGACCATTGTCTGGCGCTTCAGCGTGGCGCTGACTGATCTAGCCTATGCCGGCATGCTGTTCCACCTGCTGCTGGCGCTTGCGGCACATCTGGGTGTTGGCGACATGGCGTTCGCGCCGGCAATTGTGGGCCTAGTGCTGCTCGTCGCCTCGTTCCTTACGCAGAACGCGGCGCGGAAAAAGCCTTCACCCTATGGTTCTCTCGCAGCGCTGCGGTCGATCTCCCCACGATAGAGCCGATCATTGAGGATCGGGGCTAACCCGGTCCTTACCTTAAGGGAACCTGATCATGGAACTGGGTATATACACCTTTGGCGACATAATCGCCGATCCCCATACCGGGCGGAAACCATCCTCGGGCGAGCGCATGCGCCAATTGCTCGACATGGCCCGGCTGGCTGACGAGGCAGGGCTCGATATCATTGGCGTGGGTGAACATCACGGCCGCGACTTCGTCAATTCTGCCACCGCGACGTTGATCGCCGGCATGGCCGCAGCGACCAAGCGCATCCGCCTCACTAGCGCCTCGACCCTGTTGAGCACGGCTGACCCCGTTCGCACCTTTCAGGAGTTCGCCATGGCGGATCTGGTGTCCGGTGGGCGGGTTGAGGTCATCTTTGGGCGCGGCGCCTTTAACGACAATTTCCCGCTCTTTGGCTATGACATGGCCGACTACGATGCGTTGTTTGCAGAAAAGCTCGGGCTGTTCGAGCAACTCAATGCCAATGAAGGGGTGAATTGGTCGGGCAGGTTTCGGCCAGCCCTCAACAATGCCGAAATAGCCCCGCGGCCTCACCAGGCCAAATTGCCGGTCTCCATCGGTGCGCTCTCGCAGGGTAGCGTCGCGCGTGCAGCCCGGCTGGGCTACCCTCTGGTCATTCCTGTACTCGGTGGCTCCATCGAGGGCTACGCCAATATCGCTCAATACTATCGCGCGGTTTGGGCACAGGCCGGGCACCAACTGCAGGACGCGAAAATTGCGCTGTTCTCTCATCTCCACGTGACAGAAACGGCGCCGGAAACCGAGCAGGACTTTTATCCCTACTATTCGGCCTATCTCCGGCCGATGTTCAACGGCCCTATCCCGCCAGCTGTCTATGCGCAGATGCTCTCGCCACAAGGCACGCTGGTCGGCGGTTCGGTCCAGCAGGTGGGGTGGTTGATGACGCAAGGTTAGGGAACGCACCTATTCGATGCCTCGATAAACTGCAATGATTGGTCAGAACCTGTGTCTCAGAATTAGGTTCTGACGCCGGGAAAAGCCTCGGCAGGGAGTGGCTCATGGCTTTGATCCCGGCCCGCCGCGCTAGGCGCGCAATACGGATCAGGCAACTGGTCTCACCTTAATAGAGCAGATCATCATGTGGCTCGCGGTAGCCATAGACCTTGCCGCTCTACTGCCACGCATCATCGATCAGCTGGGTCTTTGGGAATGTCCTCCTGCGCCCGTTTGCTCAATGGGCCCCTAAGCCAAGCGTAAAAGCCTCTGGCGTGGATGCGCAGGCACCGGCACATAAAGCGCACACATTATTGAAGGCGACGCTCGGCAACGAACGCGTACCTCACTTTGCATCCTTGGCGAAGTCACAGCCGCTTTCCTAAGGAACACTCACAACTTCTGTCGCAGGCTCAATATGATAGCCGAGGGAGAGGGCATGGCGCTGCAGATTGGCAAGAACCCGGCCGCAGTGGTCGTTATAATACGATGCAGTTTCCGTACCCTGATAGCGCATAACGTGATGAAGGGAGTTGTAGAACTTATAGCGACCTTACGGGCGGTGGCTGTTACCGCCTTCTGTTCGCCAATGCGCCCGGCCAAACGCCGATAGGAATGCCCCGCAAAAAACGGGGCATTGCCAGAACACATTTAAGTAACCATGGGGGTCGAGGCTACCGGTGGCCCGCAAATCCAATCGGCTCCGTGTTTCGTAAGTCTAAACTGAATGTTGCTGCTCCGCACAAGGAGCCTTGCCTTGGGCCTTATTTGGCTATGGTGGGAGGGATTATCCTAGCCAATGGGAAAGTTTGTATGTTGCGTACAGTAGTTGGGCGGCCCTATTATATGGGGGCACGCTAAGTGGCCCTTCAGTTTTTTCAGCGCGCAAAAGCGAAGCGAAATGCTATCAATGCTGATGCGATGGCGGCCCTGAACAAGTCGCAGGCGTTTATCGAGTTCGAGCTGGACGGAACCATCATTACAGCCAACGACAATTTCTTGTCGGTGATGGGGTATGAGGTGGAAGAGGTCGCTGGCCGCCATCACAGCATGTTCCTCGAGAACGATTATGCCAACTCTCCGGAATATAGAAAGTTTTGGGACAAACTGGCCGCGGGTGATTTTCAGCGTGCGTGCTTCAAACGGCTTGGCAAGGGCGGCAAAGAAGTCTGGATTGAAGCCTCCTACAATCCGCTGATCGACGCTGACGGCAATGCCTACCGGATCATCAAAGTGGCGAGTGATGTCACCGCCCGTCACAAGGAATCTTCGGACGCGCGCGGTCAGATCAGCGCCATATCGCGCTCCCAAGCCGTTATCGAATTCGAGCTTGATGGCACTATTATCTCGGCCAATGAGAACTTCTGCAGAGCGCTGGGCTATCGGCTCGATGAAATTCGCGGCCAACATCACAGCATGTTCGTCAACCCGAACGAAGCGTCCGGAGCGCAATACATAGAGTTCTGGCGCAGTCTCAGCATGGGTGAGTTTTCGTCGAATGAATATAAGCGCATCGGCAAAGATGGCAGAGTGGTGTGGATCCAAGCATCCTACAATCCGATCTTCGATGCCAACGGGCGTCCCTACAAAGTGGTCAAATACGCAACGGACATCACCGAGCGCAAGATGGCCGTCGATGCGCTTAGTCATGCATTGAATTTGCTAGCTCAGGGGCATTTGGACTGTCATATCACCGAGGCGTTTCCCGGCGAATTGGCGCAGGTTCGCACGGCGTTCAACGACACCGTGAGCCGGTTTGGTAATCTCGTACAAGAACTGCGGGGCACGACGACGGCGCTGCGGTCGGCGACTGGCGAAATCCTTGCCGGAACAAATGATTTAGCCGAGCGGACGATGCGGCAGGCCGCCGCAATTGCCGACACCAGTTCGGTTATCGAGCAGCTTTCACAGGCCGTAACGGAAAATGCGCATCGTGCGGAAGCCGCCCGGGCAAATGCTACGAATGTGTCTGACGATGCGGTCGACGCTGGCGATGTTATGGGCCAGGCGCATCAGGCCATGGAAGATGTGACGGTTCAGGCCGCGAAAATCTCCAACATCATCGGTATGATTGATGAAATCGCATTTCAGACCAATCTTTTGGCGCTTAATGCCTCTGTAGAGGCGGCGCGCGCTGGCGATGCCGGTAAGGGCTTTGCCGTTGTAGCTGTGGAAGTCCGTCGGCTCGCGCAATCGGCCTCCAGCGCCTCCAGTGACATCAAGGTTCTCATCGAGCGATCAGCGGAGGCCGTCGCGACGGGGAGTAAGCTCGTTTCGGCAGCGGCCGATCGCTTGGTGGCGATGGTTAACCGCGTTCGGGGAAGTGCCGAACTCATGGAAGAGATCGCTCGCGCCAATGGCGAGCAGGCCAGTACCATCTCGGGGGTCAACTCAGCTGTCCGGAAGATGGATGAGATAACGCAGCACAATGCAGCGCTTGTCGAGGAAACAAACGCGGCGATTGAGCAGACCGAAGGCCAGGCGAGCCGTGTTGATAGTCTCGTTGAGTTTTTCGTGGTTGGAACTGAAGCACCGTTAACATCGATCTGTCCAAAATCCCTGAAAGCCAAAAATACGTCGATGAAGGCTCGCATCCCGCCTCTACGCTGGGAGCCAAATTGATTACTAGGAGATCTGGGGACGTTGTCGTGGGAATCCCGGAAGGCTGCAAGATGCAGCAGCTTCAGAGCGTGCCATCGGCTTTTACGCCGAATTATGCCCGCGAAGAATTCTATGAAATCGCGTCCAAGCTCTACAACGCTCGCGCTGAAGGCCGACGCGGACAGCGACACTGTCCGCGTCGGCACATGTTGCGCTTGAGGCAGCGACCTCCTGCAGGGGCTGCCGGGGCAGTAGCTCGACCGAGGTAACACCTGTAGATTTGATGTAGTCGATGACTTCGCGTTAAGCCAAACCTTAAAGGTGCCGCGAAGGTTTTCCGGTATCGCAGGGTGAAGATGGCTGACCCTTTGATGTGGGTTTCGTAAGAAATGGTATTGGCCCAAGCGATGCAAGGCTTTTCGTCGTTGCTTTATTCGTAGGCGACGGGATCAACGACGCGAACTTTTTGGGGTGACCAAAGTGCTGTCTTCGTGGTTGAAGGAAAGGTCCTTGCCCCCGGCGTCCGAACGTTAGCCCAAATGGGCGGAAGGACTACTGGATGTCGCCCAACAGCGCGCATAAGGATCGATCAGCAGCTTGTTGGGGGGGCGCTCGCCTGTGCATCAATCGCTGTGATCAGCAAGATGAAGAAATTCAGGAACCACAAGGCTCCCCAGCCATTGACAACCCTGAGACCGGTGCGCGTCAACCGGACCCGGCGGCATAGGGAACGAGGATGGTTTTTCCGGTTTCCCGCCTCGGCCAACGAATTGGCAGCCGAGCCCTTATCCCGCCCGCTCCGGTTTCGTCACCTTCTTGGCAGAAATCAACTCCTGCGCAGCACGGATCTGTCATCGGAATTCAACGATTTGCCTATCCACGTGCCCGCAGTCGCCTATCTCTTGGAAGTTGGATCCGGCGCAAATTTTCGTCGACGATCAGGCTGTCGGGCATCTAAAACACTGCCTCATGCATGCAAAGTCCTCGGAGTTGACCACCAGTGCGCTCTACCGTTGTCTCAGCCGCCGGTAGTTAAAGAGCGTCCAGCTCGGCATCGGCCTTTCTGGCCGTAAAGGACGACTTCCCCTCAATGTGAGAGTATACTAACCGCCAATAGGTGTCCTGGTGGTTCGAGCCGATAGAAAGCTCAATCTCTGCTGAAGGCGAACCATATAAACTGTACCAGTAGGCCTCGCTCTTGCTCAAGGCGTAGGCAAAATTGTCGGCCTTTCCGTAAAAGTTATCCGAGGAAGGTCGATGACTCCTACTCGTCAAAGCGTAGCTTTTTGCCAGCGATGCGGCCAACTGGTCATAGCGTGATTTGGCCTGGGAGCCGTACTTGTCGTTGTCAAACTCATTGCCTATCGCAGCCACCCTCCACAAACGATCATCATAGCCGAAGGACAGCACCACCGCTTCTAAGTCCGATATCGCCTTGGGTAAATTTGTGGCCGCAAATGACTTCCCGAACGTCGCAATATCCATTGGTGTTAGCGCTACTCCGAGTGCCTCAATTTCCACGCTGCTAGCCATCCACCTCAAACCGAATGGGGCCGCATCCTCTTGAGCATTCGCATTTGAGGCGAAAGCCAAAAAAATGAGAACGGTCAATGTGTAAAGTCGGGCGATCATAGGGCGTCTCCATCATTGTCGACTATGCTTTGACCAATAGGCTGCTGGGGCTCGGCAGGCTCTACTGAAAAGCGGAAGTAAAATCCATATTGCTCAGCCAACCTGGCCTGATTGAGTTGAGCTATCGATACCTCGGTCGTGGCTGCGTTCAACAAAGCCATAGTCTGGATCAAGCCACCCGAATATCTTGCTGCTTCAGCCTGCATCCGATCTCGCTCCGCACTGGCCACCTTGATCTCGCGCTCGATACTTGCAACAGCCTCTGAGTTCGGTGCTGCTCTTTCACCGTCTACCGTGTAGGCAAGATCAATTCTGCGCAGCATGCTCGACCGCTTCTGCTCCAGCATCGCGGCCGTAGTCCGAAGAATTTCAATTCTTGCCGTGAAGAGGTTCTCGATTGCGCCACCTGAAACTGCGGTGCGATCAGCTTCGGCTCGCGCTATCTCGGAATGTACTGCGGCCAGATCAGCATTGACTTGCTCTGTAGACGGATCTGAGCTTAGGCGATCCAGTCCCACAAATAGTGTTATCAGAACGATTGCGCATGCAATCGCGACGGATATGACGAACTTCAATTGATTTCCTCAAGCAGTAGGCTGGATTTGACCATCGCATCAGGCAATTACAGTGTCCAGTCTCAACAACAATCTGGCATGCAACGCGGACGAAACTGAGGAAACTATCTACCCACCCTATGGCCGCGGACGACCCTGTTGCGGACGTTAGTTTGTTGCAGTGCTTCTCTGGTGAAGTAGCTTACGCTGCAAATTGCGTGCGTTCATAACATTGATCCCGATGTATCGCCCGCTTGAAAGCTGCTTCAGGAAGAGTTTTCTGCAGTTCCAACTCCGGTTCTTTCGCTTCGCGAGTTGGTCCTCATTATCGTGGCATACACCCGATTGTGTAGCGGCTGATATGTTTGGTGCCTTAACGCAGTGCGGTTTACCCTAGTACCGAACGTCTTCGGCCTCCACTGCCCGCCAATCCGGGTGAAGGGTGATATTGCGCGGAACCCCAGTAAATCTAGCGATTTTTCCTATATTTTGTCGCTATGTGCGTTCTGGTTTTGAACTCTAAGAAGTCTGTTGAGGAATGAGGTAGGCATTTTCGAGGTTGATGTGGAGACTATGCTGTCCTACTATGTGCTCCAACAAGCGACAGAGTTGCAAACTTCTCTCCGACAAGGTTAGCCTTTCGAGTTGATACTCTTTTGTATTTTTAAAGATCGCAGGAATATTGATCGATATGCTTATCAGTATTCTTGCTGAGTTAAGATACGAGGTCTTATGACTATCAAGTTGAGGGTCGAAAAGATCTTCAAAATCTTCGGTAATCGGTCGAATGAAGCGTTCGCTCTTTTAGAGCGTGGTGAAAGCAAAGAAGCTATTTTCTAGGCGACGGGGCAGCTTATTGAGAAGGGAATACGCGTGAATTCGGTTGCTCCTGGTCCGTTTTGGACAGTGCTGCAACCAAGTGGTGGGCAATTTCCGGACAAGGTTGTTACGTTTGGCCAAGACAGTGCCTTTGGTCGTCCAGGTCAACCTGTGGAACTTGCGCCGATATATGTCCTGCTGGCGTCGCAAGAAGCCAGTTACATTACCGGTGAGGTTTTTGGTGTTACTGGGGGCAAGGGAATCGCCTGACTGCGCAGTGACGGCGGCGGAGAAGGCGCGTTGCAGTTTCAATCAAACACGGTAGGGGCCCGCACACTTAATCCCGGCTCGAACTTTGATGCGACTTTGGTGATGGCTACTCTTGCGACGCGCCGATCGGCCGAATGGTAGGGGTGAGTGATGTTGGAGCGGGCGTCTGCAACGCTGCCCTGACGGTGAATTAACTTGCGAACATTGACCTCTTGTCAAAGTTGCGGAGGTATTGTGTCAGTCGTGCCGGACCTGACCACTCAGATAACGCAGGCCGCTAAGGCCCGGGGTAACTACCAATCGCGTTGCGTCCATGCACGCCAGCACTCTACGCAGCACATGCTGATCGGAAAGAATAGCCATCTTGCGCTTGGCCAACACTCACGTGCAGGGGCGTGGCGGGTTTCTATCGAGATAACGGCTTCACTGCGGAAATACAAAGAGCCGCGCAGCTCTTGGAGGGGATACACGCTGACACGCGGCCCAGGCCTGAGATCGACAGTGAGCAGTTGAAGAGGGATCGCCTGTGCTATTATCGGGCCGAAACCGTAGCAGTGACCTGCAGGAGTGGATACTTTATGCGTTTGTGGCTATCTGGTGGTCGCGGTTTTAGAAGAAGGTATCTGCAATCGATGCGCCGCATATTTTTGCCAGTTTTGACCCTCGTAACATTTGGTACTACGCCTTCATTGGCTCAATCTGCCATCGAGCATCATGTCTGGCAGGATAGCCAAACCTTTATAGCCCTGAGCCGGACTGCCATCTCAATTACCGGTGACATCGGGCTTTCGGGAAATCCCAGCTTCGCCAAGGTCGGCAGCGTGATGCAGATTTCGTTCGGCGCCGGAGACCCGGTCGAACTCGTTTCCGAAGGCGCATCGTGGCGACAATGGGGCGTTTCTGGCGACAAGCAGACGGCCGAGGTGTTCCGGCTTGCGCATGATCCCGGGGAACTGCTCAACGGCACCACGCTCTGTGGGAGCGATGCGCGCTATCTTGTCTTTTCCGAAAGCTGGCTGGGAGGCGGCCAGATACTTGAGGTCGCGGTCTTCGAGGGTGATGTGCCACCGTTCGACATAAACAGCGATGACCTCTGCTCCACGTTCAGCTACTTGGTCGACTGAAATGCGTCTCCAAGATAGGGCGACTCCTTGGGCTGCAGCACTGGCGTTGCTCCTAATGACGCTGACGGCGCACTGCCATCCGATCGAAAATGGCACTGTCCAAATCGACGGTTCCGCGATCAGGATCATGGGCGTTATCGATAAGACCGTCGCAGATTTTTTTACCCGGACTGGTCGCGGCGCATCCGGCTCTGGATACGGTGAGCTTGGACAGCCCTGGCGGCTATGTCATCCTCGCCTTGGACATGGCGAGGAGCGTCTACGCCAAGTGACTGAAGACCATTGTGCAGATCGGTGATGGCTGTCATTCGTCTTGCTCACTGATTTTTCTCGCTGGCAACGAGCGGGTGGCCAACGGCGACCGCCACCTCAATCGAGCGATCAGTCGGCATTTCCGATTCTTGATGGAACACAAGGATTTGATTTTTCGGGACGAGCGCGAATGGCGTCCGACTCATGTGGCTCGCTGAGCGGTAGCTACGGCTTTGCGGCGGCAACGGGTGGGTGACCGTCCCGTTCCTTCTTCGTCATATTGAGCAAGAAAGACCACCTGCGGAGCGTCTAAGCTTTCGATCTGAAAGGGTGTTACGCATGCGCTACGCCTCGTCGGGATAATGCCCGTTGGTTTGGCCTACCATTTTCGCCAGTTCTGAAAAAGTCAGCACGTCTGTCTCAGATGCGCTGTTGTTTGCAAGCATGAGCAGCCGGGCCGGGAAGGCCACTGCATCGCGTGATGCGGGCGTCAGATCTTCCAACAGCCTATCGTCACCAACCGCGGATTGTTCCGCGCGCCTTAGAGCCAGATCGATCTCTTCGCGGCTGATAATGCCCTTGGCGACGAGTGTGTTGTTGATGGATGCTATGGCTAAGTAGAGTCCTTGTAGCTGCAAGTTTGATACGTTCATGCTTACTGTCCGGAGTTATGGGGCCATTATGCGGGCAATGTTTGTAGTCGAGTGAAAGTTGCGCGACATGGCGGCGGGCGCGCGCTCCCCAATACCGAGACCCGTACCCAGAGCAGACTTCGTCGCCTCAGATGTAATGAGACTGGCCTGATTATTGTGTTTCTTACCCTAGGCTGCGACACGAAAAGTTCGTGGCAAATTCGTCACCTTAGCGCGTGCTTCAGCGTTTAGGATCACACTAGACAATATTGGAGGTTGCAGTGGACCCGGACCAACTGGATCCTTGGAGCGATAGTGCATTCCAACTTAAAACTCGTGAGACGGCTTACTTTCTCTGGGAACAAGATGGAAAACCAGAGGGTAAGGAACAGGAATACTGGTTTGCAGCTCTGGAGAGAGGTCTACGCGAGCGCGACTGTGACAAAAAACTAGCGCAAACGATTATGACCGACACTGGGCAGATGTTTGAGAGGTAACATCAAAATATGCTCTCTGGAGTGTGTTGGCGGATTGTTCGCAAAAGTAAGCCTACGTGTTCGAACTGAATGCGAAGAGTAAAGACATTTCGGAAATCTTAAATATAATCGTGGGCTTCAAATGACGACGGCGTGAAATTCATCCATGGGGAACGTACCTCAGTCTGAGGCGTTATCTAGATAACGATTTCAAGACCAGGTGATCGTCATGACAGACGTGCATGCTACTTATTTTGAGCTGCCACCTGTCGGTCCACCGATCTTTAGACGGTTGTGGGCAACAGGCTTATTGTTCGCAGAGGATTTGGATGAACTGGCAGCGCAGCCTTGGAAGCGGGAAAATGTCCGTCTCCATAGCCAGATACAGTGTGGGTCCGATCTTTGTTTTATAGCGTCTGGGTTTGCGTTCCGTTGCAGGGTAACTGCTGAATCTGAACGACATCTAATGTCGTTGGCTATTCCCGGCGATATTTGCACCTACACCTGCGTTACCGGGCGGTCAGCGTATGCCGTTCCTGAAGCGGGGTCGCGATGTTCAGTTCTGCGGCTTGATGCAAATCATGCGGCAGCGTTGTTTGAGGGTAACCCGCGTCTTCGATGCGCTGTGTTGGCCAATCTTGCGTCCGACAATGTTGTGGTCGAAGAGCTTCTCACGTCAGTGGGGCGGCGCAACGCAATGCAGCGTATCGCACACTTGCTTTGCGAGTTAGAATTCCGATATCGCCGTCTAAACCTTACCAAAGGCAATCAGTTCACGCTGAAGCTTACTCAAGTTCAGATGGGAATGTATCTGGCGCTTTCTGCGGTGCACGTAAACAGAGTCATTCAAGAGCTGAGACGGTTGAAGCTCATCGAGCTGCGTGGTCGTGCGCTCACTATCCCTGACGTGCAGGCTCTGCGACGCATGGCAAATTTTTCCTCAGACTACCTCGAAGATTATTTGAACGAAAACGAGCCTAGGCTGAAAGCTGTATAAAGTTGCTGACAGAAGAGGAGAGATACTTGTCGTTCAGTAAACAGCGTACCCTAGATTTGACTTCTCTAAAGCACCATAACGCGTTTGGCTTACCTGCAAACGGTTTGGGTTCAGAGTAGGAGCGGCTCGGCACCGAGAACGAGCCGAAAAAGTTTGCATCTGTATCGTAGAAATGCAGCTGGAAGGCACAAACAACCTATGCACGTCATCTGGGATATCGAAACGGTTTCTGATGTAGCGGTTACGCCAGATCCCCGAGACTGGTTGGTCGCATTGGTTGAGGGGTCCCACGATGCAGTCATCAGTAAAGATCTGAATGGCACCATCCGAAGCTGGAATCCCGCAGCCGAGCGCCTGTTTGGCTATACTGCGCAAGAGGCTATTGGCCGTAACATCACAATGATCATCCCTGAAGAGCGGATTAGTGAAGAATCCCTCATCATTTCCCAAATCAGGGCGGGCCGGCGGGTCGACCACTTCGAAACCTTGCGCCGTCGTAAAGATGGAAGCTTAGTGCCGTTGTCTTTGTCGGTCTCGCCCATTCGAAATGTGGACGGAACGATAGTCGGTGCGTCTAAAATCGCCCGCGACGACAGCCTGCGGCGGCAGAATGAGGAGACCCTGCATTTGGTCGTCGACGAAATGCAGCATCGTGTAAAAAATCTATTTTCGCTCGCGGCGGCCGTGGTTTCGCTAACGGGACGGTCCAGTACGGACGCCCAAGATATCGTAACTAATATCCATTCTCGGCTGAGTGCCTTGGCGCGGGCGCACGAATTGACCATGGCGCGTTGGCAGTCAGAGGGGGCCAGCAATGTGTCCGGTGACCTGCTGGAACTCATTGGTACAGTCTTGGAGCCGTACCGTCTTGGTGACTGCATCATGCTATCAGGGGATCAGATTTCCATTGGCCCTAAGTCTTCGACGAGCGTCGCGTTGCTGTTCTATGAGCTTGCAACTAATGCCGCCAAATATGGCGCTTTGTCTGTGCCAGAGGGAGCGCTGGCTATCACCGCGAAGAATGAGAACGACGCGGTTTCAATCGAATGGGATGAGAGAAATTGCCCAAATACGGGGACGGCGGTCACACTAGGTTTCGGCGCCCGGCTGGAGAGCACACTGCTGGCAGCGCTAAGCGCCGATATTCATCGCGATTGGTTGCCCACTGGCCTGCGAGTTACCATCAATATCCCGTTGGTGTCGCTGGCCGTTTGAGAGAGTTTCACGGCCCTACGGCTTTCTTGTGAACAGCTGTCCGCTCAGTTCTTGCTTTGCAAGCCTTGCTCGCGGAGGGTGGCGAATTGGAGGGTGAGGGGTTCGATATTGTAATCCAGCCATTCCGACATCGCGATTTCTTCATCCAAGGTCGTCGTGAGCGTCGCCACCGCGTCGCTGTCGTTTTGCGCACGAGCCAGTGCAATCAATGACTTATAGGCCGCGATTTAGTAGTATTCGAAGGCAAAATTGGCGAAGCTGTTCTTGACGATCTCATCGGGCGCCAATTTGTGACCGAGTGCTACAATGGTTCCGCCAGCGCCCATAGCGATATCTTTTAGCGCCGACTTCTGAGCGCCAGCGCGCTCTAGCAAACTCTCAAGCCGTTGGATCTGACCTTTTGTTTACTCAAGATGCTGTTGCAGGCGTTGTGCCACTTCGGGGTAGTTCTTGATGCTCGCAACCTGAGGTTCCATGATCGCCAACGCTTCGTGTTCCATCGCGTGAGCGTTCTTGAGCCCAGTAACGTAGATCTCTGAAAGCTTGGTCATTTGCGGCTCCTTTTGAATGGCAAGCTAACGCCGGTCTACGGGTGAGGATCATTGATAAACCGGAGTTAAGGTCGGCGGACAACTATGACCGGCGCGTTCGTTAACACATGGCAAGCTCGGAACGCCGGTCGCAGGACTTGGCTTGGAGGAAGGCGTCGGTAGTCGGCGTTCTACCAATCAGGCAGGAATGACATGATCCGGAACATCCCGAAAATTACCCTCACTGACGGCAATAGCATTCCTCAGCTCGGCTTTGGTGTGTGGCAGATGCCGAACCATGAGGCCCAGAAGGCGGTGTCGACCGCCATCGATGTCGGCTACCGGCTGATCGACACCGCGCAAGGCTACGACAATGAATCTGGTGTGGGTGAAGCCATCGCGGCAGCCGATGTGAGCCGTGAGGAGCTATTTATTACCAGCAAGTTGCGTAACGGCGCTCACCAATACGATGACGCCATGCGGGCTTTCGACGAGAGCCTTGAACGGCTGAAACTTGATTATCTCGACTTGTTCTTGATTCATTGGCCAGTTCCTGAGCAGGACCTTTACGTGGATGCGTGGAAGGCGCTCGTCGCTCTACACGAGGATGGCCGCATTCGCTCTATTGGAGTATCCAACTTTCTACCAGAGCACATTGAACGTATCGGCGAGGCAACAAACCTACTGCCGGTGATCAATCAGCTGGAGCTGCATCCACTCTATCAGCAGCGCGACGTTCGGAATTTTCACGCAGGTCACGCGATTTCGATTGAGTGCTATAGCCCGTTGGGCAGTGGCGCGCTGCTCGACAATCCAACTATCGCCAAAATCGCCAAAAAGCACGGTAAGAGCATTGCTCAGGTGATTTTGCGTTGGGAGCTCGATCAGGGGCTGGTGGTAATTCCCAAGTCTACGCATGAGCATCGGATTAGAGAGAATTTTGATGCGTTTGGCTTTTCGCTAGATGCGGAAGACACTGCTGCGCTCGATGGTCTTGATGATCCGGAAGACGGCAAAACAGGCGGTCATCCTGCAACGATGAACACTCTGTTCTAATCCCACTTTTCACAACCACGCGGTTGAATGGTGCAAGATGTCTCTCGACTGTCTTCCTGGAGTTCAACGGGCTCAGCCCTCACGTTTCGGCACGCAAATGCTGGTGGAAGGGGTGCGCTTCCGTTTGTGGGCTCCCAATATTCCCAGTGTTTCTTTAAAGATCTTAGATCTCGAATTTGAACACCCGATGACGCAGTGCAGGGGCGGTTGGCACGAGATTGAAGTCCCGCATGCTCTTGCTGGCATGCACTATGTTTTTGTTCTGCCTGATGGCCAAACCGTGCCCGATCCGGCTTCGCGCTTTCAGCCTTACGATGTGCATGGCCCAAGTGAAATCATCGACCCGAGAAGTTATCGCTGGACCGATCTTGGTTGGCGCGGGCGGCCTTGGGAGGAAATGATAATCTATGAGTTGCACATCGGCACGTTCACCCCGGAGGGGACGTTCCTAGCTGCAATTGATAAGCTCAAAGCATTGCAGGAACTGGGCATTACAGCAATTGAGCTAATGCCCGTGGCTGACTTTCCCGGTCGTTGGAATTGGGGCTACGACGGGGCCTTTCTCTATGCTCCAGACAGTAGCTACGGCCGTCCCGAGCATCTCAAAGCCTTGGTCGATGCAGCACATGGTTTGGGTCTCTGCGTGTTCCTCGATGCCGTCTATAACCATTTTGGTCCTGAAGGGAATTACCTCCAAAGTTATGCCCCGATCGTCAATCCAGACCGTCATACACCGTGGGGTGGTGCCATCAACTATGATGACGCAGGAGCGGCTCAGGTGCGCGAGTTTATATTCGCCAACGCCCGCCACTGGCTGATGGAATATCATTTCGACGGTCTACGTCTCGATGCAGTACAGGAGATCCAGGACATCGGCCCTCGCCACATGCTGGTCGAGCTTGCAGAGCAGTTGCGCAGGGTGACCGATGGTCGGCACATTCACCTCATTGTCGAGAATTCTGACAATGAGGCGGGCTGGCTGAAACGGGGGCTCGATGGTGAGCCTTGGCTCTACAACGCACAGTGGAATGATGACCTTCATCACAGTCTGCACAACGCCTTAACCGAAGAAAATGCTTGGTACTATGCGGATTTTGACAAGAAGTTGGATTTGGTTGGGCGAAGCTTGGCCGAGGGGTTCGGTTTCCAAGGTGAATACTTGGAGCATGAAAAGCGTTTTAAAGGTGAGCCGAGCGCTTTCCTGCCGGCGACAGCTTTTGTCGCTTACGCACAAAATCATGACCAGATCGGCAATCGCCCTTATGGCGAACGGATAACCGATATTGTTTCGTCAGAAAAAGCGCGGTTCTGGACCGCGATAAACTTGTTGTCGCCACAGATTCCCTTGTTATTCATGGGTGAGGAATGGCACGCAAAACAACCATTCATATTCTTCTCGGACGTCGGTGCCGAACTTGCCGATAAAGTCCGAGAAGGCAGGCGAGACGAGATCAAATCTTTCCTGCCGCAACCGGAGAAGGGGCATCCGCCAGACCCGTTGAGCGAAGATACATTCAAAACTTCCAAGCTCGACTGGAGCCAGCGTGAAGAGCTTTCACACAGTGAAGCATTGGCGCATTATCGGCAACTCATCGCGCTGCGGAGGTCGGAAATCATCCCTCGTCTTTATGAGATGGATGGAAACAGCGGGCGGTATGAACTCGACGGTTCGATTTTGACTGTTGCATGGCAACTGGGCGACGGTATGCGCCTCAATCTGCTAGCGAACTTCTCTGACCAAGCTCTGAGTTGTGGCGCTGTGGGCGGGGATGTCCTCTGGATCGAAGGACACTTTAACGAGACGGTTATCGGTCCGTGGACAGCAGTTTTCTCGCTGGCGCAGTGAGCGCTCTGCTCGTTCTGGACGAGGCCGGAAAGCGATGTGCTTCCCGGCCTATCCTGTTCGCTATTGGAGTTCGCCAGCTGGCAGGGCGTAGGCGATAAAATAGTCGCCGATGGGTGTCTCCATAAAATCATGGCCCCCCGCGTTGATCACTACTATCTGGCGACCACCGGCCTCGTAAGTGATTGGAGTAGCTTGCCCGCCTGCGGGAAGAGCGGTTTGCCAAACCTCTTCGCCGGTATCGACCTTGATGGCTCGGAACATGTCGTCGGTAGTGGCACCGATAAAGAAAAGACCTGTTGCTGTTATGAAGCCGCCCCCATTGTTTGGTGTACCGATGTCTATCGGCAACATGCTTGGGATGCCGAAGGGGCCGTTATTACGGGCTGAGCCAAATGGACGATCCCAAAGAATTTCACGGGTGTTGAGGTCAATAGCAGCGATGCCGCCATAAGGAGGCTGTTTGCACAGCATCCCTGTGAACGGAACGCGCCACCCCGCGTTAACGCGGATGCCATAGGGCGACATCGCTTGAGGGCTAAGGTTGCCATGGGAGCCGCCACCAACATCTGGATCGTAGTTTGGATCGGTAATTGGTAGAATGCCGAGGGCATCAACCTCTTCACGCGGAACAAGCTGGTTGTAGTTCGGCATGTCATTGTAATTAGTGATCATTAGTCCTTTGACGGGATCGATCGCGACGCCGCCCCAATCCACGCCGCCGTTATAGCCGGGGTATTGGATCCATGGTTGATCAACTGTCGGTGGTGTGTAAACACCATCGTAAGCGGCTTGGCGGAACTGGATACGGCACCAGAGTTGGTCAAGCGGGGTTGTGCCCCACATATCCCGTTCGGTCAGGTCGGCTTTCAGCAGATTTGGGAAGTCGGTGACGAAAGGTTGTGTCGGAGAAAGGCGTTCTGGCTCCACGCCGCCAGTGGGAGCAGTGCGCTCTTCAATGCTAACCAGCGGTTCACCGGTTTTGCGGTTCAGGATGTAGAACTGTGCCTGTTTGGACGGCATAACGATTGCAGGAACTGGACCCTCGGGTGTTGGGAAATCAACCAAGGTGCCTTGTCCTCCAAGGTCATAGTCCCAAATATCATAGTGAACGGTTTGATAGTGCCAAGCGACCTCGCCGGTTTCGACATCCAGCGCAACAATGGCGGTTGAGTAAGTGTTTTCTGCCTCGGAGCGATCGCCGCCCCAATAGTCGACAGCTGAGTTACCCATCGGCAAATAAACCAATCCAAGCTCATTATCGCCCGAGGCAATCGTCCAAACATTGGGTGTGCCGGGGGTGTAGATCTCACCTTCAGGCGGCAGATCTGTCTCGCCGGGGCGCCCCATATCCCAAGCCCATTCAAGTGCACCGGTTACAACATTATACCCACGGATGACGCCAGACGGAGCTGCGCGGGTTTGTCCGTCGCTCACTTGGCTTCCAACTACGAGCACATCGCGAACGAGTGTTGGAGGTGACGTTGGGGCGTAGAATCCCGGCGCATGGTTTCCCATTCCTTCCATGAGGTCGACGGTGCCAAGGGCGCCGAAGTCCGGGCACGGCTGGCCGGTGACTGTGTCGAGCGCAATCATGCGCGCGTCGTGGGTCAGATTGACCACGCGGGTCGCACACATCGTATCGGCCACAACCGTAATGTCTTCAAAATACACTAGGCCCCGACAGGACGCATTATAGCCAACAGCATCTGCTGAGACGACTGGATCGTGGGTCCAAAGAGCCTCGCCTGATGCTGCATCGAGCGCCGATATCTTGTTCAGCGCTGAACACAGAAAGAGCCGATCCCCCACTTTTACGGGGGTGTTCTGATTGCCAAATGGTTCGTCGTCTTTCGGCAGGTCTCCGGTGCGAAATTCCCAGATTTGCTCAAGCATTTCCACGTTCTCTGGCGTAATCTGTCTGAGGGGCGAATAGCGCGTTGCCTTGTGATCGCCTCCATAGGCTGGCCAGTCGACACCCGTTTCTAGGGCAACGTATTGCACTTGAGCTGCGCTGGTCGGGGTTTGTGTAGTCAGTTCGCCTCTTGGTGGGGCGGTGGCGGCCGGTGCATCTGGCGTTTCGAATGCTGGCGGCGACACGGTCTCTTGCGCAACGAGATGCGGCCCCCCGTTCGACATGAGAACCATGACAGATGCAATGAGCGCCATCACACCAGTTGCCGCCGCCGCAAATCTACCGCGTGGCACAGCCAATCTGCCACGGAGCGCAGGGATAGTCAGCAACACCAGAATTAAAATCACACTTGGTGCAAGCAGACGCGGGACTTGCGCCCATCCGTTGAGGCCAGACTCCCAAAGCGCCCAGATCAGAGTAAAAGCGAATGTTGAAATATAGATCCAGACGCCAGCAATTGACTGTCTGAATAAGAACGTCGCAGAGGCCAGAAGGCCTGCGCCCGCTATTAGATAATAGAATGAGCCCCCTAAGCTGAGAAGCCATGCTCCTCCGAGCATAATTGGCGTGCCGAACAGCACCATTATGGCGGCGAGGGCCATCACTGCCCAGTAACCAAAGCCTCGGTTCCTCGTTGCCATAAACATTTCTCCTCACACGCCTTTATGAGGAGCTAACGAAAAAGTGCAGAAGCAGTTCCTATTTGGTTCGACGGGCCATTAGCGCGCTATTTCGCGTCCTAGACGCCATCTTGGCGGTGGCAGCACCGACAACCAAATCTAGTACCGTCGAAGAATGTCTGACGGGGCGATCTGGTCTTCATTGGTAGAGTTCCTGTGGGTGTCAGAGTTTTGACCGTCAGTCGCCCTCGCGAAAGCTGTCCAACATCACCACCTCTGCGTCGGAAGTAGGTTTCCGAATTAGAGGTGTCCGTCGTCAGATGCTTTGGCTCAGATTTTCGGACAGCGCTGCTCGTGTTCCATTGAAGTTGTGCGGCAGGCCTATGGTGCATCTAGCGTTGATGGCGGATTGTTTTGCGCTTGTTATTTTCACGCTTTTTGATGATGGCGAAGGATACGCCTGCGGGTGCTGAAACCGCAGGGCTTAAAAATCAGCGTGGCTTCCTCGCTATGGTGCCCTTCGTGAAATGACCGTAGTGGGACATAGAGCCGAATAGGTCTAACAAGGCCAAGAGTACGATGATTTCGCGGTCCCGATAGGTGTATTTTGCCTTGGCCATTAGCTGGCGGCTTTGTTGCTCTCAGTTTGGCGGGGCGATACCATCATCCCTCATAGGACGCACCATACATTCTTGATACGCCCCCGGCTGAATCGAGGAGGCGGCGGATGGGTTCGCGTTGTATGAAGTTAGGACGTCTCTTACCGGCTGCTCATGACCTCCTTTTTGCTTTCGACATGCGACGTTCATGATGCAGCAAATTCCCATCTCCGCTACTGTTATATGCCGCTCTGAAAATCCTCGCCGGTGGAGGCGCTGATGCGTCGTCTAAATGTTGTGGTTGTAGTCATCCTGTTGGTCATTGCCGTACTGTGTGGTGTTCTACAGTTGAGCAACGCCAGAACATTCCAGGTCTTTGGCGATATCGTAGCCCGTGTTGACACGGATCGCGCTGTTGTGGCGCTGACTTTCGATGACGGTCCTACAGACAACCATACCAAACCTGTTCTAGAGATTTTGAAATCGCATGACGTTAAGGCAACTTTCTTCCTCACTGGAAGAGAGACTTCCCGAAATCCAACAGGGGCCAAAGCTATCGCCGAAGCCGGTCACGAAATCGGCAACCATTCGTGGTCGCACAACCGCATGATCTTCGTGAGCCCTACCACCGTTCGTGAGGAAATTGAGAGCACAGACGCCGCGATCCGCAATACGGGGTATCGAGGCGCGCTGTATTTTCGCCCGCCGTATGGCAAGAAACTTTTCTCTTTACCATGGTATTTGGCACAACACGACCGCACCACGATAATGTGGGACGTGGAACCAGAGGCGGATGCGGTCGCGGCCGCTGATCCCAAAGCCATGGCTGAATATGTGTTGGACAACGCAAGCAACGGCTCGATAATTATTATGCACGTTATGTACGACAGCCGGGAAATTAGTCGCCAGGCACTGCCATCTATCATTCAGGGTCTTAGGGCTCGTGGTTTTGAATTCGTTTCGGTTTCTGAATTGCTGGCTCTGCAACACCGTTAAGGCGTAGTGGCTAGGGACATCGACAGCTGAGCTTTGTTATTTAGCCGCGAAAACTGCCGGTCCGCATTCCACGACGTTTGAACCTGTCGCCCATCAAGTAAGCGCGGGAGCTTTTGGGAAATGGCCAAAGGGCTCCGGATGACCGACATGGGGGAGAAAGCGGCAAGCGTGATACATTATCTTCGGATGGTAGAGCGAAGCCAGCCTGTTCTAACCATCCAAACGATCGTGACCAGTCAGGGTACGTCGCTCGCAGAATGTTTTTCTATCCGCTCCGGAGCTGCCTTGTTTGGCTATATTCGTATTCGCTTTGTTTGCCTTCCCTAAGAAACTAATTCGCTCGTTAGGCTAAGAAGAAACCTTTACTCTCCTTAAATCGCTAACCCATTTTTTTGAGAAAGAGGTGGTAACGTCGGGCAGTTTGCCACGATCCACCTCTAAAAAATCGCTGCATAAGAGGCACGTACCGGTTCGCGAGCAAAAGAATATCTAGTAGCGACTCTTGAGGATTTAGCAGGTCACTTCAAACTCAAAATGGTGACTAAACTCACTTAGTAAACGTTGAGATCATAGATGCGGAGGGCCAAGGGTCCTCCGTTCGTTGTGATTTAGCGTTTAGCTGTGTTTCTGGCCCATTTTGCCGTCTTGAGAAGGCTTCTCATTCTTATCGCTGCCGGCGGAACCCTTCTCATCACGGTTCTTAACACCAGAGTCAGCTTGCTTGGCCTGATCTCCAGACTTGCCTTGATCGTTGGCAGAAACATTGCGTTTGTCTGAATCTGAGTTGGCCATGGTATCTTCCTCCTATAAGTGCCTATCCTTGAGCACGGTCAGCAATGGGCCAATAGGGATAGTGTTCCAATAAATGCGTGATAGCCGAACACTATCAGGTGATACATTGTTCTTGGCCGTAGTGCCATTTGCGACTGGATATGATTTTGCAGCCTTGCGGTGAAATAGATAGTGGTCCTAAGTTCGATTGTGCGGTTTATTTGCTTTGTGTATTTTTGATCTTGTTTTGTAAGACAGTGCTGGGCCTGAAAACCACTACTCGACGTGGTTCTATTATTGACGTTTCAAGTGTTCGGGGGTTCCGTCCCAAACGCGCCAGCCTGGAGCGCACCTCGAATGTTCCGAACGAAGTTAGCTTAACAAGCTGATCGTCGATGATTGCGTTGCCTATCATCTCGATCGCTCGGCTCACGATGCTTTTCGCTTCATCTCTGCTGAGGAAGGAAGCTGCATACGCCACTTCAGTTAGCCGTTCGCGAGTGATTGTTCTTGAGGGCATGAGCTTGGACGCTGATATGGGTAGGTTTGGGCGACGAGGCCATGAAATCTATGGCTCATTTTAGGCGAGGGGCATTTTCGCGCTTAAAATGTAGAAATATCAGAAGGCTAGGCTAACGGCAGTTGAGGTGTGGCGTTTCGCAAGGCAGCTCAATTCGAGGGCGTTAAGCTAGGTGCAAAGAAAGCTTCAATTGCCTGATAAATAGCTTCGAGGTCAGTGTCTGAAACCTCGGCGCTCACCGTTTCCCCATCGGTAGACAGAGCTAAGACGATGAGAGTTTCGTTCGGCTCGTCTGCAACAAGATCTGTGTTGATTTCGAAAGGTAGAAATTTTGCACTTAAATAGGCATCGAGGTCGCCTAATTGGCCTCCTCGGCCAAAATAGGCTTTCTCCCAGTGGCGCGGCAAAACTACGCCAATTTTCGATCTCTTCGACAATTCACAAAACCCATTCAAACTTATCGAACGGGTAAACTCTCAGCAGAATGAAATGATCCACTTGCACAAGCTCTTAATGCTGAGGGGCACTCCCTCTCTCGTATAGTAGCTCCAAGTTCGCGCTATTTAGCTGGGGTAGATTACCGTCACCGTCACGTGGTGACAGCATGTTGGCCTGACGCGTCGATCGCTTCACGTGATGGTGGTCATGCGCCGTCAACAGCTTCGCCAATGGTGCCTTTCACCCGTATCAAGGCATTTAAATGGCCAAGTTTTTTCGAGCAATTTGAACACTGAACTTGCTGGTTCAAACTTACTCCTTGGATGTGCATTGTGTTCTGTTGTTTGCAGTGAGGGCAATTGACAGTCACGACAGGCATTCCGCGTTCCTTTATCGCTGGGTCAACTCAGGAACCAAATATCAGGCGCCAGAGCCTGCTGTTCCTCGGAGTGTGACGCCAAACTAAATCCCCGGCAGCAAATGCACCTTACGCCTAGGCATTGCGGGTGGCGAGTCGATTGATTAGTGGCAAATCACGGTGTGCATGCCGTGGGTTTTGCGGCCATGATCAGACCGTTTCTTCTATTGTAGTTGGCAGCTGTGAGTTTAAGAGCCTGCTGCTTTAAAGCCGGCAACTCGCTTTCCAGCCTGCTGGATGTAACGACGCTCGCTAGAGGCATTGTGGCGTGTCGCTGCTTGATAGCGGGCAAGGACAAATATGATTCAGTTATTCGCGGTAATCGCGCCAACTGATTTGGGCTCGCGTCGGCGGGTCTTTTCGCTGTAGCGGTTCACACATCTCGCTGCGGTGCAGGTGAGCAGTTTTACTGCTCGAATTATCGCGACGACCACTCTGCCAGATCGAGATGGTTTTAGCGGCCAGGTTGAGTCAAAATTTTACGATGCCGTCAATATCGTAATTTTGCTTGAAGCCGAAATAGTAACGATAAAGCGTTCTATTTCGTAGAATAAAAGCGCCGTGGCCGATTGAGGGCATTTGGCCTCTCGATGGCTTGGAACACATCAATATGATGAAAATGCTAGTTGGCGCCTTAGCTGCACTGTTGCTTTTGGCTCCGGTACTTCCGTCGATGGCAGAAGAGACTGTTAGCGATGAAGTTGATCAGGCTCTCTGGTGCGGCGCAGCTTTTGTTGCCGTTTCACTGACAGAAGGCATGGCAGAAGATGAAATCGCTGCAGCTGAAGTCGCTGCTGAAGCCATTTTCGCTACGGCGCATGCCGCAATGGTTGAGGATGGTATTGAGGAAAGCGAATACGATCGCTTGGTCACATACTATACGGAAATGGCCGTAGAGAACCTGACCAATCCAGATGCAGAAATGCGTTACACTTCCGATGAATGCGCGGCACTGATTACCGAGTAGTTGTCAGCCGGGTGGGCGTGAAACCTCGCCCATCCGGTGCGCCGTCATTTCTTCAATTTTTGAAATTTCAGAACATAGATTTAGGTAATAATGGTGCCAGTTAAGAGGCACTTTGGCGCTTGACCATCTAGAACAAACGAAAGAGGGTTCCCTGCGGCTAAAAATTGGGCCGCGGTAGGAGATACTCGATGAAGTTCAGGATCCTGTCTGCAGGAGCTTTGACATTAGTAATGGTCGGGCTCGCATATGGGGCGGCGTCGAAGCCCACAATTAATCCCTGGCACTATATTGGCAAGATGTCGTTCGTTGACCATTTGTTCGAACACCACGACGCAGACGGTGATGGCGAGATCAACCGCGATGAAGCACAGGCATTTTTTGAAGAATTGGCTGCAAACGCCGAGTGAGCGTTTGAGGTGAATGGCTCGCGGATTTCGGACGGGCGCTCAGGCGTCCCCTCCATTCTGCTGCCGACATGCCGCGCAGGACCGCAACCTTGTTCCGCATTTGAGCGTCTGATCAGAAAGGGAGCAAATTTGCCCTTAATGTCGTCCCGAAATCTGCGCAGGACCACTTGTAAGCCCTACAATTCTGTCCGGGCAGCGAGTGTGACGGTAATGCTGCGAACGTCTCGCTGCCAATCGAACGCCACCTGGAGATAAAGATTGCCTGTTTTAGATTTTGTGTCGGCGTGGCTCCCTTGATTAGCTCGGGCTAAGGTTCACGGGGCAAGGTCGGCTGACAACTGCACAACGCTGCTGCCCTGGGATTTTATGTTGGCCTCAACGCATAAACTTAGAGGACGTGCGTGTGAGCGCTCCGGTCCGACGTTCGTGGCTTCCGATTACTTTGGTGTTCTTAGTCTCAAAGCCATTTTCATATAGGCGCAATTGGACCATCGAAATCCGAGCTTACGTGTAGCTTGTACGCGAGCCGCTGGACCTATACTGTCACATCTGACCGTCACAGTGGCGAGTCTTAGTTGACCTTTTTATATTACGGGGCAATGGCTTACGGTGGAAATGGGTTCGAATCCCCCCCTCTCCGCCACTTCACTCTGGAATGCCCAGAGCTCCTTGATTTCCTGCAAGTCCAGTACCTTAGCCTTCCTGCTGTTCCAGTGAACTGTTACAGTGAGGGCATGACTGACGTGCCAAAACATCCCCGACTAATGGTCCGTAAGGGCGTCTACTATCACCGTGCTTCGGTGCCGTTGGACATCCGCGACACCTATCGGAAGACAGAAGAAACCTTCTCGTTGAAGACCAAAGACCCGCGAGAAGCGATATTGCGCGTCCGCGTTGCGGCTGCTGAGGTGGATGCGCGGTTTAAAGAGCATCGTCGTCGCCACAATGTGGTGGTCACTACTCGCGATGAGTTGACCGATGCGGAGCTGAAGACTGTCGAGCAAGCCTACTACGTCTACCTGCTTGAGGAGGATGATCAGCGGCGCGATGGCGGGTTTTATGATGGTGAAATGCTGGAGCTGCCAGCACCGTCCTTCGATGAGTACGAGCTGCAAGTGGCTGACTCGCTAGAGTATGTGCAGCATCAATTGCCGCGTAGAATGTCTGACGTGTTCTATGACGCCGAGGTGGATGAGGTTCTGAGCTGGGATGGCTTCCACATCAGCTTGTCCAAGAGTTCCATAAGTCGCAAAAAGGTCGTGGCGGCGATCCAGCGGGCAGAGATCAAGGCTTACAAGGACATCGTGCTGCGAAACCAAGGTGAGCTGATCGACACTCCCGTGGTCGACACACCTGTTGTCCGTACGGCGGGTGGGGTCATGCTAAGCGATGCCGCAAAGGCTTGGGTCTTAGACAAGCGTCCGGGCTGGACCGACAAAACCGCAAAAGCGAATGAGGTGGCAATTGGCTGGTTCATGGATTTGGTGGGGGATAGGTATCTGGGTGACTACACCAAAGCGGATGGCAGAGCGTTCAAGGCGGCACTGCAAGCGCTTCCCGCCAACTGGACCAAGCAACCAGAACTGAAGTTGCTGAGCTTCAGCAAGGCCGTAGAGAAGTCCGCCCAGCTTGGCCTAGAACCGATGAGCCTAAAGAACGCAGCGAAGAACATGCAGTTCGTAGGGGCATTCTGGACGTGGGCGGAGGGCAACTACGATGAAGTGTCGGGCAGTCCGATGGTCAAGCTGACGCTTCCGAAAAGTTCGGCTCGGGATGAGCGTGATGCGTTTACGTCGTACGACCTAACTGCGATCTTCTCAGCTCCGCTGTATCGTGGGTGTTTGTCGCTGCACAACTGGAAGCAGAAGGGCAACTTCGTGCCAGTCGACAGCGGTCGCTATTGGGTTCCGCTGGTGGGGCTTTACACTGGCGCTCGTCTCGCTGAGATCGTGCAGCTCCACGTAGAGGACGTGAAGTTCGAGGGCGATGTGGCTTACCTCAGCTTGATGCCTGGGGCTGAAGAGGGTGACGACCGTCGGGTCAAGAATGCGAATGCTCGCCGCAACATCCCCATTCATAGCCAGCTTGTATCTGCTGGATTTTTGAAGTTCGTGCAGCGGGCTAGGTCTGCCAAGCAAAAACGTCTGTTCCCCGACATCGAGAAGGCCGCAGACGGCACGTACTCGTCAGCGTTCTCCAAGTGGTTTAGCAACTTCCTCAAAGCTTGCGACGTGAAAACCAAGAAGAACAGCTTCCATAGCTTCCGCCACACGTTTGAGGACGCTTGTCGTGCTGGCGGTGTGCCGATGGAGTACATCAACGCGATCCAAGGTCACTCGCAAGGCGGCGAGGCTGATCGTTACGGGAGCGGTGGTTACCCGGTGGCGTTGCTCAAGGACCAGATGGAGAAGGTTAGCTTTGCGTCATGGTGAGCGCGTGAGGTCGTTCTGGGGGTGAGGGGATCGGCGCGTGGGGTATAGTGCGTTTCTTTGTGCTGCTGCACTCCTTCGTTCTTTTGGTGTTTCTGTCAGTGTATCTTAAACATCGATATGGCGTGTTCGTAACTCGCATCGTCAAAAGATATTCTGGCGCAGTATGACACATTGCTGAGACTGTCTTTGGTCGGGTGGTTGTTTCCGAAGATGTCTTTATAGGTGATTATGAGGTGGCATAGGATTGTAGTGCGCTGAGGTAGCTCGAATGCAACGCCTTCGGCGATAGCGTCCACCGACGTTAAATGTTTGCCGTGTGCCTTGCCCGTAGCAGGTAAGTCTGACCGATTTTCTGGGGCGGCTATGGATGTTATTTCGATTAGACTTCCGTCAGCTGCGTATCCTGAGATTGCAATCGTAAGTTGTGTAGCAATGTTGGTTGCGGGAGTGCTTCCTGAGTTTTCGTAGAAAAACTCGATCAGAAATGACCCGTCTATGTCGGCTCGGATTGTTACTCGACTGACCGATAGATACGCACGTAGTTCTGCGAGACTAAACTCTCTCTGTATTCGGTTGGAATCTACTGCTGCAGTAGCGCTGCGTTGGGCCTCCAGTAGTGTCCGGTAAATCAAATAAAGGCTCATTGTTCCTGCGACTGTTGCGACTGAGGTAATCGCTACCATCCACCATGCCGCGCCAGCCATGCTCATTTGGGCCTGAAGATCTAGTTGCGCGAGGTCAATGCTGGCATGGTTCGCAACGTTGATGTTCGTTAGCCACGGCATACCCGGAAGAAAAGCAACCAGAACAATTCCCAGAAGTGTCCCTGATAAGAAGACTACGCAAAACCAACCGGATGCATTTAACAGCTTACGTATCTTCCAAATCTTCATCACGTGCTTTGCATGTCTGGTAAATTCTACATAACTAGCTGTTGGACAATGAAAATAAAAGATCCATATGTAGCCGGTGTCTTAGTTTCAGGTTTTGGTGGTAGCCGTTGATGTCGCTAGGCGATACACCGTTGATCTCGCCACGTTGAGGCGCTTAGCGACGGCCGTAGGAGTCTCTCCAGCGGCCAAAGCTGAGCGGATGGCCTCTGCGTCCACAGTTACCGGACGGCCCTTGTAGCGGCCTTCCTGCTTCGCCTTTGCGATGCCTTCAAGTTGCCTTTCCTTGCGCAAGTCTGTCTCGAACTCAGCGATGGCGGCCAGCATGTTGAACATCAGCCGACCTGTTGGTGTTGTCGTGTCGATGCTCTGCTCAGTGACGATCAGATCAACGCCCTTGGCCTCAAGTTCCTTGCTGATGCTGTGGAGGTCGACAACTGACCGGGCTAAGCGATCCAGCCGTGTCACCAGCAGGACATCGCCAGAGCGAGCATACCGGATTGCCTCTTCGAGCTTCGGGCGTCCTTCACGAGATGTGCCGCTCGCCTTGTCGATGAACAACTCCTCTACGCCATTGTTGATCAGCAGGTCGGCCTGAGCCGCTTCGTTTTGACAAGTGGATGAAACGCGAGCATAGCCGATCTTCATGGTGTCCTGTTGTGTTCGAAAAGGTTTAAGACCGTTGCGGAATAATGTCCGATAAGTATCAAGTCAAGCCATGTCGGACGCTCTTGGGGCGTCGTTGTTGTGTCTTTTTAGGGTATACTCATGTCGGACGAAAAATGAGGCCCGCCCACTCCAGCCTCGCGGCATAGGAAACGGACGGGTCCCATCAGGGTGGGGCACGGGGGAAATCAGCGCATGGGCACTTGTAGGAATATGCTTACACATGCCGTCACCAAAAAGGTCCGAGGTGTCCACAATGGACATTCAGTGGTGGACACCGCCGGACTTCAGCAGGTCAGTACTCGAGGTCTTCCTCGTCGATGTCATCCTCGGCTTCGTGCCGGTGGATCGCAATGTCACTGATGGACCGCCAGAGCTGCGGGGAGAGTTCCATCAGCGCCATGATCATAGCCTCAGTTTGGAAGTGAGGTGTCCGCCCGAGGACGGGCTTGAGGGCCTCTTTGATGTCGTTTGCTTTCATGCGTGTCTCTAGGTCGTGGTCCCGTTCTACGGTCTCAAAGTGATTGCATTGGCGTCGGATGCTCTCCCAGCTTTCATCAGCGAGGGTCATTCGGCGGTGGCCTTCGGAAACCAGTTGATCGACAGCTTTACGGATCTTGGCCACCTGCGTTTTGCCAACGCCGCTGATCTTGGCGATCTCGCGTAGGGACTTCTCGGGCATGAGGCATACGTAGAACACGGCCAGCGTCATGCGCTCTGCGTTGTTCATCGGTAGCTTGTTCCGAGTGTTGCTCAGGCCCACGTGAGCGAGGGCCGCATTCAAAGAGCCAGACACTACCCTGACGGGTACTCGCCCGGTGAATGATAGGCGTTCGTAAGCCTGATGACGATGATGCCCGTCTACAAGGTACCATCCGTCGCCCCCCCACCAGACATCGATGGGTTCCATGCCTGTGGGATCGTCCTTGATCGCTCGCTTGAGTTCGCGAATGTGCTCTTCGCGGCCAA
Organism: Devosia sp. WQ 349K1; assembly: GCF_016595685.1. Lineage (NCBI taxonomy): Bacteria > Pseudomonadati > Pseudomonadota > Alphaproteobacteria > Hyphomicrobiales > Devosiaceae > Devosia > Devosia sp. WQ 349K1. The sequence continues at coordinate 167,664 of NZ_JAENGO010000006.1, read as the reverse complement.
GCTTGTTTGCCCATTGGTCGCGTCTTTGGAACAACGTCTCGCAGACGATGATTTCCGACACGCGGAGACCATGGACTGGTGGTTGCGGTGGTTGGGGATACGCTGCGAGGGTCTTTTCCAGCGTCTCGATGGCAGAGGCGATGCTGTCGTATGTTCGTCTTTCGGCCTTAGCGGACATGGAAGCGCTCCGAGTGATGTGCGGTGGACTGGATTAAGGCAATCGCCCAGCAGAGGAGCGAGTGGTTCTGCGGGCAAGCGCCGACGATGGCCAGCACGAAGCTGCGCCCGAAAGAGGTGTTGATGGTCATAGGAAATCCTGCGGGCACCGCTCAGGGATGCCCGGTTACGAACGGTGTAGATTGGGGGAAGCGCCCGAAAAAGGTGGGCGGAGGGACGCGCTCGGATGAGCGTTCTATGTCCTCATTATGGGTACGTAATCAACCGAAGACGGGGGGGTCAAATTGCTGGCAATGCTACAGTTTTATGCTACAAGCCTCGTCGCAGCAGAAGGCTGAAAGGCTCGGAAATGCTGGACTTCAGGCGTCGGTCAGGAAACTCCCCCCCTCTCCGCCACTTCACTCTGGAATGCCCAGAGTTTGTAACGTCCCATTATATCACTGCCTTGACCATCCTGCTGTTCCATTGAACTGCTACAGCGCGGGCGTCATCAGTGTGCCCAAAATCGCCGTCGGGTGTCCCGCTATGGCCCTCAAGCGCCGTTTTGGCGCTGAGAGCGTTTCCTTTGAGACGCTTCCGCAAGGCTCGCAGTGTGAACTCTGCCGAGAGGCGAGTGCGTTGAGCCCCTCCACCTCCAGCACGACTGATTGCCTTGGTCTAGCGCTTGTCTATGATTGACGCGCGAGGGCGAGTTTCAATCGGCCCCCAAAAAGGGGCGGCTCAGGTTATGGGCCCGCACCTTATCGCACACCAATGACGACCCTTAGCCGCGGGCTTGTGCCCGTTGCTCATTTCTGCGAGCGCGTAATGTCTCCATCGCCCAAACTCGTTTTCTCAGGTGCTGCGACCATCGACATGATCTTTTCTGTCGATAGCCTGCCGACGGGACCGGGCAAGATCATGCCAAAGGCGATGGTTCAGGCTGCGCATGGCATGGCGACCAGTGCCGCTATTGCAGCCCGCCGACTGGGTGGTGACGTGTCGCTGATCGCCCGAATTGGCAATGACCTCATGGGCGATCAGTTCTTGCGCGAGGTTATGGGCGAGGGTGTCGATTGCGCTTTTGTACGTCGGTTTGATGGAGTGGCCACTCCGCTCAGCGCGGTCGTTGTCGACGCTGCAGGGGAGCGCCTTGTCCTGCCCTATTATGATAAGGGCTTAGGCGCAGATCCGGCCTGGATACCAGAGGCTTTGGTTCAAGGGGCAGACGGGGTCCAGGTTGATGTGCGATGGCCCGAGGGTGCAGAGCGCGTGCTATCGCTCGCATGTGAAGCCGGAAAAATCGCAGTCCTTGATGCCGATATTGGACCGGTGGACGTTATTGATCGGCTCGCAAAACTGGCGACACATACCGTCTTTTCTGCGCCCGCCGCCTTGAAAGTTGCAGAACGAGACAGCGTGGTGGAGGCACTCGCTGTTCTTACCGCGCGATACGCGGGTTTTATCGCGATCACCGACGGTGCAGACGGCTGTTATTGGCAGGAAAACGGCGCGCTCTGCCAGCTGCGCCCTCCAAGAGTAGACTCTATCGATACGCTTGCGGCGGGCGACGTCTTCCACGGCGCCTTCACGCTCGCCATTGCAGAAGGTCAAAGCATCCGCGAAGCGATTGCATTCGCCAATGTCGCAGCGGCTCTCAAATGTAAAACCTTTGGTGGACGCCTTGGGGCGCCCCATCGAGATGCCGTTCTCGCGGCATTAGCGGATTAGAAACGGCCGCAGCGGACGACACTGTTGACTCGAGATTGGTTTTGCAATCATTATCAATATAATGTGATTGTTCTGCAAAACTGCACAGTTCGTTGTGAAAACGCCTTCTTTTTTGTGTCGCGTACGGCCCCATATCTTGGCCACGAACGACATACAAAAAGGATTTAACCTATGTCACTCAAGGCCCTCGCAATCGCAACCGTCGCGACCGTCGCTTTCACTTCGACCGCAGCTTTCGCAGAAAGCCACTTCTCCAAGGACGAAGTGTTCGGCCGCTCGACCTATGCCACCACCGTTCTTCTGGCTGAGCAGGGCATCAATGCCACCAGCGTTGAAGCATGGGGTGAAGTGATCCGCGTTGAAGCCGCTGACGCCGATGGTTCGACGAAGCTGATCTTCGTGGACAAGGACACTCTGCGTCCCGTAACCCGCTAATTTTTTGAGACAAGGCTTCCGGAGCTTGATGACCGGGAGCCTTGTCTCTTTTCAGAGCAGGGCCTTTATCCTCAGTGCTGGGGATTTGGGGTTTCAAAAGTTAGTCGCCTCTTCGTGACTAAACTTTTTCCAAGTTAGGGTGTTGGTTCAGCATCTGCCTCAAACTTGGACTTGTTTATGAAATTCGTGCCTTTGTTCCTCGCCGGTATTGTCATGAGTGCTGCCACTGGTGCGGGATTTGCTCAGTCCGGTCCTGATTTGTCGCCCTATCCAGCGGCTAAACCCGGTCAGAAGCAACATGTCATCGTCCTGCCCCCCGAAGAAAACGAAGACCAGCTCAAGCTGGAGTTGATCGTTGGCAAGACGATGGAGATCGACTGTAACCATCATATGTTTGGCGGTGAGCTCGATGAGGAAACTGCCGAGGGTTGGGGCTACAATTACTATGTGCTCGACGAACTCGGTAACGGCGCTTCGACCATGATGGGGTGCCCCGATGACTCCAAGCGTGAAGCCTTCGTGCGCAGCGTCGATGAAGATTTGGTGCGCTACAACAGCAAGCTGCCTGTCGTTGTCTATACGCCCGAGGATGTTGAGCTGCGTTTCCGCGTCTGGCGTGCCGATGCAGAGCAGATCGTAAAATAGCGTTTCCAGCCCGTCTGGGTTGACGCGGACTTTAGAGCTCTTTTGGAACGGCGTACCTCAGGTGCGCCGTTTTTGTAACGTGTGCTTGCGCGTTCGGAGCGCTCGAAATTTAAGGGATTTCTTGAGGCGGGCTATCTTGTCGCAGTCGGCTCAGTGCCTTCACACTTGGGTCAGCGTTAGAGGACAAAAACAGCATTTTTGCGTCGTTCTGCGCAGGTGCTGTGGTCCGCGCGACAGTTGTATCTCTTCCCGGGCCTTGAGCCCAGAGTCACCGCCGGCTGTCTTGCGCGGTGAAAAACAAGCTTTGCTTTAGTGTTTAGTTGGGTGCCCGAAGCGGTAGTGGCTCGGTCAGTGAGAAGTGGTGCTGAATTAACTCGCCAGTAGAATCTAATTTCTTGGATTCACTTGTCGAAGTTGATTGTTAACCAAGTGCCTCGACTTCATAACCCTTTGTAAGCGCACAACAAAAGTAACGTCTGATTCATGAGCGGCAGCTAGTTACTGCGTGCCGCTCACAGCATGGGTGCGAATTCCTTCTTGTAATTGATGAATTGCAAGGGACGGATCGCTCACGCCTGTCGGCAGAAGAACGACAGAAAGACAGAATGCCTTCCACCGCCAACCGCTCGTCTCGAGGTTCTGTATGACCAGTACGCTCGAGCATATTCTTCGTCTTGACGGCGACATTGGCGTCAAAGCCGCTACCAATGTGGCGGAAATTTTGCGTCAGGCCCTTCAAGATCACGCAAGTGTCCTCGTCGACACGCAGGCGGTCACTCATGCTGATCTCACCAGCGTGCAGACCCTGCTGGCTGCCAGGCGCTTGGCGGATCAAAACGAGACCACAGTGCGCATGGCAGAGCCGCTTGCTCCCGCCCTCGTGAACGCGCTTACAAGCTTGGGGCTGCTGTCAGCTGGTCAAGCCGACCTGTCGTTCTGGCCCCTTAATCCTGAACAGAAGTGAAGGCTTGAACTATGGCTAAAACCATTTTGACCATCGATGACTCTGCTTCCATTCGGCAGATGGTGTCGATGACGCTCATGACTGCCGGTTATGACGTGGTTGAGGCTGCCGATGGCGCCGAAGGCTACGAAAAGGCGATCGCGCAGCCGATCGATGCCGTGCTGACCGATCTCAACATGCCCGTCATGAACGGCATTGAGTTTGTCCGTAAATTCCGTGAGCACCCCTCCAGCAAGGGCGTGCCGATCATTTTGCTGACCACCGAGTCCGACGACGAGCTCAAGCGCCGGGCCAAAGAGGCCGGTGCGACGGGTTGGATCGTAAAACCCTTTAAGCAAGACCAATTGCTTGCGGTTATTAAGAAAGTCACGGGCGCATGATCGGGATAGATCCTGCGGAAACGTTCCGTCAGGAAGCACGTGATCTTTTGGAAGAGCTCGAAAGCGGGCTGCTTGACCTTGGGCAAGATCCGCAAAATCGTGCGTTGATCGACTCCAGCTTTCGCGCCCTGCATACCATAAAGGGCTCCGGGGCGATGTTCGGCTTCACCGCGGTGGCCAATTTCGTCCATGAGTTCGAGACGGCTTTCGATCGCGTCCGCAAGGGCCAGAGCGACGCCAGCTCGCGCCTGATCGATATTGCGCTCGAAGCCAAGGATTACATTAGCGCGCTGATCGAGGACGAGGAGACCGACGTCGACGGCGACGCTATTCTCTCGCGTCTGCGCGTCATCGTCGGCTCCAGCGCGACTGCGCCAGCGGCTGATGTCGTTCCTGCGGCGCCTCGCGTGTCAGAGGATGACATAAGAACCTGGCGGCTTGAGTTTTATCTGCCGTCGGACGCTTTGGTTTTTGGCACCAATCCGCAGCTTTTGCTCGCCGAACTTGCCGACATTGGCCCAACCAAAGTCATGGCACTGACCGAGCGCGTTCCGGCCCTCGATACGCTCGATCCTGAAGTGCCACACATCGGCTGGCGCGTTGATATTGACGCTGTCGATCCAAGCGGTGCGATCGACGACGTCTTCATGTTCCTGCGCGATGCCATGGAATTAACGCTGGTCGAACTGGCACCAGAAGCCGCTCCTGTGCCCGTTTCGGGGCCTTCCGAACCTGCACCGAGCTCGGTGTCGAAGGTTGCTGCCTCGGCCAAGGCCGATGCGACAGGCGACAAAGCTGCCTCAACCTCACTGCGGGTGCCAGCGGAGCGTCTTGACGAGCTGATGGATCGGGTTGGCGAATTGGTGATTGCGCAAGCGCGCCTGAGCCAGCTCGCTGCTCATTCGGACGATGCGACGCTGAAATCGGTCGCGGAAGATCTGGAGCGTCTGTCCTCTGGTCTGCGCGATACGACCATGGGCATTCGCATGGTGCCGATTGGCACGCTGTTTAGCCGCTTCCGCCGCTTGGTCTATGATCTTTCAAGCGAGCTGGGCAAACCGATTGAGTTTGTCACTGCCGGCGAGGACACCGAGCTCGACAAAAACGTCATCGAACGTTTGGCCGATCCTCTGGTGCACCTGATCCGCAATGCGGTGGATCATGGTCTGGAATCTCCAGATCGTCGCCGCGCGAGCGGCAAATCGGAAACCGGCATCGTGCGCCTTTCCGCGACCTATTCTGGTGCGGAAGTCGCCATTTCGGTGACCGACGATGGTGCCGGGCTCGACGCTCAGCGCATTCGCGCCAAGGCCGAAGAAAACGGGCTGATCTCTGCCGATGCCAAGCTGAGCGACCAAGAGCTCTATCAGCTGATTTTCGCGCCCGGTTTCTCGACCGCTCAGCAGGTGACTTCGCTGTCCGGACGTGGCGTGGGCATGGATGTTGTTAAGCGCACCATTGATGGTCTGCGTGGCACCATCGAGCTCAACACCGATCCCGGTGCCGGGACCACGGCAAGCCTGCGCTTGCCGCTGACCTTGGCGATTATCGAAGGCATGTTGGTCCGCGTTGGCGATGGGCTCTACACCATCCCTCTCGCCGCCGTCGAAGAATGTGTTGAGCTGACCGCCGAGGCAGAAGCGACGCGTTCGGGCCGCAATTTCCTCGATATCCGCGGGAGCCTCGTTCCCTATCTGCGGTTGCGCGAAGTCTTCCAAACCCCAGGCGAGACCGATGAGTACCAGAAGGTGGTCATCGTCTCTTCGGGCGAAGGTCGGGTTGGTCTCGTGGTCGATCAGATCATTGGCAACAACCAGACCGTGATCAAACAGCTGTCGCGCCTTCACAGCGGCATCCGCACCTTCTCGGGCGCTACCATTTTGGGCGATGGCTCCGTCGCGCTCATTCTGGATACGGCTCATCTCGTGTCGGCAGGACAAAGCTACGTTGGTCGCTCTGAGAGGGCCGCATCATGACCCCATCCGATATGAAAGCGCTCACCATTCGCTTGGGCGACGAAATCTTCGCCCTCGAAGCCGAGCGTGTCCGCGAAATCCTTGAGCCTGTGCCCGTCACAATCGTGCCCAACGCTCCAGAGTTCGCGAGGCATCTGATTAACTTTCGTGGCCGCGTGGTGCCGCTGACCGATCTCCGGGTCGTGTTCAACATGCCCCGTCCACCCGCCGATCAAGACACGCGTGTCGTCGTCATGGAACTCGACATCGATGGCGAGCCGACCATCCTCGGCGTTTTGGCCGACAAGGTCTGCGACGTAACCGACATCGAGAGCAAATTTATCGAAGACGCCCCCAAAGTGGGCATGCGCTGGCCCGCCGAACTGGTCAAATCCATCGGCAAGCGCGACGGCGGCTTCATCATCATTCCCGATCTGGGACGCATCTTTCAAAGTCAGGGCGCCAGAATAGCGCCTAGTGCAGCATCAGAAGAAAGGCTCGCTTAGTGCGCCTATCCATTAAACTAAAACTGGCAGCAGTTTTTGGTCTCGTCGTCGTCCTGGCGGGCGCGGGCAATATGCTCGCGATCAATAGCCTTTCCACGCAAAATGCTCATTCCACCTATTTGATCAGCGAAGTCGCTGCGCGCTCGGTCACGCTGGCCAATCTCAAGGCCAGTTTCCTGACCTTGTCGCAGCAGGCCAATTCCCTGCTGATCATTAAGGAGCCTGAAGAGCGGGTGGTCATCCGTGATCAGCTCAACGCCAGCTACGAAGATCTCCGTCTTGTTATCGACAACGTTGGTCGCCGCCTGACCGATGACGTCGATCTGGCCGCCATGGAGCAGTTTGTCAAAAACGTTGATGTGTACTGGGATTTTGCTCAGCAGGTCGCCGATCTCGCCTTGCTCGATAGCGACAGGCAAGCGATGCAGCTAAGCCTTGAGCACGCTACGGTTCACGAAATTGAGTTTGAGCAGACCGCTTTGGCGCTGCGCGAAGCGGCCAAGGGCCGTTACGATAATCTCAAGCAGATCGATCCAGCAGGCGCTGACCAGGCTTTCGAAGCCTATATCGGCTACACGCGGATGTTCACCGACACTGCCGATGTGTTTGCTATGCATCGCAATATTCTGCTGCTGTCGGATGATCCCGCGACCCAGCAGGCCATGCACGACGATTACCGCGCCGTATTGGATCGCATGCTTTCGGGCGTGACCCGTCTTGAGCGTTTGGCTATCGGCGATGAAGTTGCTGTGTTCGCTTCGGCAATGTCCCAGCTCACCGAACTTGCTGGTGCGATGGACGAAGCTGTCGATCTGGCGATGCAGCGCTCCGCTTATGTTGGGTACACCATCTCGACCCAGCGGGCTGCGCCACTGCGCATCGAAGCTATGGCACTGATTGATCAGATCATTGATCGCAATGCCCAATATCTGATGAAGTCGGTCGGTGAAGCAAAGCAGACCTTCGAAACGGAACGCAACTTCCTGTTTGGTCTGATGGCAATTTCGGCCTTGGTGGCCCTCATTGCGGCGATCTTTATCACCACCACCATCACGCGTTCGCTTGGTCGTGCGGTCAAGCTGGCTGAAGCTGTCGCCGGCGGCGATCTCAACGCCAAGGTTGAAGTGAAGACCAATGACGAAGTTGGCGACCTGATCAAGGCGCTCAACTCGATGACTGTCAAACTCGGTGAAGTCGTCTCCGAGGTGGTCAGCGCAACCCGCAATGTTGCCTCGGGCAGCCAGGAAATGTCGGCCACGGCCGAACAGCTGAGCCAGGGCGCAACCGAGCAGGCCTCGTCCACGGAAGAAGCTTCGGCCTCGATGGAACAGATGGCTGCGACCATCAAGCAGTCGGCTGAAAACGCTACCCAGACCGAAAAGATCGCGCGCCAGTCGGCCGCTGATGCCAAGGCATCGGGTGAAGCCGTGACCAATGCGGTCAACGCCATGCAGACCATTGCTGAAAAGATCATGGTCGTGCAGGAAATCGCCCGTCAGACCGACCTTCTGGCGCTGAACGCGGCAGTGGAAGCGGCGCGCGCTGGTGAACATGGCCGTGGATTTGCGGTTGTGGCCTCCGAAGTGCGCAAGCTTGCGGAACGCAGCCAGAGTGCTGCAGCCGAAATCTCGACCCTTTCGGGCACGACGGTTAAGGCCGCGCAGTCGGCAGGCGACATGCTTGCAAAGCTGGTTCCCGATATTCAGCGCACCGCTGAATTGGTGGAAGAAATCTCGGCGGGTAGCCGTGAGCAGAGTGCTGGCGCCATGCAGGTAAACGCTGCCATCCAGCAGCTTGATAAGGTCACCCAGCAGAACACCTCTGCGGCTGAAGAAATGGCGTCGACCTCGGATCAGTTGGCGGCGCAGGCCGAACAGCTCGAACAGGCGATCAGCTACTTCCGCCTCGAAGAGGAAGCGCGCGAAACCAAGCGCGTCGATCCAGCGCCGGTTGAAAAGAGCAAGCCTGTGCGTGCGCCAGCCCGCAAGTCCGAAGCTGCGTCTTCCAAGACAGCTCAGGGTGGCGGTTTCGACCTCGACCTCAGTGATGATGGTCAGGACGAATTCGACAGCGAGTTCGCCCGGCGCCCGAACGTCTGACCGTTCAACTCTTAAACGATCCGGTCGCTCTTCTTGAGCGGCCGGACACACAAACGATTGCTGCGTTTTCGCGGCGCTTTGGATTGTCGAATGGCTGAATTATCTCAATACGTTACCCTAGGCGTCGCTGACGAAGTGTTCGCCGTGCCGGTTGGCAAGGTGCAGGAAATTCTGGATCTTCGGCCAATCGCACGCCTGCCGCGTGCGCCTCATTATCTGTTGGGCATGATTGATGTGCGGGGCACTTCGGTCCCGGTGCTGGATCTGCGTCTGACCTTGGACATGCCCGCCGCTGCGGACACCGAAACCAGCCGTATTCTCGTGCTGTCGGTGGAAGGGCCCAATGGCAGCATGACGGTCGGTCTCAAGACCGACCGGGTCTTTGAAGTCACCGTTCTCGACGATGACACGCTTGATCCTGCGCCAACAGTCAACAGCGGCTGGAGTGATCACGGCATTGCTGGCGTCGGTCGGCGCAAAGGCGAATTTGTCGTTGTCCTCGACCTCGACCGGCTTCTGAAAAAAGAAGTCTCTGCGGCCACCAACGCTCTTTGACCCCTTTCACGATCGGCATTTCTGCCGGTCGTGCCTCCTTTTGTTCGGAACTCACCTTGCATTCCTCCGCCACTCCATCGCTTGTGGGTGACCTCGATCACCTGACCAGCGTCGACTATGACCGCATCGCGAGCATTATTTCGTCGCAGATCGGCATTCGTTTGCCTCCGGCCAAACAGTCGATGGTGGAGGGGCGTCTGCGCAAGCGCGTGCGCGCGCTCTCGCTCAAGAGTGTTCGGACCTATGGCGATTATCTGTTCCGTCAGGGCGGGCTCGATAAAGAGCTGCCCTATCTCATCGATGCGGTAACGACCAACAAGACCGATTTCTTCCGCGAAAGCGATCATTTCGAGCTGATGCGCAGCCGCATGGTCCCGCAGCTCCTCAAGGCGCGGCTGGGTGAAGCTTCGCCGCTGCTCAAAGTGTGGAGCGCGGCAAGCTCAACGGGAGCCGAGGCTTACACAACCGCTATGGTGCTCGCCGAGATGCAAGCTCAAAGCAAAGACTTCCGCTATGCGATCCTGGCCACGGACGTGTCGCGCTCGGTGCTCAAGATTGGCCAGATGGCGATCTATCCAGAAGAGCAAATCGCTCCCGTGCCTAAGGCTATGCAAAGCCGATATCTGATGTTTTCGCGTCGCAATGGGATCCGCAACGACGTGCGCATCGTCCCTGAACTGCGCCAGCGTGTGCGCTTCAACTATCTCAATCTGATGGAAACCAGCTATCCGGTTGACCGTGACGTGGACATCATCTTCCTGCGCAACGTTCTGATCTATTTTGAGAAAAACGATCAGCAGGCGGTCATAGAACGGCTGATGAGCCACCTTCGTCCGGGTGGGTATCTGGTTCTGGGCCATTCTGAATCCATGATTGGGACCTCGGCCGGTTTCCACCAAATCGCCCCTGCGGTGTTCCAGAAAACAACGGTAGCTGCATGACTGAGCTGACCACCTCCAAAATTCGCGTGCTGGTTGTCGACGACAGCGCCTCGGTGCGCACGGCGCTCTCTGATATCATCAACTCGGACCCCGAGCTTGAGGTCATGGCGACGGCAACCGATCCTTATGTGGCGGTGGAACGCATTCGCCATGAAGTGCCCGATGTCATCTTCCTCGATATCGAATTGCCGCGCATGGATGGGCTGACCTTCCTGCGCAAACTCATGTCCCAGCGCCCCATTCCGGTGGTGATTTGCTCGAGCCTGACGCAAGACGGCTCGGACATGTTTTTGCAGGCGATGGAAGCGGGCGCCGTCGATATTGTGGCCAAGCCGCAGATGGACACGGCGCAGTTCCTGCATGAATCGAGCATGCGCATTTGCGATGCGGCCAAGGCCGCAGCCCATGCCCGTATGCCCGGCACGGCCAAGCGCCGCGTTGCGGCCCCGGTCGCCCAGATCAAGGTCGAAGGCAAGCTGACGGCAGACGCGATTTTGCCGCCGCTCACCGATCTGCGCCGCACCAATCTTATCGCGCGCTTGCCGCAAACAGAGCCGCTAATTGCCATTGGTGCCTCGACCGGGGGCACGGAAGCCCTGCGCGAAGTGCTTGAGGCCTTGCCCGAAACCAGTCCGGCCATTCTGATCGTCCAACATATGCCGGCAAAATTCACCGCCGCCTTTGCGCGCCGCCTCAACACCACCTGCGCCGTCACGGTCAAAGAAGCTGAAGATGGCGATGTGGTTCTGCCCGGTCAGGTGCTCATCGCTCCGGGCAATCAGCATATGGTTTTGGTGCGCAATGGCCCGCGCTACACCGTGCGTCTGGATGATGGCCCCCATGTCGCGCGCCATCGTCCTTCTGTCGATGTTCTGTTCCGCTCGGTCGCGCAGTCCGCTGGCAAAAATGCCTTGGGCATGTTGCTCACCGGCATGGGCGACGACGGCGCAAACGGCCTTCTCGAAATGCGCGGAATGGGCAGCACCACCATCGCGCAAGATGAGGCGACTTCGGTGGTCTATGGCATGCCCAAGGAAGCGGTGCAGCGCGGCGCGGCGGTAAAAATTCGCCCGCTCGATCGCATGGCCGCCGAGATCGCCGCCTTTGCCCATGCTCACAACAGCTCTGGAGACAGCGCATGACCATTCAGCTTGATCCAGCACAGCTTCGCGCCCTCGTAGAGGACGTGCGCAAACCGCGTGAAGCCATTGAAGCGGCCTTCGTCGACGCTGGCGATCGGTTGAGCGAAGGGGCAAGCTTGCTCAATACGCTCACCCGATTGTTTGAAGCCATGCCCAGCGCCTTGCAGGGCGAGGAAGTCGGCGCGGCAGTTCAGCATCTCGATGCCGTTTCGGGCCGGGCTCTGACGCTGTCCGAGCGCTTTGATTTTGAAAAGACTGATCTCGATAGCCTCGTGGGTGTGGTGACGGCAGCTTCCTCGCCCATCGATGCCCTGCGCCGCACTATCAAAATGATGGGCATTGTCTCGATCAATGCACGCGTCACCGCCGCAGGCATTGTCGGCAATGACGATGATTTCGAGGTGTTCACCGCCGACATCAAAACCCTGTCCGATACGGCGGGCAAAACCATTCAGGAATTTGCGCAGGTCTATCGCCAGCTCGCCGATGAGGTGAGCCGGGCGTCGCTGCAGCGCTCAGAATTTGAAAGCACCCATTCCAACACGCTGAGCACACTGGCGCAGAACCTCAGCACGGCCATCACGGGGCTTAATCAGCATCAGTTCCTCGCCGCCGAGTCCAGTATCGAAACCGGACGCGTCGGTCGGCAGATCACGGGGCGTATTGGCAGCACTGTCATGGCCCTGCAGGTGGGCGACGCCACGCGTCAAAGGCTTGAGCATGTCGAGGCACTGCTGAGCGCGCTCTCAACCCTAGCCGAAACTGGCAGTTTTGAAGGTGAAGCTATCGCGCCAGAGCATCTGCCGCTCTGCCTTGCGGCACTCGCCGCCTTGCAGGACGAATTGTTTGGCGATTGCATCGACACCTTCGCCGATGAGGTCAGCGCGGCCCAAAACGCTCTGCGCGAGCTGGTGTCTGATGCCAGCATCATCATCTCCTTGAGCAAGGAGTTTCAGGGCGATGGCAAGGGCAGTGGCTCGGCCATCTCGACGCTGAACGTGCAGGTGGGCACCGCTGTGACCACCGTCAACGATTTCGAAGGCGAGCGCGGTAAGCTTGAGGCGACCTCCATTTCCGTTCAGGAATTGGTGCGCAAGCTCCTCGAGCATGTGGAAGCGGTTCAGGAAATCGAAGCCAGCATGCATCTTGTCAGCCTCAACACTGCCGTGCGCTGTGCCCAGATGGGGCCGCGCGGCGCGCCGCTTACTATTATCGCCATGCAGTTGCGTGAGCTGACCGCCGAAACAGTCACCGCTGCGCAAGCTGCGATGGAGCAACTGACGAAGGCGACAGAATTTGCCAGCAAGCTCCACGACGCCGAAGCGCAAAGCGCTGATGGCCCGGTGGGGGAATTGGAGCGGCGGGCCAAGGCGGCATTGGCGATCCTGCTTGAGCTTGATCAGCGCATCTCGGTCGCGCTCAAACAGCTTAACTCCGACGCTCCGCGCGTTATTCGCCTGCTCGAAGCGGCCGAGCGCGGGCTCGAAGGGCAGACCCGTCTCGTTGAACGGCTCGATGCCATCAAGGCGGAAATTGAGGCTTTGCGCGGCGAAGACACGCCAGAGCATTTGCCTGACGCTCTCAAGCCGATCTTTGCCAAGCTGCGCAAACTCTACACCATGGAAGCGGAGCGTCAGATCCATGATCGTCTGGTCGGAGCCCCTGTCGTCGCGGCCACTGCCGCAGCCGATGACGGCATTTTCTTCGGCTTTGATGAACCCGATGCCCCGGCTTCTGAAAGCTCTGACCTAGGCGATTTCGATCTCTTTGAAGCCGAACCCCCTGCCGCTGTGGAAGTTCCTGCGGAAGAGGATGTCGTCTTTGATGATTTCGGCACCGAGCCAGAGCCAATTGTGGCCAGCCCAACCAGCGACATTGACGGCTTTGAGCTCTTGAGCGAAGCGCCCGAAGTCAGCGTGACGGACCCTGAGCCCAAGAAAAAAGATGCCGACGATCTCGACGACATCTTCTTTTAAGCTATCCCTTGCCTAGACCGACAGCGAATGTCGGGCCGTTCCGAGGGTCAGATATTGGTCAAACCGCGCCGCTATGGCCCGCACGAATGGTCGGCCCGTATCGGTGACGACCACTGAATTGCCCGAAAGCGTGAGCAGCCCGTCGCTGTCGCTTTCGGCCATCAGCACGGCGCTCTCAAAAAGATTTGCGCCCGCCCGTCCAAACTCGTGAAAATCCTCCGGCCGCAAGGCAAAGGCGCAGAGCAGCCGCTCAATAGCGTGGCGATGGAGGCGATCCTCTTGTGTCAGCGCCACGCCTTTACCAGTGGCCGGCTTGCCCTCATGCACCCGGCGTTTGTAGTCCGCGGTCGCCACAATGTTTTGCACATAGCCCTGCGGAAACTGCCCGATCGCCGAAGCCCCGAAGCCGATAAGCGCATCGGCCGCATCATCGGTATAGCCCTGAAAATTGCGCTTGAGCGTGCCGTTCTCGGCAGCAATGGCGAGGCTATCGCCGGGCCGGGCAAAGTGATCAAAGCCAATCGGGCGATAGCCCGCCCAGGTAAACATTTCCGCTGCGCGCTGTGCTTGCTGAAACCGACTATGCCGGCCGGGCAATGTCGCTTCGTCGATCATCTTTTGATGCGGCTTCATCCAAGGCACATGCGCATAGCCAAAGAGCGCGCAGCGATCTGGCTCCATCAGCAGCGCCTTGGCGACGGTCTTTTCCAGCGCCGAAAGCGTTTGGTGCGGCAATCCATAGACGAGATCGAGATTGACCGAACGCACGCCCCGGCTGCGCACCGCCTGTACCACGGCCGCGGTCTGCTCATAGCTTTGCAGCCGATTGATCGCCTTTTGCACGGTGATGTCAAAATCTTGCACGCCGATGCTGGCCCGCGTCAGCCCAAACTCTGCAAAAGCGTCAAACCGCCCCTCATCGAGATCATTGGGGTCAATCTCAATGCTAATCTCCGCCGCGGGGCTGAGTGTAAAGCCGTCCGCAATCTTGCGTTTTAGCGCGAGGAGATCGGCGGGCTTGAGCAAGGTTGGCGAACCGCCCCCGAGGTGGATCGCCGTAACAATTCCACGCCCCTCAAGCTGGCGCGAAACCCAATCCATCTCCGCGTAAAGCGCAAGGAGATAGTCCGCCACCGGCTCATAGCGCAGCGTGTGCTTGGTGTGGCAGCCGCAGAACCAACAGAGCCGATCACAATAGGGGATATGAAAGTAAAGCGAGAGCGTTGCGTCTTCTGGCAATGCCTTGAGCCATTGCGCATAGATTTCGCCTGTGATGCTGCCATGAAAATGCGGCGCGGTGGGATAGCTTGTGTAACGCGGAACAGGGGCGGAATAGCGATCCACCAATTGTGCGGTCGTCAGCGCCATGGGAAGGCTCCGGGCCAATATCATTGACCCGTTATTAGCGCTCCATCGCCCGTCGCCATTTGATTGGGATCAAATGTTTTCGCGGTTTTTCGCGCGGGCAATGGTCAGCGTCGCCCCAATTGACGCCGCCATAATCGCCACCATGCCGATGGTCTGCAAAACGCTCAACCGCTCGCCCAAGATAACCAGCCCCGAGATTGCCGCCAAAGCGGGTTGCCCGCTCATCAAAATCCCAAAGAGCCGCGCTGGAATATGGGGCAGGGCCACCATATCAAGCGCATAGGGAATAGCGCTCGACATCAGCGCCACAGTGATAGCGAGCGGCAGGATCGAGACTTCAAACAGCGCCGGCCCCGCCGTCATAAGTCCAAAGGGCAGGGCGATGATCGCGGCCGTGCCAACACCGAGTGCTGCAATATGGGGCCCGCCGCCGGTCCCCGCCCGCTGCCCAAAGACAATATAGCCCGCCCAACACGCGCCTGCTGCCAGAGCGAGCAACACCCCAATAATCGAAATATCGTCACCGCTTCCGCCCCAGGGAATTAGCGAACCAAAACCGATCAGCGCCAAAACGATCCAGAAGAAATCGAGTGGCTTTCGCGCGCCAAAAAGCGCGACCGCCAGTGGCCCGGTGAACTCGAGGGCAACCGCCAACCCCAGCGGAATGTGTTCCAGCGCCGCGTAGAAGAAGAGGTTCATCGCGCCCATGGAAACGCCATAAAGCAGAACCGCCCGCCACTGTTTCCCATCGAGCTTAAACCGCCAGGGGCGGAAAATGGCGATGAGAACAACGGCGGCAATGGTCAGCCGCAGCGCCGTTGCCCCCGGCGCGCCCACCAGCGGAAACAGCATTTTGGCAAAGCTGGCCCCGGTTTGGGTAAAGGCCATGCCGAGCGCGACGAGAAGTACCGGGAGAGCGATGGAATTGGGCCGCACAACACTGCCTAAGACGAGGTGACGAACAGCTCTAGCATTGAAACTTTGCCGCGTCATGGTCTGCCCTCGCGCTCACCCTTGCGAGAAACGCCACCCAACCGATTGACCGCAGCCGCTCCAGTCTTTAGCCCTGTTAAGAGGAGAACAAAGGAGGAATGCTCATGGAATATCGTCAACTGGGCCGATCAGGCCTCAAGGTCTCGGTTATGACCATGGGCACAATGACTTTCGGCGGTAGCGAAAAGATTGGCCATGCCGACGTCAATGCCGCCGCGCGGCAAGTGGACATGTGCCTCGACGCGGGGATCAATCTCTACGACACAGCCAATGTCTATAATGCTGGCGTCTCCGAAGAAATCTTGGGCGAAGTGCTCGCGCAGAATGGTCGGCGCGACAAGGCGCTTGTCGCCACCAAGGTGCGCTTCAAAATGGGCGATGGGCCCAATCAGGCCGGGCTGTCGCGCCACCACATTATCGAGCAGTGCAAGGCGAGCCTGAAACGGCTCAAGACCGATTACATTGACCTCTATCAGGTCCATGAGTGGGACGGGCTGACCCCCATCGAGGAAACCATGGAGGCACTGGATACGCTCGTGCGCCACGGTCATGTTCGCTACATCGGCTGTTCGAACTATTCCGGCTGGCACATCATGAAAGCGCTCATGGCCAGCGAAAAGCGCGGCAGCGAACGCTTTGTGTCCCAGCAAATTCACTACTCGCTGCATTCGCGCGATGCCGAATATGAACTGGTCCCTGTTTCGCACGATCAGGGCCTTGGCATTCTCGTGTGGTCCCCGCTGGCGGGCGGCCTGCTCTCGGGCAAATATCGTCGCGATGGAGGCCCGGAAAGTGGTCGTCATGTCGGCGGTTTCCGCGAGCCTCCGGTTTACGATTGGGAAAAGCTCTATTCCATCATCGACGTGCTCATTGAAATCGCCGAACAGCGCGGCGTCTCCGGGGCGCAAGTGGCGTTGGCTTGGCTGCTAGGCCGTCCCGGCGTCACCTCGGTGATCATTGGCGGTCGCAACGAAGCCCAATTTGCCGACAATATCGCCGCCGCAAAGCTCACCCTCTCGAGCGAAGAACGAGCGCGGCTCGATAAGGCTAGCCAACCGCCGCTGCTCTATCCTTATTGGCATCAAAGCTTTACAGCGCAGGATCGACTGGGCCCCGCCGATTGGGGGCTTATTCGCCCCTATGCTGAGGAGCTCAAGCGTGGTTGATCTGGTTTTTGCCGCGCCGCAGCCGGTGCTTGTGCCTGTAGCCGATGGGCGCTTTTTTCCGGTGCGCCGCGTTTACTGCGTGGGCCGTAACTACGCTGAGCACGTCAAAGAGATGGGCAATGATCTGCGCGATCCGCCCTTCTTCTTTGAAAAGCCAGCGGATGCCGTGGTCATTGACGACGCCCCAATCGCCTATCCGCCGCAAACCGTTGATTTCCATCATGAGGTCGAGCTGGTTGTTGCCATTGGCAAAGACGGCGAGAACATTGCTGAGGCCGATGCGCTAACCCATGTGTTTGGCTATGCGGTGGGTCTCGACATGACGCGCCGCGACCTCCAAGCCCAAGCGAAAAAGCAGGGGCGGCCGTGGACAATGGCCAAAGGCTTTGATCAGTCTGCGCCAATTGGGCGGGTTGTGCCCGCAGCGCAAATCGGCCATCTCCAAGCCGGTGCCATCACGCTCAAGGTCAATGGCGCGCTGCGCCAATCGGGTGATTTGTCTGAACAGATTTGGTCCGTTCCCGAGACCATTTCCTATCTCAGCCAATTCATTGCGCTCAAAGCAGGCGATTTGATTATGACCGGCACGCCTGCGGGCGTTGGAGCGGTGGTGAAAGGCGATGTTCTCGAAGGCGCTATTGCGGGCCTTGGGACCATCAAAGCGGAGATCATTTAATGCCACCCGTCTGGTCTGCTCAGCAGGACGCAGCACTTATCGCTGTTTCAAATTGGCTTAAGGACAAAAATGCTCCGCAAGTCTTTCGCCTGTTTGGTTGGGCCGGCACGGGCAAGTCAACGCTTGCCGTGCACTTAGCGCAAGACGTGCGCTCGGTGCGCTATGCAGCGTTTACCGGCAAGGCTGCGATGGTCATGCGTAAGCGCGGTTGCAAGGGCGCGCAAACCATCCATTCGCTGATCTATACGCTGGTCTCGGACGATAATGGCGAGCCGCGCTTTGCGCTCGATCCCGAAAGCGGGGCAGCCGACGCCGACCTCATCGTCATCGACGAGGTTTCGATGGTCGATCAGCAATTGGCCATCGATCTTCTCTCCTTCGGCACCAAGGTTTTGGTTCTCGGCGACCCCTTCCAGCTGCCGCCAGTGCAGGGCGCAGGCTTTTTTACCGATGTCGAACCCGACATCATGCTCACCGAAATTCACCGTCAGGCCGCAGATAATCCGATCATTCGCCTTTCGATGGCTGTCCGTGAAGGGGGCTATCTGGAACACGGCACCTATGGCGAGAGCTGCGTTGTCACCCGTGCTCAGGTTGATCGTGACGCGGTGATGGAGGCCGATCAGGTTCTGGTTGGGCGCAATAAAACGCGTCTGACCTATAACGATCGTATCCGCGAGCTGAAGGGCCTGCCCTTCCATGAGCCCGTCCTTGGCGACCGAATGGTGTGCCTGCGCAACAATCCGCGCAAACGCCTCCTCAACGGTCAAATCTGGATCGTCTCGGAAGCTTGGAAGCGCAACGCTGGCAAGTGGACGCTTCTCCTCGTTGATGATGAAGGCAAGGGCGAGGCGAAGGTCCTCACGCACAAGGCGTTCTTTGCGGGTGAGGAAGACGCTATGGCGTGGACCGAGCGCCGCCAGTTTGACGAGTTCACCTTTGGCTATTGCCTCACCGTCCATAAGGCGCAGGGCAGCCAGTGGGACAATGTCTATCTCTTCGATGAAAGCCATGTCTTCCGCGAGGAACGCGCGCGCTGGCTGTATACGGCGATTACCCGGGCCGCTGAAAAGATAACCATCGTCAGCGGCTAAGGTCGCCATTCGGCCGCGCCAGAGTCAAAGTTCAGTCATGTTTTCCGCATCTATGGGGGCAGGGCCTAAGCTTGCCCGCGCGTATCGCCTCGGGCCGATGCTCGCTTGAACTTGAGGTTTTGATCCCTCATTGTGAACTTTGAAATCGCGAAAAGCCGGAGGCGCAGATGCACCACGAGTCCCCATTGATCACGACGATCGTAGCGGGTTTGGTGCTAGCCTATATCTTCGGCATGATCGCCAACCGGTTCAAAATGCCCCCTTTGGTGGGCTATTTGTTCGCCGGTATTCTCGTCGGTCCCTTCACGCCCGGCTTTGTTGCCGATCAGAAAATCGGTGCCGAACTGGCCGAAATGGGCGTCATCCTCCTCATGTTCGGGGTTGGCCTCCATTTCTCTCTCAAAGACCTGATGAGTGTCCGCAATATCGCCATTCCCGGCGCTGTCGTGCAGATCGCCTCGGCCACGGTTCTGGGTGCGGGCTTGGGCCTTCTCTTAGGCTGGAGCCTTGGCGCGGCCCTGCTCTTTGGCTTGGCGCTGTCCGTGGCGTCCACCGTCGTGCTGCTTAAGGCGCTGCAAGATCGGCGCTTGCTGGAAAGCGAACGCGGGCGGATTGCTGTTGGCTGGTTGATTGTCGAAGATCTGGCGATGGTTCTCGCCCTGGTGTTGGTTCCCGCTATCGCCAGTGTGAGCGGCACGACAACGGGCGTGCACGATCCCTTCGTCTCCTTCGTTACCCGTATTCTGGGCGTTGATATCGGCATCTGGGGCGTGCTCGTCCTGACCCTTATCAAGGTGGCAGCTTTCGTTGGCTTCATGCTTGTCGTGGGTCGGCGCATTATCCCTTGGGCGCTGCACACCACGGCCCACACCGGCAGCCGCGAGTTGTTCCGTCTCGCCGTGTTGGCGATTGCCTTGGGTGTTGCCCTCGGCTCGGCCATGCTCTTTGGCGTGTCACTGGCGCTTGGGGCCTTCTTCGCGGGAATGATCTTGGCTGAGAGCGAGCTTTCTCACCGCGCTGCCAACGAAACCTTGCCGCTACGCGACGCGTTCTCGGTGCTCTTCTTTGTCTCGGTCGGCATGCTGTTCGACCCGGCCATCCTTTTGGCGCAGCCGTTCCAGGTTCTCGCCACCGTTTTTATCATTATGGTGGGCAAATCTCTTGCCGCCTTCGGGATCGTGCTGCTGTTCCGTCGCCCCGTCGGCACTGCCCTCACCATTTCGGCCTCGCTGGCGCAAATTGGTGAGTTCTCCTTCATTCTTGCCAGCATGGGCGTGGCTCTGGCCATTCTCCCCACCGAGGCGAAAGACCTTATTCTTGCGGGCGCGCTGATTTCCATTCTGCTCAATCCCGTGGCTTTCTGGGCTAACGATCTTATTCGTCCTAAGCTTGAGGCGCGCTTTGGCAAGCCGTTGGGCGAAGACAAGTCCAGTGTCCCAGCTTCCGGACGTCATGAGCCCTCTTTGGCTGCAACACGCCCCGCGACAACCGACATCCCAACCGCCGCTGGCCTTGATCGCGCAGCGCTTGGCGCTGACGACGATACGGCAGAGCCATCCACTCAAACCGAGCACACCGTTCTGGTTGGTTACGGCGAAGTGGGGCGCGTGATCGCCCAAGGCATCAAGGCCGAGGGTGGTGACGTGGTCGTAATCGAGGATTCTGATCACGACGTCGCTGCCGCGCGTAGCGAAGGCTTTGAAGTGGTGGTCGGGAATGCGGCGCACCAAGACGTGTTGAAGCTCGCCAATCTCGCACAAGCCAAAACGCTGCTTGTCGCCATTTCCAACGCCTTTGAAGCGGGCAGTGTTTGCGAGAGCTCCGCAAAGCTCAACCCAAGTATCCAGATCATCGCCCGCGCCTATTCCGATGAAGAAGAGAGTTTTCTGCGCGGGTTGGGGGCCAGCACGATCATTCGCGGCGAACGCGAAATTGGTCGGGGCTTTTTGGATGTGCTGCGCGCCGCAGGCGCCATTACCAAGGCACCGATGAAGGAAGCACATTCCGCCGTGCTCAAATACGCGGCCCTCGGTGAGGACGAGCTGCCAACTGTGGCTCCGGCATCAGAAGACGCTCAAGAGCCGCATCGCGATGCCGATAGAATTGAGCCGCTTGTCGATGACGAAACCACCGCTGAAACGGTGCTCGTATCGGCAGCTGAGGAGGCGGTCGAGGTCGAAGCGTCAGAGCAAGTGGCACAAAATCGTCCGGCGCCCATCGAAATCGAAGTTTTGACCATTGTGGAGCCCATAAGTGCCGGCAGAGTGCCACAAATAGGCCCATCAGAGGCCCCTCGTTTACCGCCTGCTGAAATAACCGTGATCGAAACGGTTGACGAACCCGTCGCGACGGAGGAGGCTTCACCAGAGGATGCAACTGCATCTGAAGGTTCCGAGGAGACCTCGACGAATGATGACGTGCCGGTGGTTAAACCAGAGACCAAAGACTGATAAGGCCCGGCGCGCATTATGATTTCTCAAAAGGCCAAATACGCCTTGCGCGCTCTGGTTGCTCTCGCCCGTACCGCTCC
Organism: Devosia sp. WQ 349K1; assembly: GCF_016595685.1. Classification (NCBI taxonomy): domain Bacteria; kingdom Pseudomonadati; phylum Pseudomonadota; class Alphaproteobacteria; order Hyphomicrobiales; family Devosiaceae; genus Devosia; species Devosia sp. WQ 349K1. Next base: position 146,352 of record NZ_JAENGO010000006.1, on the reverse strand, counting down.
GGGCGAGACCCGCATGATCGGCGAAATCTCCCGCGATCAGGCCATCCCAAAAAAGTTCCTGGAGCAAATTCTCTTGGAATTAAAACGGGCTGGCATCGTCACCAGCCGCCGCGGACGCATGGGCGGATACGGTCTTGTGCGCGCGCCATCGGAGATTACCTACGGAGAAGTCCTAAGGTTGATCGATGGTCCAATCGCCCCGCTCCCCTGCCTTTCAAAGATCGCCTATCGCAAGTGCGTTGATTGTCAGGATGAAGCGTCCTGCGAAATTCGTCATGTTTTTGAACGTGTTACACTGGCAACCCGTGCTGTGCTGGACCGGACGAGCCTTGCGGACTCGCTCCACCTGGCTGATATCGAAATCGACGCTGTGGCCTAACGGCCCGCGAGAAAACTCTTTGCGAAATCAATGAGTTCAGGCCGTGTCACCACGACAAACGCAATGGCGGCCAAAGCCGCTATCGCCAGAATGCCCAAGAGATGCTTGAACACTGATAAAATGAGCCAAGCCGCAGCGATACCCGCTGCGGCCAGGATAATTAGTGTGGTTGTATCGGTAGTTATGGCGTGACGCTCCGGCTAAAGGCCGAACCAATCAGCCAAATACAACCGTTTTACGACCATTGAGCATCACGCGGTTTTCCAAATGGAATTTCACCGCACGCGCCAGAACCCGGCTTTCGATATCGCGGCCAGCGGCCACCAGATCATCAGCGCTCAGGGCATGGGTCACACGGGCAGTCTCCTGCTCGATAATGGGACCCTCATCGAGGTCTGGAGTGACGTAATGCGCTGTTGCGCCTATGATTTTTACGCCACGCTCATGCGCTTGGTGGTAGGGCTTAGCGCCCTTAAAGCTCGGTAGGAAGGAGTGGTGGATGTTGATGACCTGACCGAAAAGGCGGGTTGAGAGCTTGTCCGACAGCACCTGCATATAGCGCGCGAGCACGACGAGGTCAGCGCCACTGTCGCGCACAATCTCAAGCACCTTGGCTTCTTGGTCGGCCTTGGTTTCTTTGGTCACCGGCAGGTAATGGTATGGAATCCCTGCATCTTCTGCAATTTTGCGCGCTTCTTCGTGGTTCGAGACGATCGCTGCAACATCCGCATTCAGCCAGCCAACACGGATCTGGTAGAGCAGGTGTAGGAGCGTGTGGTCGAACTTTGAAACCATGATCACGATGCGCTTGCGAATGCTCTCATCGCTCAACGCGGTCTGCATATCAAAGCGAGCGATTGGGGATTTTAACGCATTTTCAATAGCTTCGCGGCTCAGCCCATCCGGTGCGGTAAAGGCGATGCGCATAAAGAAGCGACCGGTTTCCTTATCCCAGAACTGATTGCTCTCAGCGATATTGGCATTCAGGCCCGCCAGTTCTGTTGTAACGGCAGCCACAATGCCCGGACGGTCGATGCAGGATAGGGTCAGAACAAAATTAGCCGAGGACACGGCAAGCCTCCAAAATATTTGCATTGGGGTATCAATGCCTAAAGCCCCCACGTCAAGCCCAACAAAAAGGGCCACCCCTAAGAGTGGCCCTTCCTGAGTTAATCAGTCTCTGGGACTGCGGAGGTGTGCTAGCCGAGATCACTCCCGTTCACTGCACGAATACCGGAGCTCGAGAGAACTAAAACCTCAAAAGACACTGGATCACCTCCTTATAACAGGTTGAACATAATAGGAGTGTGCCCTCAAAGTTCTGCTCTGTCTAGTCCGGCGAGTAATGGGCGAATGTGCCAAGAAAAAACCCGCTCGGAAGCGGGTTTTAACGAGGTTACGCACGGGCCTTTTTCTTGGGCCGTCCGCGCAATTGCAGCAAGGTTGCCAGCAGTACCCCGGCAGCGACGATACCAATTATTATGGTCGCAAGCGCATTTACGTCAGGCGACACGCCAAGACGGACCTTGGAGAAAATCACCATTGGCAGGGTCGACGAGCCTGGGCCCGAGACAAAGCTGGCGATCACAAGATCGTCGAGCGAGAGGGTGAAGCCCAAAAGCCAACCCGATACGAGGGCTGGTGCAATGATGGGCAAGGTTACGTCAAAGAAGGTGCGAACAGGGCTCGCGCCCAGATCCATCGCGGCTTCTTCAAGGCTTCGGTCGAAATCTGCAAGGCGCGATTGAACCACAACGCAGACATAGGCCGTGCAGAAGGTGGCGTGGGCGATGACGATGGTCATCATCCCGCGCCCGCGCGGCCAACCCAGCATGGATTCCATGGCCACGAAGAGCAAAAGCAGCGACAGGCCCGTGATCACGTCCGGCATGACCAGCGGGGCCGACACCATTCCCGAGAACAGTGTACGTCCCTTGAACCGGCGGAAGCGCACGAGCGCCACTGCCGCAAGCGTGCCGAGTACAAGCGCTATTGTTGCTGCAAGTGCTGCGATCTGTAGGCTCAACCAAGCAGCGCCCAAGAGCTGCGGGTCGTTAAAGAGCGCGGAGTACCACTTGGTTGAAAAGCCTGACCAGACCGTGACGAGGCTGCTTTCGTTGAACGAGAAGATGACCAGCGACACGATTGGCGCATAAAGGAAGGAGAAGCCAAGTGCTGCGGCGATGGGCAAAAACCATCCACGTGAGAACATCTTACTTCTCCACCATCGAGCTTTGCACCTTTTGGAGGAGCATGATGGGAACGACGACGACAAGCAGCATGGCGCAGGCGACAGCTGCAGCGCGCGGCCAGTTGGCGGCGGTGAAGAATTCATCCCACAACACGCGGCCGATCATGAGTGTTTCAGGACCGCCCAAGAGCGAGGGAATGACGAACTCGCCAATGGCTGGAATGAACACCAGCATCGACCCGGCGATAATGCCCGGCAGCGAGAGCGGCAGGGTAACCGTGAGGAAGGTCAGCACAGGACGCGCGCCAAGGTCTGCTGCGGCCTCGAACAGCGAGCTATCGAGCTTCACCAGCGTCGTATAGAGCGGCAGGATCATAAAGGGCAGGTAGGTGTAAACAATGCCGACATAGACGGCAAAGTCGGTCTGCATCATCACCAGAGGCGGAATGCCGAACATGCCCAAGAACTGGTTGATGACGCCATTGCCGCGCATAAAGCCCGAGAGGGCATAAACACGCAGCAGGAATGATGTGAAGAACGGCAGAACCACCAACATCAGCAAGATGTTGCGCCACCGGTCGGGCGCACGCGCAATGGCATAAGCCATTGGGTAGCCAACGAATAGAGTGATCACTGTTGCGATCGCGGCAATCCGGATCGAGCTCAAGTAAGCTGCGATATAAAGATTATCGGTGAAAAGCCGGATGTAGTTGCTCAAATGCAGCGTGAGCTGCACGGTGCCGTCTTCGGTGCTCAGGAGCGCTGAATAGGGCGGGCGGCCGAACTGCTTGGTCGCCAGCGAGATGCCGAAAACAACCGCGAGCGGCACCAGAAAGAAGATGAACAGCCAAAGCGCAGGAGCGGCCAACACCAGCATGCGGCCGGTGATGCCTACTTTACGCAATGAGCGCTCAACCGCGTTCCAGGGTTTTAGCCGTCGGGGCGGAGGAATGGTTGGTTCGTGAGCTGAAGTCATGCTCGGACCCCACGCTGGAAAACAACAAAAGGGGTGATCATACTGTTAGCACCGAACCGGCGTTGTCATCCCAGGTGATGTAGACCTTCTCTTCCCAGGTAATCGCGTCTGGATTACCTCGCACGGAATTGGTCTGGCTCACACGGACGCGTTTGCCGCTTTCCAGCTCCACCTGATAAACCGAGATGTCGCCCAGGTACGCGATTTCTTCGACCACGCCAGTGGTGACGTTGGCGCCGAAATGGCCTTCGGGCTTTTCACGGCTCAGCGACATTTTCTCTGGGCGGATGGCCCACCACAAAATCTGATCTGGTGCGCAGTCGACCCCGTGGCCGACGTAAATATCGCAGCCCAATTCCTTGGAACGAATACGCACGTGGTCTGGCTCGTCCTCGGTGACAGTGCCTTCGACCATATTGGCCGAGCCAATAAAACTCGCGACAAAACGGGAGTTTGGATATTCGTAGATGTCAGTTGGTTCGCCAATCATGGCGATTTCGCCTTGGTTCATCACCCCGATACGGGTGGCCAAGGTCATGGCTTCTTCCTGGTCGTGGGTCACGACGATGAAGGTAACGCCAAGCGATTCCTGAATTTTGACCAGCTCGAACTGGGTTTCCTCGCGCAGCTTCTTGTCGAGCGCGCCAAGAGGTTCGTCGAGGAGCAAGAGTTTTGGCCGCTTAGCAAGAGCACGCGCGAGGGCAACGCGCTGGCGCTGACCACCGGAAAGCTGGTGCGGCTTGCGCTTGCCATAGTCCTGCAACTTCACCAATGCGAGAAGTTCAGCGACACGCGCAGTGATCTCATCCTTGGGCAGGTGATCGCGCTTGAGACCATAGGCGATGTTCTGCTCGACCGTCATGTGCGGGAACAGAGCATAGCTCTGGAACATCATATTGATGGGACGGTTATAGGGCGGGACATTGGTCATGTCCTGGCCGTCGATCTCGATGGTGCCCGAGGTTGGCATTTCAAAGCCTGCGAGCATGCGCAAAAGCGTCGACTTGCCCGAGCCTGAACCGCCCAGTAGGCAGAAGAGTTCAGAGCGATAGATGTCGAGCGACACGTCATTGACAGCAGTGACGTCGCCAAACTTCTTGGTCACATTTTTAATGCGAACGAAGGGCTTATTATTACCAGTATCGCGCCATGGGCGCGTATCGACTGCAAGCTGCGGCTTCTTGGCCATTGACGCTCTGCAACTCTACTGACGGCCACCTGCCGTCATCTTCAGCGCTGCCGACTTCTCCGTTTAAGGCAAAAATCGGTACTCGAAAACAACGCCAGGGGAGGGTGTTCGAAGACTTTCGAAAACCGGGCTGGCAATGGTTGAAGGGGCGGTCGAAACCGCCCCTTCGCAAAACTTGTTACTGACCCGTTTTGATGCGGGTCCAAGTGCGGGTCAAGACCTCTTCGTACTCTGGAGAGTGCGCAGACATCACAAAAGCTTCGGCCAGCACTTCTGCAGGCGGATAAATGCCAGGATTGTTCTTCACTTCATCGTCTACAAACTCAAGAGCTGGCAGGTTTGGGTTGGCGTAGAACACATAATTGGTGATCTCAGCCACAACTTCTGGGCGCAGGATGTAGTCGATAAACTTGTGGGCATTTTCCTTGTGCGGGGCGTCCGCAGGAATCTCCATGAAATCGAACAGCGTTGCTGCACCTTCCTTGGGGATCAGATAGTTGACTTCGACGCCACGATTGGCTTCGGCTGCCGCGTCCGAGGCAATGAAGATGTCGCCCGAGTAGCCGAGGGCCAAGCAGATTTCGCCGTTGCCCAGATCGTCGATGTACTGCGACGAGTGGAAGTAACGGATGTGCGGCTTCACCGAGTTAAGCAGAGCTTCGGCCTTGGCGAGGTCTTCCTCAGATTCCGAATTGGCGTCGATGCCGAGGTAGTTCAGCGCAATACCCATGACTTCAGACGGGCTATCGAGAACAGCAACACCGCAAGAGGCCAGCTTTGATACCACGTCAGGCTTGAACAGCAGGTCCCAGCTGTCGATTGGCGCGTCGGCACCCAGAGCTTCCGCCAGCTTGGCGCTGTTGTAACCCAGACCGATCGTGTTGATCATGTAGGGAACCGCGTGGGCATTGTCTGGATCGTGGCGTGCGGCTTGTTCCATAACGACCGGATCAAGATTGCCCAGATTGGTCAGCTTGGACTTATCAAGCGGAGCGATCAGGCCGAATTTGATCTGACGTTCAACGAAATTGCCCGACGGCACGACGATGTCATAGCCCGAATTGCCAGCAAGGAGCTTGGCGTCGACGATTTCGTTGCTGTCATAAACGTCGTAGTTCACCTTGATGCCAGTTTCCTTTTCGAAATTGGCGATGGTGTCTTCGGCGATATAATCGGACCAGTTGTAGACGTTGAGCACTGGCTCTTCCTGCGCAAAGACAGGGCTAGCAGCCAAGAGAGCACCCAGGGCAATGGCGAGTGGCTTGTTCATGGGATCAGTCTCCTATTGGGACCTTGGTTGAGGTGATGGTCTGTCTGACGCGACAGCTGGTTTAGCGGCGTAACGCTTGGGTCGCGGAAAAGCCCCGCGACTTGCCCCGGCACCTCATCTTTGAGAGCTCGGAAAATGTGAAATTGGAAATGTGAATCGAGAAGTCGCCCGCTCGTCAGAGCGGTTGGTCAACGCTGCCATTGTCCCGGAGCCGGGCGTGTATCGAGGCGCAAATTGCGCGCCATCAACAATAGACGTGTTCAGCGAAGTAACCTTTCCCTCAGGATCATTGCGAAATTAGCAGAATTGGGCCCGCCGACAAGGCGGTGTAAGCGAAGTTTTTGCACCTCTTGACCCATTTGTTGCCCAAGCGCAAAAGCTAGTATGGCAGTGCTGGCCTTTTGCGGCACCCACAGGGTTGGGAATAGGGAATATCCATGGACGGGAAAGCCTATCTATCGGTCTCGGGCGAGGTGAAATCGGCGCTGGCGAAGGGTCTGCCAGTGGTTGCTCTCGAATCGACAATCATCACCCATGGCATGCCCTATCCGCAGAATCTGGCCATGGCGCGCGATGTCGAAGATGTCGTGCGTAAAGCAGGCGCTGTCCCAGCGACGATCGCTATTATGGACGGTCGCCTATGCGTTGGTGTTTCTGGCGATGACTTGGAACGCTTAGCGGTAGAAGGTCATAGGGCAGCCAAAGCCAGCCGTCGTGACGTTGCCGCACTTTTGGCGAGCGGCGAGATGGCGGGCACAACTGTTGCCACCACTATGCAGATTGCAGCGCTTGCCGGAATTGCCATTTTCGCGACTGGCGGCATCGGTGGGGTGCATCGCGGCGCCGAGGACAGTTTTGATATTTCGGCAGACCTAGAAGAGCTCGGCAACACGCCTGTGACGGTCATTTGTGCGGGCGCGAAATCCATTCTGGATATCGCCAAGACACTAGAGGTTTTGGAAACCAATGGTGTGCCCGTGCTTGGCTTTGGAACCGATGATTTTCCGGCGTTTTGGGCCCGGACCAGCGGGTTCAAGGTCGATCATCGATTTGATACTGCCGCAGCGGTTGCAAAAATGCTGTCCATTCAAGCCGATTTAGAAATGGGTGGGGTGCTGATTGCCAATCCTATTCCGGAAGCGGACGCATGGGAGCCAGAGGCAATCGAAGCCTTCATCACGCAGGCTTTGGCTGACGCGGAAACCCAGGGCATAGCTGGTAAGGCGACCACGCCCTTTCTGCTGAAGCGGATTTTCGAGCTGACCGAGGGACGGTCGTTGGCCTCAAATATTGCCCTCGTCAAAAACAATGCCCGGGTTGCAGCAGAAATTGCGGTCGAACTGGCGGCGATCGAAGCCAATAAGGCGAGCGTGCATCGCCCATGAGCTTGAAGGTCCTCGTCGTCGGCGACGTGATGACCGACATTATTGTCAAACCTGAGGGCCCCATAGTGTGGGGCTCTGATCGACGCGCGAAAATTCGCAATCGGCCCGGCGGTTCCGGAGCCAATCAGGCTGTGTGGCTTGGTGCCGCCGGCGTGCCCGTCAAGTTTGTTGCGCGGGTAGGGCAGGACGATTTGGCCACGCACGAGCGCTATTTTGCGCGCTTTGGTGTTGATGCCCACTTGGCTGGCGATGCTGAGTTTGATTCTGGCATCCTCGTGACGGTGCTGGATCAGAACGGCGAGCGTAGCTTTCTCACCGACCGCGGCGCCAATCTCAACCTATGCTCAGATGATATGCCCGAAACCGTTTTGGACGAGGTCGGGCTCGTCTTGATTTCGGGCTATAGTCTGTTTTCGCCAGGGCCGAGGCAAGCTGCGCGGCGTCTGCTCGATCAAGCCCGCGCGCGGCAGATTCCAATTGCTGTCGACCCGGCCTCGGTTGGATTTCTGGCCGAGATCGGCCCCAGCCAGTTTATGGCTTGGGTTGGCTCATGTGATTGGATATTTGCCAATGACAGCGAGGCAGAGGTTTTGACAGGCCACGCTGATTTCGAGCAGCAAATCGCGATACTCGCTAAAACCTTCCGAAATGTCGTTATTAAACGCGGTCGGTTCGGGGCGGTGCTGGGCGGGACAGAGGGGATTGTGCTGAGCCTTCCGGCGCCTGTCGTGCCGGTGGTTGATACAACCGGGGCAGGGGATGCTTTTGCGGCCGGATTTGTTGGCGCGCTTCTGGCCGGTGCGGATGCTGCTACGTGCCTCGGTGCCGGGATAGCTGGCGGTGCTAAAGCTGTGCAATTTGTTGGAGGCCAGCCTCAGTAAGGCTGGCCCACAGAATTAGTGGTCTTCGTGAGCGTCAGCGACGCCATAGCGCCAGTAGCCTGCAGCTTTGATGTATTCAGGGTTGAAACCGCGCTCTGAGGTTAAGTGGTCGCGCACCGCGTGGGCCATGGTCACTTCACCCGCGATATAGGCATAGGCTACGCCGTCTGGCAGTGCTGCAGCAGTCACAGCGTCCGCGAGAACTGTCGTCGTGCCTGCGGTCGCGCCATTGCGGTAGACATAGTGCAGTGCGAGGTCCGCCTTGGTTTCAAAGCTCTGCACTTCTGCAGGGTTGTCGACCTCGAGAATGGCAATAACCTTGGCGCCTTCAGGCATTTCTTCAATGCGGCGACCAATCGCGGGCAGTGCTGTTTCGTCGCCGACGAGCAAGTACCAGTCGAATGCGAAGGGCACGATCATCGAGCCGCGGGGCCCGCCGATAACCAATTTGCTGCCGGAGACAGCAGCGTTTGCCCAAGTGGAGGCAGGGCCGTCGCCGTGGAGGACGAAGTCGAGTTCGATCCAGCCTTCTTCCACATTCCAATAGCGTGGGGTGTAGTCACGCATTTCAGGCCGAGTGCCAGGCGCAAATTCAGCACCACGTGGGCCAACGGGCGGAAGCTCCGGTGCCACACCTTCGGCAAAAAGGAAGGTTTTGATGTGGTCGGCGTGTCCAAGTGAAGCGAAACCTGCCATATCGCCTTCAAGACGTATGCGGCGCATGAGGGGGGTGATGTCAGTCACGGTTTTGACCGTGAGCAGACGAAGCCTGGTCTCGTGGCGAACGCGCTGCGGAGCGCGTGGGTCAATGGCGTCCATCATGTTTACTTTATTTCTGAGTTAGCGTGTCAGCAATTATCCCGTGCGGCGTCTGGGCGCAAGCACGCAAGGGGCATAGGCAAAGTGCAGATGAAACTTTATCTGGCGATTGAAAAATGGAAAATTGTCCACGAATGCGCCAATTAAATCCCCTCCTTGCCCGCTGGGTTGCACGCCATGAGCCGAAAGCGGACTGGCGCATCCATCTCAAATCCACGATCGGAACAGCGCTCAGCGTCACGTTAATTGCCGGATTGGGCGTCGCCAGCGGATTGCCTTTGCTGCTCGCGCCATTGGCTCCAACCGCACTGCTGATATTTGGCCAGCCGCAAGCGCCGGGCGCGCAGCCGATTAACATTTTTGCGGGTTATTTCATTGGGGCTGTTTTTGCGGCGCTGAGCATGGTGATTGTCCCCGAGCCGTGGTGGCTCGTTGGGCTGGCGGTGGGGCTGACCATGTTGACCATGCTGGTCTTTCGGGTTTCCCATCCCCCGGCGGCGGCGGTTCCACTGATGGTGTATACTGGCCCTGTGCCAGCCTTAAACCTGTTTGGGGCGTTGCTCGCGTCCTGCATTGTTCTGGTAGTGGTTGGCATGGTCATGCACCGCCTGCCACCCCACCGGAAGCGCTATCCGTTGCCCCTATCGCAAAACGTCGAATGAAAATGAAAGAAGCTCCCCTGAGGGAGCTTCTGGGGATCGTCTTAAATGTAGCCCAGCATGCGGTCCTGCTCTTGGCGCAGTGAAAATAGTCGCGTCGAGGTGTCAGGTTGCGCGTTGGCGGTGGAGATCAGGCTGCCCTTGGCGATAGGGGCGGTCACTCGTCCGCCTTCCAAAAGACCAACAGGGATGGCCTTGGCCGCCTGCGCGTCAGTAACGGTCATTGCATAAGAGCGGTAGCAGGTCTCACCAATCGCATCCAGGCTCTCGCCGGGCAGGAGATCGCGCTTGGCAACGGCACAGACTTCAGCCACTGGTCGTGGCAGAGGCACCATGTCTGGTCTGCCGTACATCATAATCCGTGCGCAGGTGAGCGGCACTTCCAAGCTGGTCAGATGATATGGGCGGAAGAATGCATAGTACGGCCCGTGCCCGATATGCAGATCATCCATGCGCTCGATAATGCGCGGGTGGTCTGCTTTCACGATCACAAATACGCCGGGTGCAACACCCTTACCGATGGTGAAATCAACCACGCCCATCTTGTTGAGGATGCCCCCGTCTTCTTTGGGGATCAGAACCTTGGCCATGTCATCACGATGCGTTGCGGGGCCATGCATGCCCGGAACGTCAGGCACTAGGCCGGTGGCGTTGGCGATGGCGGTCATTTCCACGGCGGTTTTTGAACCGTCGACAAATTCCACCAACATGCGTGGGTTCATGTTCCGGCGCATGGCTTCTTCGCGATAATCGTCGGGGACGGCATCGTGCTTAAGAGGATTGTTCTTGCCCTTGCCGGCGGCAACAATGTCGAGGCCAAGTGCTGAAACGAACTCGATCAACTCCATGCATGAGCTTGGTTCATCGCCCGCGCCCACCGAATAAACAACGCCAAGGCGATCGGCCTGAGCCTTTAAGTAAGGTCCAATGGTGACGTCGGCTTCGACGTTCATCATCACCACATGCTTGCCGTGCTCCATGGCCATAAGGTCATAGTCGGCCGCAACGCCCGGTTTGCCCGTCGCATCAATAATCACGTCGATGTTGGGCGTCGTGACCAGCGTCTCAGCGTTGGTGATGGCAATCTTGCCTTGCTCAATTGCGGCCGTGGCCTGAGCTGGCGTTTCCGCTTCCTTGCCGCGACTATCATCGCCATAGGCGATTTTCATGGCGTCGAGCGCGGTGTGCGGACGACGCGTGGCAATGGCAGCCATCTCTACGCCTTGCATCAGGCTCATCTGGGTCACGAGGTCCGTACCCATTTCACCCGAGCCAATAACCCCCACCCGGATGGTTTTACCTTGCTCAGCGCGAGCCGCGAGATCACGGGCAATGCCGGTGAGCGCTATTTTGGGGGCCATATGACTATTCCAATCTACGTTCCCTATGCCGATAGCGCGCAGATGGGAGCGGAGCAAGGTTTTCGCTCGAAACCTTTTCGCTCAATTTGGCAGCCCGGGCGGGCCATAAGTGGCGTTCTATGCTGTGGATAGGGCTGACTGACTGACACGATTAGCAATTCCTCAACCTGTGCGGGCGATTATGGCAAGTGAAGACTTCGGGGGCTTGTCTCGCCTATGGCCATTTCAAATAGCATTTCGGTCGCCTTACCAGCCATTATCGACCTCGATGCGCTAGATACCATACGCGATCGCCTCATCGACGCGATTGGCCTGGGCGCTGTTGTTGTCGATGCATCTGCGGTGGAACGTGTTTCCACCAATGCACTGTTTCTCTTGGTGAGCGCAGCTGAGACTGCACAGGTCCAGCAGACTGGATTTGCCATTCAAAATGTAAGCGCAGCCATGAGTGTTGCGATTGAGAGGCTGGGATTGAATGCCCGGTTTTCGGGGATGATAGAACAATGACGCTGCGTGTACTCACCGTCGACGACTCGCGAACGATTTTGGCCATGTTGCATCACACGTTGAGCAATGCGGGCTTTGAGGTCTTGCAAGCCGAAGACGGCCAGCAGGGACTTGATGTTCTCAAAAATGAGAGCGTCGATGTTGTTATCACCGACATCAACATGCCCGTCATGGACGGCATTGAGTTTATCAAGAACGTGCGCGCCACCGGCCAGCACAATAGCCTCCCAATTCTCATTCTTACCACTGAGACGAGCCAGGATAAGCGCGATCAGGGTAAGGCGGCTGGCGGTACCGGCTGGATCGTTAAGCCTTTCGACCCGGAAAAACTGATCTCCGTTATCAACCGCGTTGTCCACTAACTCCCTATATGTCCGCCGAACACGCCGTTCAGCGGGCATTTGACTACCAAATGCCAGATGAGCCCAGAAGGGGCGAAGAGCGCGTATGAGTGATCTCGACGATTTCAAGGCAACCTATTTTGACGAATGTTCCGAGCTTCTCACCGAGCTTGAAGAACAGTTTGCTGCCATTGAAGAAGGCGAGCGTGGTTCCGATCGCCTCAATGCTGTCTTCCGGGCCATTCACTCGATCAAGGGCGGGGCAGGAGCTTTCGGCTTCTCTGCATTGGTGGGCTTCGCGCACGCCTATGAAACCCTGCTCGATTACGTTCGTGATGGTAGAGTAGAGCTCACCGACGAAGTCGCAGCCCTCTGTATCCGCGCCAATGATATTGTCGCGGATTATGTGAAGGCCGCGCAATTGGGGGAAGAACTTCCTCTCGATTACGGCTCAGAAGAAAAGTCCCGCTTTGACGCTTTGGCGCGCGGTGACACCTCTACGAGCGACGATGAAGACGATCTCAGCGGCGAGATTGTCGAAGAATTCGACCTTGAGTTTGTGCCAGTCATGGTCTCCATCGGAACAGACGACGCCAGCGACGATACGTTTGACGCCCCTCCGATGGAGGATGTCGACGGAAGTTGGTCTATACGTTTTACGCCGCATCGCGCCCTTTACGCGCGTGCCAATGATCCGCTGTTGCTCTTCCGCGAACTTGCTGCACTGGGCGAGATAAGCGTCACTGCGCATCTGGCTGAGATCTCGCAATTGGCGGATTTCGATCCTTTTGCTGTCTACTGCTCGTGGACGATCACACTGAGCGGGCGTGACGTCAGCGAAGTCTCCATTCGCGAAGTGTTCGAATTCGTCGACGGCGATTGTGAAATCATCATCTCGCGTGGCGGTGCTGCACCTGTGGCTCCGGTCCAAGCCATCGTTGCCGACGAAGAAGAAGACGCAGACTTTGCCAGCCTTTTGGCGCTGACCGAAGAAGAAATGGCCAGCAAGAAGGCTGTGGTTGTTCCATCCGCTGCGAAGGCTGAAGTTCCTGCTGCCGCTGAAGACGCGGGCCTAAGCTTCCTTGATCTTGCTGCTGAAATTAAGCCGGCAGCGCCTGTGGTTGCAGCGCGGCCTGTTGCTCCAACTGCGCCGAAGCCTCCTGCGGCTGCAGCGCCGACAGCGGCAAACGAACAAGAAGAAAGCCACCGACCTTCTGGTGTTCAGTCAATCCGCGTCGACCTTGATAAGGTTGATCGTGTTGTGAACATGGTGGGCGAACTGGTTATCACGCAATCCATGCTGACCCAGCAAATGGATGAGACCCTGCGCGCACGCTATACCGAGCTGGTCCGTGGTCTTGAAGTTCTGGCGCAGACCACTCGTGGTCTTCAGGACTCGGTCATGGCGATCCGTGCCCAACCCGTCAAATCGGTGTTTTCTCGTATGCCGCGGCTCGTACGCGAGCTGGCGCTCAAAACCGGCAAGAAGATCAAGCTCGAAACCATCGGTGAAAACACGGAAATCGATAAGACGGTTATTGAGCAGCTTTCAGACCCGCTGACCCACATGATCCGCAATTCTGCAGACCATGGTATCGAGTCGCCAGAAAAGCGCCTTGCCGTTGGTAAGAACGAATTTGGTACCGTTCGTCTCTCGGCAGAGCAGGCAGGTGGCAATATTCTGATCATCGTCGAAGATGATGGTGCTGGCATCAATCGTGAGCGCGTGCTGCAACTGGCTCGCGACAAGGGCATTGTTGCGCCGGACTTCACACCGACCGATGAGCAAATTGATCAATTGATCTTTGCCCCTGGTTTCTCGACAGCAGATGCTGTGAGCGACATCTCTGGTCGCGGTGTGGGCATGGACGTTGTGCTCTCCAACATCAAGAAGATTGGTGGTTCGGTTCACGTTCGTAGCCGCACCGGCAAGGGCACGCGTATGACCCTGCGTCTGCCGCTGACACTGGCGGTACTCGACGTGATGTTGGTGCGATTGGGCGGGAGCCCTTACGTGGTTCCACTCTCTTCGATTGTTGAAACGATCCAGTGCTCGCGCGCAAGTTTTGACCGTGTTCCTTCTGGTGGTCGCGTGCTGCAGGTGCGTGGCGAATATGTGCAGGTGGCCGATCTTTGCCAGCGCTTTGGACTTCCGTCTGAAGTGCAGCCGGACGATCAGTTTGTTGTCTTGTGCGAGACCGAAGGCAGTCAAAAGCTGGCGCTGGTTGTGGACGACATTATCGGTCAGCAGCAGGTTGTTATCAAATCGCTTGAAGAGAACTTCGAGCGCGTCGAAGGCATCGCCGGGGGCACTATTCTGGGTGACGGCAATGTCGCTTTGATTGTTGACGTGCAAGGTCTGCGCACGACGCAACTTCATCAGAATGCCGCGTAGTCAGCACGTTAAGAAATTGTCGTCACCTTCGGGTGTAGAATTCAACCTCTGTTAGGCGCCCAGAAGGGCAGCAAAGGGCCAGAACAATGGAATCATTGAGCCTTCGAGACGATATGGGCGACAACACCGCTGTTGCCGGTCAAAACACTCTACAGCTGATCGCATTTTCTATCGGCGATCAGACCTATGGTGTGGAGATTACCACGGTGCGCGAAATCCGCGCGTGGAACGGTGCAACCCCGCTGCCAAACACCCGTGAATTCGTACGTGGCGTGATCAACCTGCGTGGCACCATTGTTCCAATTTTTGATCTGCGCGCGCGCTTTGGCGATGGTCAGACCTCGCCGACCAAAAACCACGTCGTGGTGGTGATGAGTGTTGGCGATAAGTGGGTCGGAATTCTCGTTGACGCTGTGAGTGATATTCTCACCGTCAACCGTGCCGACATTCACAATGTGCCAGAAGGCAATGCGATCGATACCGAGCTGCTCAATGGGATCGTGACCCACGATAGCCGTATGGTTGGGCTCATCGATCTACACGCCGTGGTTAGCGGTGCGCGTCTAGACGCATAAATAGCGTCGAAATATAGTTTTGTGGAAAATTAGGCGCCCTGACCGGCGCCTTTTTTGTTGTCGATGTCAGAAGAGCGAAAGGCGCCGTTGGGCGCCGTCCCAAAAGCTTTAAAACAAATCGGCGTCGCCGCTCGAATGGTTTCTAGCGACTCCGGAAAGCTCTGGAACGCGCAGTTCATCCAGGGTGAGGCTTTCCCATATCTCAGCATAGACACTCTCTGGTGCGGTAGGCGGCAGCAGAGCAAACTGGCGAGCGGCAAGAGCGATATTGCGGCACCGCTGCTCGATCCGGTCCTGTCCTTGCAGCGCGGTGATGATCAGGTGAACGGCTTGTTTCACCTTAGGGTCATCTCCTAACGGCTTTTGTGCGAGTAGGGTCAACGCCTGCGAAATACCTTCGAGCATTTCGGACGTCTGGCGTCCGGTCTCGTCGAGTTCTCTAGCGAGTTTTTGCAGCGACATTGAAAGTCTTCCTGGCACCGATAGCACACCCTAACGTGAAATTCTGAATCTCACGTTTCACCGATGCACACTTGGGGAGGCTCGTAAGGGGTGGTTAGCGTTTGGCTAACATTAGTCCGCTATCATCATGACGGAATAGCCTCAAGAGTAATACCACTTTCATGGTCCTCCCCAGTTCCTTGCCGCCAGAATTTGATCGTGGCGTGGTAACCTCCGTGCATCAGGGAGATTGCCACGTCTCATCTGATCCGAATGTGACCTTTTCGACCGTGTTGGGATCGTGCATTTCCGCCTGTGTTCGGGATCGCGTGGCCAATATTGGCGGTATGAACCACTTTTTGCTCGCCGAGCAGTCAGGGTCATCGCGAGACCGGTTTGGTGCTTCTGCCCGCTATGGCGCCTTCGCCATGGAGCAGCTTATCAACAAGGTTTTGTCAGCAGGCACGGGGTACAAGCCTAACCTCGAGATCAAGGTCTTCGGCGGTGGCAAAATTGCGACGACATTGGACGATGTTGGCGCCAAGAACATCGAGTTCATCCGCTCGTTCCTCCATGACGAAGGTTATATAACGACGAGTGAAGATCTGGGCGGGTCCTATGCCCGCCGCGTGTTGTTCAAGCCCCATTCTGGGAGAGCTTTTGTAAAGCGTCTAGACGCCGATGTCGGTGCGAACGTTGCAAGAGAAGAACTGGCGATTGCGCGTCGTCGGGTGGTTGTTCCTGCGCCAGCGGTGGATATCGAACTTTTTTAACCGCTGTTACCCAGAAATTACGGCCCACCATGGGGCTATAGGATTGGTTAACCATTTTTGACGTATGGTTAACGCTATGACGGTCAAGAGTGTGCAGCCCCCCGCTTCATTATCACCCGGTTGCTTCCAGCGACTGGCCGTCTCTACATCTGCAATGTGGTTGGTCGGTGGGGCGCTTAGCGCAGGTCTTTATGTTGCAATGGGACCCGGTTCTCTCTGGCTAAGCACGGTTGGTGGAACTGCCGCTTTTTGTGTCGCCGGGTCAGTGTTTCTGGCCAATAGATTAGCGCAAACCAGCCGACGAGATCTCGCAAAACTAGGACAAACCGTTGGTCTGAGCGAACGTGCTGATGAGCTCGACACTATCGCCGCGATGAGCGCGCGACTAGCGCAGCGCGTTGAGGTTGCGCACAGCTATCAGCAAGCACTCGTGCATTTGGACAGTGCGATTTCGATCGTTGATACTTTCGGCAAGGTGACCGCTCTTAGTCGCGGACTACGGGAGCTGGTGCCCGCGGCTAAGGTTGGAGACAGTATCGAGACCGTATTGGGGCCCGGCGCATCGGCACGGGACTTCCTCATGCTCGGCGGTATCCGTATGAATACCAATCGTTATTCCTTGCCAGGTGGCGGCTACGCCCTCGAAATAAAACCGACCGGGCAGTTGGTCCAGCATGATGATTTGGACGCGCTAGCCGGCGCTTTGGCGAGTGGGCAGACCGGCTTCCGGTTTGATGTCACGTCTATCAAACACGCTCCCGGGCTGTCGGCAATTAATGAGGCGTTGGGCATGATGGGCGAAGGCTTAGCTCAGCTCCAAAGCACCATCGCTGGTAAGAGCGAAAAGCTCCGCAATCCAAATCTGCCATTTGCCGAGCAGAGCCAACAGGTTCTAGATCTACTTTCCGCCTTTGACGACTTCCATGATGATCAGATCAACACGCGCGAAGCGCTCGAGACCAAGCTGTCGACCGTCAAGCAACTGCTTGGCCAGTTTGAAGAACGCGCGAGAGAGTTTGAGGCTAAGGCCGATCTGGGACGCCAAGCTTTGGCTGAAGGGGTAACAAAGCTCAAGGCAATGGAAGCGCGGGTTCAAGACGCCGCACGCAAGGCAGGAGATGCGCGCTCCCTTGCCAGCCAAGCCGACAAATCTGCACAGCGGACACATGAATTTGTCGCCGAGCTGGACCGTCTAACTGCTGAGATTGATCGCATGACGGCAGGGATTGAGGATGTTTCTTTCCGTACCAATCTTCTCGCACTCAACGCGGCCGTAGAAGCGGCGAGAGCCGGTGAAAAAGGCGCGGGTTTTGCAGTTGTGGCAGACGAGGTCCGTCAGCTTAGTAAGCTTACCAATCGTTCAGCCAAAGACATACGTGTTGTCGCGGATCAGGGCCGGACGCAGGCACGTGCGGGCCTTGCGGAGGCTGATGCGCTGCAAAATATCACCAAGGCACTGCAAGATAATTTACGCAATCTAAGCAATGAGTCGGCGACTATGCACACAGAGGGTAGCGTCACAGACATGCCCACCCGGGCAGAATTGGCCCGGACGACCGCTAATGGCCGCCTTGGGATCACCCCGATGCGGGCCGCCGGATAGAAGTCCGGCTGGAGAGGGTAAAAATGGAGCAGGGAGAATATTCCCTGAGTGAACGCGAGTTCGCGCGGATCAAGGCGCGGGTTTACACCGTCGCTGGCATTTCTCTAAGTGATGCGAAGCGGACGCTGGTTATTTCCCGCCTGTCCAAGATCCTGCGTGCTCATGGTTTGCCCAGTTTTGACGCCTATGTCGATTTCCTTGAAAAAGGCGGTTCGGCCGAGGATAGTCAGGAGTTCGTCAATGCGTTGACGACCAATTTGACGCGCTTTTATCGCGAAGACCATCACTTTGATCATCTGCGCCAATTTGTGGGCAATTTGATCAATGAGCGTCCACGCGGCCAGCGTCTGCGCATATGGTCGGCGGGTTGCTCCACAGGTCAAGAGCCTTACACGATCGGCCTCGACCTCTTGGTGGCGTTTCCTGAGTTGAAGCGTTGGGATTTCAAAATTCTGGCAACAGACATCGACACGTCTGTGATTCAGAAGGCGTCGATGGGCGTCTACCCAGAGAGTGAACTGGCCGGGTTGAGCGCCGAACGCTCACGTCATTTCGAAAAATCCAACGGCATGATCCGCGTTCCGCAAGCGGTCCGCGAACTCATTTCCTTCAAGCAGTTGAACCTCATTGGCCAGTGGCCGATGAAGGGTCCGTTTGATGCGATTTTTTGCCGAAACGTCGCGATTTACTTTGACAAGCCGACGCAAGGCGAGGTGTTCTCGCGCTTAGGTAAAATGCTGGCGCCAGAAGGATTTCTCTACATCGGACACTCAGAAAATCTGGGAACGAGTGGTGAGGCTTTCCGGCTGGTTGGTAAGACGATTTACCAGTCCCGCGAGAAACTGAATAGAAGAGCTGCATAAATGAGCATCAAGGTTTTGGTCGTCGACGACTCGGCGCTCATCCGCGAAGTGCTCGGCCGGATGCTAACCCGCGAGGGTGATATCGAAGTCGTTGGCACAGCAGTGGATCCTCTGGAAGCGCGCGATAAGATCAAGCAACTCAATCCCGACGTGGTCACGCTTGATATTGAAATGCCAAACATGAACGGGTTGGCATTTCTCGAAAAACTCATGCGCTTGCGCCCCACGCCTGTGGTCATGGTGTCAACCTTGACCAAAAAAGGGGCGAGTGAAACGCTTCTCGCGCTTGAACTCGGCGCGGTGGATTTCGTCGCCAAGCCGAGCGCTGAGTTCTCGGGTGGGCTCGAGGCCTTCGGCGCCGGTCTGCGCGAGAAAATCCGCGCAGCTGCCAAATCCGACGTTCGTGGGCGAACTGCTGCCCGTGGCGAACCGGTGCGCAAAGAAGCCCTACGCACCGCTGCGGCCCCCAAGGGGGCGCTGATCGCTATCGGCGCGTCGACGGGTGGGGTTGAGGCGATCCGGACGGTTTTGTCCGATCTGCCAATTGATTGCCCACCGGTCGTCATTGCCCAACACATGCCGCCCGGTTTTACCGGACGTTTCGCCGCCCGACTGGATGAGCTTTGCGCGTTAAAAGTTCTGGAGGCTGAAGACCGGATGGTTCTTGAGCCGGGCCACGCTTACGTTGCTAAAGGGGACTATCACCTGCGTGTCGAGCGGACATCTGGGCAGTTGAAATGCCGCCTTGGGCAGGAAGCACAGACGAGTGGGCACCGTCCAAGTGTGGACGTGCTGTTTGAATCTGTAGCGAAGAGCGTCGGTCATATGGCGGTTGGGGCAATTCTGACCGGCATGGGACGCGATGGGGCTCGCGGCCTGAAAATGATGCGTGACGCGGGTGCCTATACTGTTGGGCAAAACCAGGCGTCGTCGCTGGTCTACGGCATGCCACGTGTTGCCTTTGAAGAGGGCGCTGTGGTTGAGCAGGCTAGTATTAACCTGATCGCGACAAAGCTCGCCAACGCTCTGGCAAAGCTCAAATCAGCAGCGTAGCTTCGGTCAAGATTGAGATAATTGTAACCCTTGTTCTCTAAGGTCCAAGGAAACTCTGGGGCTCCACCCCAAGGCGTGTAGAAGGTTTAAAGTCCATGCCCAAGGCAAGCGCTGTCAGTGTTCTGATCGTCGATGACCAGCAGTCCATGCGCGGCATCTGTAAGTACATTCTTACTCAGCTTGGCTTCAAAGACATTATTGAAGCCAAGTCAGGTCGCGACGCTCTGACCAAGCTCGAAAAGGCCAATGTCGATCTGATCATTTCCGACTGGAACATGGAAGATATCGACGGGTTGACCTTGTTGAAGGTCATTCGCAAGCATCCGCGTACGGCGGCTATGCCGTTCATTATGGCAACCGGCCGTTCTGACAAGGAACAGGTCAAGGAAGCCATTTCGTTTGGTGTAAACAATTACATCATCAAGCCATTCGATGCTTCGACGATGAAAAAGCGCATCGAAGCCGTAATTGGCGCGCTGACCTAAACGCGGTTTTAAATCAAAGATTTGTACACACCCGGCTTTTCCAAGGTCGGGTGTTTTTCTTTGGCTGTCATGAGCTTGCTGCGACAAAACTTCACACTTTCGTCGCGATTGTAAGAAGTGCTTAAGGTGAGACTTATATCGTTACCACGCTCATGGGGATGATGAGCAAAATATACTGCGGGGTCTGAGATAAGCGCTGGAGGTTTGCGCTTATCGATTGGGCTCGGGCAGGTATGGGGGGCGTTATGGGATTGTTTCCGCAACTTAAAGTTGCGCAGAAGCTGCCGCTTGCTGTCGTTGGTTCAGCATTGGTAGTTAGCGCTGGCGTTGGTTTTGCGAGCTATTTTATTGGTTTGAACACCGTGCAGTCGCAGCGGGACCTGTCCATGCAGGCCTCTCTCAGCACGGCCGCGACGCAAGTCAGCGACTATTTCGCTGCGGCTGAAGTAGATTTGCGCCTGTTCGTGCAGCGATCCGATACGGTCACAGCCACCAAAAACCTAACCCGGGCGCTCGATGAGCTGCGGATGGGCTTGGCAGAGAAAGCCTCTGCCCAACTCAAGGTCGCCTACATCACCGAAAATCCGACGCCCGAAAATCGCGCGGCGACCGATAGTACCCCCAAAGGGGCAACTTACGACGCGCCCCATAAGCGGTATCATCCCGGCTTTCGAACACTGCAGCAAGAGCGCGGCTACTCAGACGTTTTGTTGATCAGCGCGTCGGGCGACGTCGTCTATTCGGTCGCCAAGAACGATGATTTTGCCAACAATGTGCTGACAGATCGCGCTTCTCAGGAGTCTGGCCTGGGGAAGGCCTTTGCCAGCGCACGAGAGCTTAAGGATGGTCAAGCCAGCTTTGTAGATTTTTCGCTCTATTCACCCACCGGTACGCCGCAGAGTTTTATGGCGATGCCTGTGTTTGAGCGTGACCAGAACGTCGGTGTCATGGTCTTGTCGATCGCTCCCGATGCGATGAGCGCACGCGTTGGTGCCCTTTCCGGGTTGGGGGAAAGCGGGGAGGTTGTGGTTGTTGGCAAGGACGGACTTTTGCGCAGCGAAAGTGTCCACACAGAAGAGCTTGATGTGCTCAACACTGCGCTCGACACCCCTCTGATCGCCGCTGCCTTTGCGGGCAGTAGCGCCGAAGGCATTTCTAGTAGTTACCGCAATGCGGCCATGGTCGTGCGGGCGCAAGCCATATCCGTCAACGGCGTGGATTGGGCTGTTGTAGCTGTGCAGCCCGAGAAGGAAGCCTACGCAGCGGTCGACGAGATGCGCAACTCGACGCTGTTAATCGGCGGTGCCTTGTTGGGCATTGCGGCGGTGCTCGGCTTGGTGTTCGCCCGCAGCATCAGCCAACCCATCAGTAAACTCACGAGGACGATGGACGCGCTCGCGGGCGGACACCTCGATTCTGAGGTCGAAGGAGCGGATCGCGGCGATGAAATTGGCGCAATGGCGCGTTCCGTCGAAGTTTTCCGTGCCAACGCTATGCGTGTCAGCGAAATGACTGAGGCAGAGGCCGCACGTATTATTTCAAGCCAGGCAGAACGTGCACAAATGATGCAGCAGCTGCAACGGGCGTTTGGACGAGTAGTGTCGGCAGCAACTTCAGGTGACTTTGGGCAGCGTGTCGGAGCAGAATTTCCTGATGACGAGCTCAATGCACTCGCACATGCTGTCAACGAACTGGTCGAAACCGTCGATCGCGGCATAGCTGAAACCGGGAAAGTGCTTTCGGCACTGGCGCAGACCGATCTGACCCTTCGGATGGAGGGCGACTACGAAGGAGCGTTTGCGCGCCTACAGAATGACACCAATGCGGTCGCCGATAAGCTGACTGACATAGTTGGGCAGTTGCGTTCGACATCTGGCACGCTGAAAACGGCAACAGGAGAGATACTCTCTGGCGCGAATGATCTTTCCGAGCGCACCACGCGCCAGGCAGCAACTATCGAAGAAACGTCGGCTACAATGGATCAGCTGGCGTCCACGGTGTTGATGAATGCCAATCGCGCGAGCGAAGCGAGTGATGTAGCGAGCTCAGTTACTCAAACTGCTGAACAAGGCGGTCAGGTAATGGGCAAGGCGACTGAGGCCATGGAGCGCATTACCCAGTCTTCGTCCAAGATTTCAAATATCATCGGGTTGATCGACGATATTGCGTTTCAAACCAATCTGCTTGCACTCAATGCCTCGGTCGAGGCGGCCCGGGCGGGCGAGGCTGGCAAGGGTTTTGCCGTCGTTGCCGTCGAGGTGCGTCGTTTGGCTCAGTCTGCGGCTCAGGCGTCTTCCGACGTCAAACAATTGGTCGAACAGAGTGCGCAAGAGGTGAAGGGCGGCTCGCGCCTGGTTGCCGACGCAGCGCATCATCTCGAGAATATTCTCACCGCCGCTCGATCATCCAGCGCGTTGATGAATGGCATTGCGGTGCAAAGCCGCGAACAGGCCTCGTCCATTGAGGAGGTCAATTCTGCTGTCCGCACGATGGACGAGATGACCCAGAGTAACGCTGCGCTGGTTGAGCAAATGAATGCTTCGATCGAGAGAACGGAAAACCAAGCCAGCGAACTGGATCGTATTGTTGATATATTTGCGATCAGCAATCGTCAGCGCCAGGAGCCCACTGCAAGCCTCGCGACAATGGCGGGCGCACGCGGATTGCAAGCCAATCTGTCTCGCAAGGCTCGGAGCTATCTGCGGCCTAGCAATGCTGCTTTCGAAGAGGAGTGGCGGGAGTTTTGATTGCGATGCGGGGGCCGGATCGCAATAACAAAAATAGGCAAATCTGATAAAAATAGCCGATGAGAGTAGTTTAGAACTATTCAGTAAGGTGTTTGACTTAAGGTTTCCCGCAATGGGCCAATGAGCGATATGTCCGCGCTTGGCCGTGGGGGACAGACATGAAAAAAATCTCTCAACTGCTTGGCAGTGTGCGCATGACTACGAGCATTTTGCTCCTCGTCATGGTCTCAATCATTGGCTCGGTTGGTGCTATATCTCATACACTTTACCTGACCATGCATCAGCGCTCGATCGACGAGAGCGAAATACAGCAAGACACCAATCTTGCTGTTGCAGCGACCATTTTAGAGCGCCGAATATCGGGCTCCATTTTGACCATGGCAGAGGATGGAAGCATTGTTTCTTTCCAAAGCTGGGCTGTGCCGCCTTTTTACGACAACGATGTCATCGACAGCGTGAGCCGCGTCACCAAGCAAGACGCCGCTATCTATGTTTTGGAAAAGGAGACCGGGGATCTGGTCGCTAAGACCACGACACTCCTGGCGGCCGATGGGTCTCGCGCTATAGATGCGAAGATTGCCAGTGGCGATCCAACTCTTGCCTTGCTGGGGCAAGGTGAAACCATTCGCTCGCAGATGACTTTGCAGGGCGTGCCTTACCTTGTCGCCATTCAGCCTATTGTTGGCACCAAGGGTGACATGATGGGTGCTATCTTGGTTGGCACGCCAATGGCAAACGTCAATGCCGCTGCAGGCGAGGTTCTCGGCGTTATTGGCATGGTCGGCATTCCCGTCACCATCGTCTTTGCTCTGTTGGGTTTTGTCTCATCGCGCCTCATTTCTCGACCCATACCGCGTTTGGCAAAGACTATGGATGTGATTGCCGAGGGCAATTACGACATCGAGGTGCCCTATACCGGCTTCAAGAACGAAGTGGGGGCAATGGCCCGCGCCGTTGAAGTCTTCCGCGAAAATGGTCTGCGCGTTAGCCAAATGACTGAAGCGGAAGCTGCGCGTATCGTGGCTGATGAGGATGCACGTCGCGCGATGATGGCCAATTTGCAAGATGCCTTCGGGCAGGTCGTGGATGCCGCTATTGCTGGAGACTTCTCGCGTCGCGTTAAGACAGAGTTCCCAGACGCAGAGCTCAATGCTCTGGCTGGAGGCGTAAACAAGCTCGTTGGTGCCTTTGATCACGGTGTCAGTGAAATTGGCACAGTGCTCTCTGCCATGGCCGAGGCTGATTTTACCCTTCGCATGGAAGGTGAATTCGAAGGCGCTTTCGCCAAGCTGCGTGAAGATACAGATGCCGTTGCTGACAAGCTGGGCGAGGTCGTTAGCCAGCTTCGCCACACCTCGGGATCTATCAAGAATGCAACCGGCGAACTCCTCTCAGGGGCGAATGACCTGTCGGAGCGCACCACACGTCAGGCTGCGACGATTGAGGAAACATCCGCGGCTATGGAGCAGTTCGCCTCCACAGTGCTTTCAAATGCGGAGCGGGCGAGCATTGCGAGCCAGAATGCCTCCAAGGTCACCAAGACCGCAGAAGAGGGCGGCCGCGTAATGGAATCGGCCAATGAGGCGATGGACCGGATCACTCAGTCTTCGTCCAAGATTTCCAACATCATCGGTTTGATCGACGATATCGCCTTCCAAACCAATTTGTTGGCGCTGAACGCTTCGGTGGAAGCCGCACGTGCTGGCGAGGCTGGCAAGGGGTTTGCCGTGGTTGCGGTAGAAGTGCGCCGTTTGGCTCAGTCGGCGGCGCAAGCCTCGTCCGAGGTCAAGGTATTGATTGATCAGTCCAGCTCTGAAGTCGCAACTGGCTCCAAGCTCGTCAATGACGCGGCAAGCAAGCTTGCGAGCGTGCTGGACGCGATCCGCGAAAATACCAAGGCGCTGGAGACCATAGCTCAGCAGAGTTCGGAGCAGGCAAATTCCATTGAGGAAGTCAGTTCAGCGGTGCGTCAGCTCGATGAAATGACCCAGCATAACGCTGCCTTGGTCGAAGAGACTAACGCCGCTATTGCTCAGGCTGAATCGCAGGCGAATGAACTTGATCTGATTGTCGAAGTCTTCGCTGTCGATGCTGTAGTAGCACCTGCGCATCATCGTAGTGAAGCGAACGTAATGAGGCCTGCGGCGACTGAGCGCCCGTCGCGTCAATATTCTTCTCGTGGCCCAAGTTCTCAAGGAAATCTTGCGGTCTCGCAAGATTGGAACGACTTCTAACGTCAGTGTCTATGAGTGTTTAATCTTTAACGCGGGTCAGCGATGGCTCGCGTTATTTTTTCCGTAATAACAGTTGGTTAAGCCCCTTTATCCTAGTTTGGGGTTAAACAGCTCAACCGCCTTTGGAACGTGGGGTCGGAGGGCGGGAACATATTGGGGACTGGTCTATAGCTATGCAAATTTTCGGCAAAATCCGCATGACCGCTCTCATCGCCACATTGGTGATTTCGGGCATTCTTTTATCGACGGCAGCTGTCTGTACGGCCACATATATTACGCTGAGCAATCAATCTCGCGCGGACGCAATGGTCACGCTCGAGAACCACATGCGCACCGCTGTTTCTCTAATCAGCAGCGAGATGGCCTCGACCAAGGTCGAGTGGAATGAAGATGGCAGCGTGAGCCGCGTGACAGCATTTTCGATGCCGCGTGTTTTCATCAACCACAACATCATCGACTCTGTTGTCCGTCTTACCGGTGGCACTGCGATGATTTACGGCGCGGAACAAGCGGGCCAGCCACTGAACGTTCTGACATCGAGCTTTGTGGAGGAAAGCGGAGAACGTAGCTTAGGTTCGACATTTGCGGAAACCGACCCTGCCTATAACCCGGTTTTGACCAGCGGCTCCTATCGGGGCGAGGGCTCCTATGGCGATGTTGGCTACTATATCGGCTATCAGGCGGTCACAAATCACCAGAACGACGTCATCGGCGTCATCTTTGTCGGCCTCGATAAGGATCAAATCGAAGCTGGCATTCAGCAGACATTGTGGATTTTGCTGATTGTTGGCGCGGTCACCTTGGTTGTTCTGGGTGTGCTCGGCTATCTGGTTTCGTCGCTGATCATGTCGACCATTCCCAAGCTGGCAACGACCATGAACGCGATCGCCAAGGGCGCGTACGAAACCGATGTACCCTATGTTCAGTACACCAATGAAGTTGGTGATATGGCGCGTGCGGTCGAGGTTTTCCGCGAAAATGGTCTGCGTGTGAACGCTATGACGGAAGAAGAACGCGCTGCTTCGGAGCGCCGCCGTATCGAACGCACCGACATGATGGTCGAGTTGCAGGCGGCTTTTGGCGAAGTGGTGGACGCCGCTATTGCTGGCGACTTCACCAAGCGCGTTCATGCCGAATTCCCTGATCGTGAGCTCAATGCTCTGGCCGCTAGTGTCAACTCGCTGGTTGAGACTGTCGACCGTGGTATCGGCGAGACCGGCGATGTGCTGGCGGCGATGGCCAAGGCCGACTTCACCCGCCGTATGAACGGTCAGTACCAGGGTTCGTTCGCCAAGCTCAAAGAAGACACCAACGCCGTGGCAGAGAGCCTCTCGGATGTTATCGGGCAGCTGCGCGAAACCTCGCGTACGCTCAAGACAGCAACTGGCGAACTGCTCTCCGGCACCAATGATTTGTCCGAACGCACCACCAAACAGGCGGCGACGATCGAGCAAACCTCTGCTGCGATGGAACAGCTGGCAAGCACCGTGCAGGATAATGCCCGTATGGCTGACGACGCCAACGCTTCGGCCAATGCTGTGTCTGCCGATGCAGAGCGCAACGGAAAGATGATGGAAACGGCAAATGATGCGATGGATCGCATTGCTCAGTCTTCCGCCAAGATTTCCAACATTGTCGGCATGATCGATGACATTGCCTTCCAGACCAACTTGCTGGCACTGAACGCTTCGGTTGAAGCGGCGCGTGCGGGTGAAGCGGGCAAGGGCTTTGCGGTGGTCGCTGTCGAGGTGCGTCGTCTGGCGCAGTCTGCAGCTGAGGCTTCGGCCGAAGTGAAGGCACTGATCGAAACCAGTGCGAAGGAAGTCAAATCCGGCTCTGATTTGGTGTCGAGTGCGGCCAAGCAGCTCAAGGCAATGCTGGGCGCGGTGACTGAGAATGCCGTCTTGATGCAGTCGATTGCCAAGGCCAGCAAGGCCCAGGCTTCAGCGATTGACGAAGTCGGTGTTGCTGTGCGCACGCTCGATCAGATGACGCAGCATAACGCGGCTCTTGTGGAAGAGACCAATGCGGCCATCGAACAGACCGAAGCACAGGCCAGCGAACTCGACCGTGTCGTGGATGTGTTTACAATCCATCAGTCTGAGCGGGCCCAGCCCGCTGCGACAAAACGCGATACCCGTGGTACGGCCCCGGTTCAACGTGAACGCGTCAAGAGTGCTGCACGCTCTTACCTCAGCCAAGGCGGAACAGCGCTGAACGCCGACTGGAGCGAGTTCTAAGCTCTGCTGACCCTAGAATTTTCCCTTGAGGGCGCCACGGCGCCCTCTTTTTGTTTTTATGGTTAATGCGAGGTAAACTCCAAACTTACTCGTTGGCCTTGATCAAAAAACACGGCGTCGTCCAGCAGCATTGGACGGACTAACGCGACCCTTGCGCGGGAGCGTTGCTGCGCCACCAAGCGTCACAAAAGTCTTGGTTAACCATCCTCCTCCAGTCTTTTCGTGCACGGCCGGTGTGCCGCCGGTCCAAAGGGGCATGGGCATGAAACGGTTTTCGTTTGGGCAGAACAGCAACAAAGACAACGCAGCCAAACTTGCTGCCCTGCTGAGAAGTCAGGCGGTCATCGAGTTTGAACTCGATGGTACGATCATCACCGCAAACGAGAACTTCCTAAAGGCCTTGGGATACGGGCTCGATGAAGTGCGGGGCAAGCACCACTCCATGTTTTGCGCCCCCGAATATGTCAAAAGCCCAGCATACAAAAGCTTTTGGTCGGACCTCGGCAAAGGTGAGTTTAAATCCGACGCCTTCCAACGCTTTGGTAAGGGCGGGCGGGAAGTTTGGATACAAGCCAGCTACAGTCCGGTGTTCGATGCCAGCGGTCGGCCAGTCAAGGTGATCAAGTTCGCCGCCGATATTACCGAACAGCGACAGATGGCGGCAGACCATGCGGCTCAAATCGAAGCGATCTCGCGCGTTCAGGCGGTGATATCGTTTAACTTAGACGGCACTGTCATCGCTGCAAACGCCAATTTCCTGACGACGCTCGGATACACTTTGGCCGAGATCGTGGGAAAGCATCATGCCATGTTTTGCGATCCCGCCTACACAAGGACGAACGAATACGCTCAGTTCTGGCAGCGCCTGCGGTCCGGCGAATATGTGGCCGCAGAGTTCCAGCGGTTCGGTAAGGGCGGGAAAGAAGTGTGGATCCAGGCGAGCTACAATCCCGTGCTCGATGCCGCGGGTCGTGTCTCAAAAATTGTCAAGTTTGCCACCGACATTACCGAGCGCAAGCGCGCCGAGGGCGTCATAAACGAACTCACAAAAAGCCTACGAATGATGTCGCAAGGCGATTTGTCCGGCCATATCGACCACGTTTACACGGGACAATACGAGGCGCTGCGCCACGCGTTCAATTCATCGCTGGGGCGGTTGCAGGAAATCGTTGAGGGAATGCGGACGACCTCGCGCTCGCTCAAAATTGCCACTGGTGAAATCCTGTCGGGGGCCAACGATCTCTCTGAACGCACGACCCGCCAAGCGGCCACGATTGAAGAAACATCGGCCTCGGTGGAGCAGCTCACGGGAGCTGTGACTGAAAACGCTAAGCGTGCCACCAGTGCGAACGAAAAAGCGCGCCACGTGGTTTCTGTAGCAATCGATGGCGGGACAGTGATGGGTCGGGCAACCGAGGCCATGACCGCGATTGAGGCGTCGTCGACCAAGATCTCGAAAATCATCGGTCTCATTGATGACATTGCCTTCCAGACCAACCTTCTCGCGCTTAACGCGTCCGTTGAGGCAGCGCGGGCAGGCGAAGCCGGCAAGGGGTTTGCCGTTGTTGCTATTGAAGTGCGGCGGCTCGCTCAGTCAGCTGCGCAAGCGTCCTCAGATGTTAAAGTTTTGATCGAAGCCAGCGAGGGCGAGGTGCGCGGCGGTTCGCAATTGGTGTCAAAGGCGGCGGATCGTCTCGCTGACATCGTCAAAGGCGCCGAAGAGAGTGCAACACTCATCGATGAAATTGCCACCGCGAACCGCGAGCAATCTGCCTCCTTGGTCGAAGTTTCCGTCGCTGTGCGGCAGATGGACGAGATGACCCAGCACAATGCCGCACTTGTTGAAGAGACCAACGCGGCCATTGAACAAACAGAAACACAGGCTGCAGCCCTGGACGATCTCGTCGCAGTATTTAAAAGCGAGGGGGCTGGCACCGGAGAGCATGCGTATCAGCACGGCTTGCGCGCTGCAGAGTAAGCAGAGGTTCGCTAATAGCAGTGGACAACCACGGCGCCGTTTCGCACCTAAATCGTTGGTTCGCCCCGTTTCACGAGCGGTAAATAACTCCGTGTTTACCCTCATCGTTTAGCGCTTTGGCTTGGTTGATCCAAATCAAGATGTTCGCATCTGGAATGGTGAACTGATCCAGCGGATCTAAACTATGGTGTCTGACTTGCCTTCGAACATTCCTGCCGCGCTGCAAACTCGCCTGGACTTTATTGACCTGAACAAAGATGCGCGTGCGCAGCTGGCCAGTATTCAGCCAACCATTGAAAAGCATGTCGGTCCAGCGCTGGATCACTTTTATGACAAGGTCGCTAAAGAACCTGAAGTGGCCCGCTTCTTCGGAGGTGGTCGCCCGCACATGGATCGCGCCAAGTCACGTCAAATTGGCCATTGGAGCGCGATTGCCGCTGGTCAGCTCGACGCTGAATATATGGAAAACAGCGCCAAAGTTGGCTTGCGGCACGCCCTGATCGGGTTGGAGCCGCGCTGGCACATTGGTGGTTATGGCGTCATTTTTGAAACCTTGCTCAAGAATGTCGTCCAAGATTTGATGACCGAGGTCATGCAGCCCAAGAAGGGGCGCTTTGGTCGTATGGTGCCACCGAGCTGCGATCAGGTCATGGCAGGCGCGGCCGACGTCTCCGACAAGGTTGTCGCTATGATGAAGTCGATGCTGATCGACATCGACATTGGTGTGACGGCTTATTTCGACAAGCTCACCTCGGATGCGCAGGAAGCAGAAGCGGCGTCTCGTGAGAAAATTCATCAGGCGATGGACGCTACGGGTAAGGTTTTGCGCGGTGTTGCGACCGGTGATTTGACCCAGCGCGTTACGGAAGATCTGGACCCGCAGTTTGATCAACTCAAGCAGGATACCAATGCGGTGGTGGACAAGCTTGCCGACATTGTTGGCCAGCTCCAGCATACATCGCGCTCGCTGAAGACGGCTACGAGTGAAATCTTGGCTGGCACCAACGATCTGGCCGATCGCACGACACGCCAGGCAGCTGCGATTGAACAAACATCTGCCTCCGTTGAGCAGTTGTCGGCAGCAGTCTTGGAAAATGCTACCCGCGCAAATGACGCCAGCGGGAAGGCGCGTTCTGTCGCTCAGGACGCCATTGAAGGCGGCAATGTGATGGCCGACGCGACCAAGGCAATGGACGCAATTCGTCAGTCGTCTGCGAAAATCTCCAACATCATCGGCATGATCGATGACATCGCGTTCCAAACCAATTTGTTGGCACTGAACGCCTCTGTCGAAGCCGCGCGTGCTGGTGAAGCGGGTAAGGGTTTCGCCGTGGTTGCGGTTGAAGTTCGTCGCTTGGCGCAGAGCACAGCCAATGCTTCCGCCGAAGTGAAGACGCTTATCGAAGCGAGTGCGAACGAAGTTCGCGGCGGCAATTTGCTGGTGTCTAAGGCGGCCGAAACCCTTGAGGCGATACAGGGCGGTGCTGAAGAGAGCGCTAGCCTAATTGACTCGATCGCGCTGGCTAATCGTGAGCAATCGACCGCTCTTCGCGAAGTGACCACGGCTGTCCGCCAGATGGACGAGATGACCCAGCACAATGCAGCACTGGTTGAAGAAACCAATGCTGCCATTGAGCAGACAGAAGCTCAGGCGAGCGAGCTTGACGTTATCGTGGATGTGTTCCGTCTCAATGATCGTGCCGGGCGTACGCCGGTGAGCGAACAGCGCCGCAGACGTGGGGGCGCTCCACTCCAAACGAGTGGGAATACCGCGCTCGCCAATAACTGGGATGAATTCTAACCCCTGCTCAACGAATATCCGTTGCTCGCTGTCCCCTTTTAAGGGCTAAAAGAGAGCAACGGAGACTTCTTATGGCGCATATTGGCCTTGTGGCCCACGACGACAAAAAAGATGACCTCTGCCGCTGGGCGGAGGTTCATAAGGATAAGCTGGCTCAACACGAGCTCTGGGGCACTGGGACAACCGGTAGCCGTATTATGGCCGCAACCGGTCTTGACGTTAAACTGCTTAAATCTGGGCCTCTCGGCGGCGATCAACAGCTTGGTGCAATGATCTGCGAAGGGCGCTTGGACATGTTGATCTTCTTTATTGATCCCCTGTCAGCGCAACCTCATGATGTTGATATCAAAGCGCTAAACCGCCTAGCGACGTTATACGACGTGCCCTTTGCCAATAATAAATCGACAGCTGATGCGGTATTGGCTGCACTTTGACTAAGTGGCCCCG
Source organism: Devosia sp. WQ 349K1 (assembly GCF_016595685.1). Lineage (NCBI taxonomy): Bacteria > Pseudomonadati > Pseudomonadota > Alphaproteobacteria > Hyphomicrobiales > Devosiaceae > Devosia > Devosia sp. WQ 349K1. The sequence goes on along the minus strand of NZ_JAENGO010000006.1, from coordinate 114,759 downwards.
GTTGACCGGTTCGCAATCGTATGAACAGATGCCTGAAGACAGCTCGGAATAACCGGGCGCAATAGTTTGTTCAGGAACATCGGGGCTCTCGGGAACTTGTCCTCCGACTTAGTTATTGACGTTCAAAACGTCAGCAAGAGTTTTGGCGGCCTCAAGGCCGTCAATAACTGCTCACTCTCCGTCAGGCGCGGCTCTATCACTGGGCTGATCGGGCCTAACGGTGCCGGGAAATCGACACTCTTCAATATAGTCGCCGGGAACATTGTTCCTGATAGCGGACAGGTCATCTTTGATGATCAGGACGTTACAGGGATGAAGCCACATGCCCTTTTCCGTATTGGCATGTTGCGCACGTTTCAGATTGCGCATGAATTCAGCCAGATGAGCGCCTTAGAGAACCTGATGATGGTTCCGGGCGACCAGCCGGGTGAAAGCTTGCTCGACAATTGGCTGCGGCCCAGATTGGTGCGTAGCCGAGAAACCGAAGTGCGCAAAAAGGCGCTGGAAGTCATCGACTTCCTCAAGCTCGGACATGTCCGCGACGAATTGGCTGGCAATCTCTCCGGGGGGCAGAAAAAGCTCCTAGAGCTTGGTCGTACGATGATGGTTGATGCCAAAGTCGTCCTGCTGGACGAGGTCGCAGCTGGCGTCAACAAGACGCTGCTCAATGATCTGGCGGACAATATCGAGCGCATGAACCGCGAGCTTGGTTACACGTTCTTTGTCATCGAGCATGACATGGACCTCATCGGGCGCATGTGTAATCCGGTGATCGTCATGGCACAGGGTGAAAAGATCGCCGAGGGGCCGATGAGCGAAATTCGCGCAAACCCTGCCATTGTTGAGGCCTATTTTGGCTCCCCGGTAGAGGTAGCAAACTAATGGCGTTGATCGAATTAAAGCACGTCGTTGGCGGCTATGGTGGCGCGCCCATTCTCAATGGCGTCGACATGGCGATTGAGCAGAGCGATATCGGTGTCATTGTTGGGCCTAATGGCGCGGGAAAGTCGACCACTCTCAAGGCCATTTTTGGCCTGCTTAAAGTTACAGGTGGAACGATCGAATTTGGTGGCGAGAATATCGCCAATTCGCTCCCCGATAAGCTCGTGCCTAAGGGGCTGAGTTTCGTGCCCCAAGAGAAAAACGTTTTTACTTCTATGACTGTCGAAGAAAATCTCGAGATGGGCGCATTTACCCGTCGCGACGATTTCTCCGGCACGTTGAGTTGGGTTTACGACATGTTCCCAGTGCTCAAGGAAAAACGCCGTCAACCTGCCGGTGAGCTTTCTGGTGGGCAACGTCAAATGGTGGCCATGGGGCGGGCACTGATGAGCAAGCCCAGCCTCCTCATGCTTGATGAGCCTTCCGCAGGCTTGTCGCCGCGCTATGTCATCGAGATTTTTGAAACCATTGTGCGCGTCAACAAAGAAGGCGTCGGCATATTGATGGTGGAGCAAAACGCCCGCCAGGCTTTGGCCTTTGCCTCTAAGGGCTTTGTTTTGGCGCAGGGGCAGAACCGCTTCACAGGCACTGGACCGGAGCTGATTGCAGATCCGGAAGTGGCCAAGAGTTTCCTGGGGGGCTAGGCGTGGACGAGCTTATTTTCTTTATCAACCGCGCTCTGATTTCCGGAACCGTTCTGGGATCGATCTATGCGCTTGGCGCCATCGGCGTGACGCTGGTTTTCGGCATTCTTCGCTTTGCGCACTTCGCCCATGGCGACATGATGACCATGGGGGCTTTTATCGCCTTCCTATTGGCATCGGCCATGGCGGCGATGGGTATAATCTTGCCTCTGCCGATGGCGTTCATTGTTTTGCCGGTGGCAATGGTCATCACAGCGTTCTTGGCGCTGGGGATCGATAAAGGCTTTTACGCGCCTTTGCGCGCCCGCGGGGCAAAGCCGGTGACGCTGCTTATCGCATCGATCGGCGTGACGCTGATGATCCAAGGCCTTGTGCGTCTCATCTTTGGGTCGAGCACGCGCCAATTGTATGTTGAAGGCGAAACCAAAGATATCTTCCGCTTCGACATGAGCTGGGCCGGGGGGACGCGCCCCATCAGCATCACCGAGCCGCAGATCATCATGTTTGTGGTTACGGCCTTGATCGTTATCGCCCTGCATTTCTTCCTGACCCGGTCGCGACTGGGTAAGGCGATGCGCGCGATGGCGGACAACGCAGACCTGGCGCAGGTTTCCGGGATCAATACCGCCCTTGTTGTTCGCGTCACTTGGGTGATTGCAGGCTCGCTCGCGTGTGTGGCTGGAACTATGCTGGCACTCGACGTTGCGCTTATGCCGGACCTCGCTTTCAATATTGTGTTGCCTATCTTTGCGGCGGCGATCGTTGGCGGGCTCGGCCACGCCTATGGGGCAATCGTGGGCGGGTTCTTGATTGCTTTTGCCGAAACGCTGGCAGTGTTCAACTGGACTGCTGTTTTGCGACCTCTCAACGCCTTCTTGCCCGAAGGCATGGAGCTGCCGTCAAACCTGGCCCTAGTCCCAACTGAATATAAGCTCACAGTCGCTTTTGTGATTTTGGTGATTACGCTGCTGGTGCGCCCGACCGGTATTTTCAAGGGAGCATCGACATGAGCGCGTCGCCCTCTTCACTATCCAAAATTTGGGAAGATCCGGTACGGCGTGGCATTGCCTTGTTTGCGGCAATGTTCGTCTTGGTGTTGCTCGTGGGCCTTGTTCAGGGGACCGCGTCTATCCTGCTGATTTTAACGCAGGCGACCGCCTTTGCCCTCATCGCACTTGGCCTTAATATTCAGTGGGGCTATGGCGGATTGTTCAATTTCGCCATCATGGGCTTCCTCATGGTCGGTGGTGCCTCGACCGTGTTCCTCTCCTATCCCGTCAACATGGCGTTTTGGGAAAGTGACGGCCCACTCATGTTGGGTCGCGCTGTGCTGGCGTTCCTCATTGCCGTTGCGCTGGTTTGGGCGGCGCGCAAAGTGGATCGTCTTGGCGTTACTGGTAAAGCGCGCACCGTCATTGTCGCCTTGGCATGGTTCGTCGGCTACATCATCTATCGGACCCAAATTGACCCCGCTGCGGCCTATATAGAATCGACCGCTGGCTTTGTGGGGGGCTTGGGTCTGCACCCAATCTTAGGCTGGGCTTTCGGTGGTTTGGTTTCGGCGGTTATTGCCTTCTATGTTGGTAAGATCAGCCTTGGTCTGCGGACCGACTACCTGGCGATTGCCACGATCGGCATTTCCGAAATTATCCGCGCGCTGATCAAAAATATGGATTGGCTAACCCGTGGCACGATGACCGTGTCGCCCATGCCTTGGCCAACCCCACTGCCACAACAGTTGCAGGCGGCAGGCGCTTCGATCCCGGAAAGCTTTATCTACGCGCGCGTTATGTTCCTCGTTGTCTGCGTTGCCATCTTGATTGGCGCGTTCTTCCTCGTGCAGCGTGCCTATGGTGGCCCGTGGGGCCGGATGATGCGGGCAATCCGCGACAACCACATTTCTGCGGGCTCCATGGGCAAGGATGTCACTGGACGCCAGTTGGAGCTGTTCGTCTTCGGCTCCATCCTGATGGGCATCGGTGGCGCTATGCTCGCAACGTTCACCCAGATCTTTGACCCCTCAGGTTACCAGCCGATCAACCACACGTTCATGGTGTGGGTGATGGTGATCGTTGGCGGGGCCGGAAATAACTGGGGCGTCGTGCTTGGCGCGTTCCTGATCTACATCATTTGGATCATCTCGGACCCGCTCGCGCAGATGATCTTCCTCAATCTTTCGGTCATTACAGAGCAGATGGGGTGGGGCGCTATCCCAGAAATCGACAGCCGAGCCCTGCAAATGCGCGTGTTTGTCTTGGGTGTGGTGATCACTATCGCGCTGCGTTACGCGCCCAGGGGGCTGATTCCCGAAGTGGTCAAACGCAGTTAGCGTTGAGACTTGGTGGACAAGAACGGCTCGGCGGAAAACTGCCGGGCCGTTCTTTTGCGCTTAGCGCCGCGCCGTTACCCAGAGCCATCGTGTTGGCAGATTGTCGTAGCCGCTTCCATCTTCCGATTGTAGCTGCAGATCGGCCCAAGGTGCCGCTTCGCGATAATGAGCGAGAAGGGTGTCTGCGGTCGGATAGTTGTAATAGCGCCCGAAGCTATCGCGCCCCTCGCCATGGCCCGCCTTGAAGCTGGCAACAAACAGCCCGCCGGGCTTCAGCGCCCGATGAATGCGCGATAGGTCGTCGGTTAGCTCCGAGGCTGGTGCATGCAAAAGACAAGCGCATGCCCACACTGCGTCGTATTGAGAGACATCCTCAAGCGCGTCGAAGGCCAAAATGTGGACTGGGTGGTTGAGGCGCGCCTCTGCATGGGCGGCCAACTCCGCAGAGGCGTCCGTCGGCGTGACATCAAACCCTCGTTGAAGCAAGTATTCAGCATCCCTGCCGCTGCCCGTCCCTAATTCGAGAATTTTGGCCTGCGGGCGCAGAAGTTGAGCAAAGGCACGCAAATGCGACGAGGGCTCGTCCTGCCCATGTTCCACATAGTCGGCAGCATTCGCTGCATAGAACTCTAACGTGTTATTGTCGGCCATTGGACTACCCAAAAAGAAACAGCCCGAGCGTTAGCCCGGGCTGGATAAAGTGCCTTGGTGTGAGGATTACTCAACGAGGCCCTTGTTGACCACTGCGCCGCCTTCAACCACGAAGTAGTTGATAGCGCCGGCTACGTCACCAACAGCGTCGAACTCAACAGTGCCGGAAGCACCTTCGTAGTTGATGTCGGTGCCTGCTGCGATGAGCTCCTTAGCCTTGGCCCATTCGCCTGGCAGGATCACTTCGCCTGGAGCGTTTGCGACATCGCGCAGGGCAGCGGAGATGCCGTTACGATCAGCTGCGCCGGACTTTTCGATGGCCAGTGCCAGCAAGAATACGGCGTCATAGGAGTTGGTCACATAGGTGCCGTTGACATCCTGCCCTGCAGCCTTAGTGAGGGCATCAAGTGCGTCAAACGATGGGCCTGCCGCCGCAGCAGCCTGCGTCAGGATCATGCCTTCGAGATCTGCTGCGTTGCGCGAAGACAGCAGCGCTTCACCGGCCATACCGTCACCACCCATGAACTGGGTGAAGGAGCCAGCTTCGATTGCCTGGTTGAGGATCGCGCCGCCGCCAGCATTTTCGTAGCCATAAATGACCAATGTGGTCGCGCCCGAGGCTTCGATCTGACCGATTTCTGGACGGTAGTCGGCCTTGCCATCTTCGTGAGCGACATTGGACAGAACCTTGCCGCCACCAGCAACGAACGCGTCAGCAAATGCGCCAGCAAGACCCGAGCCGTAATCGTTGTTGACGTAGGTTAGGCCGACTTCTTTGGTGCCCTGTGCCAGCAGAAGCTCTGCAGCCTTCACGCCTTGGATGCTATCCGGGACAACGTCACGGAACACCAGATCATTGTCGTCGAGCTCTGCGACCGCAGGTGCAGTCGACGCTGGCGAAATCATGACGACATTGCCTGGAATTGCCGAGCCATTAGCACCAGCAATCGTTGCGCCGGAGCAGAAGCCACCGAAGATGGCGACGACGTTTTCAGCGTTGACCAAGCGGTCGGCGGCAGGACCAGCCGCGCCACCGTCACATGCGGAGTCTGCGAGCACCGACACCAGAGTGTCGCCACCCAGAATGCCGCCCTGATCATTTACGTTTGTGATGGCCAGATTGGCAGCATCAACCATGCCCGGTGCAAAGCCGGCGATCGGGCCTGTGATGTCTGCCAGGAAGCCGATCTTCACGTCGTCTGCCAAAACTGGCGCGGCGGCAAGCAAGGTGGCGGCAGCGACTGCCAGGCTCAAAGATTTTTTCAGCATTGTTATCCCTCTTATGGTTGCGCCAGAGACCTTTGCATCAGTCCCTCCCTACGGCGCGGCACCTTTAGGGGGCGCGTCATACGCCCCGCTGAGTAAAGTCTTGCATAGAACTGAGGGAAAAGTCACCGGTATTTAGACGAGCATTTCATAAGCTCGTTCGGTTGCTTAACGTGGCCCCCTTCGGCATAAGTTGAGCCTTACAAGACGGAGTACAGGCCGCTATGCATAGACAGGCGATAACGGGGCTATTCTTGGCGGCGATGACGATCTCGGCGCAGGCTCAGTTTAGCGTGTTGAACGATGAAGCCGCGCCCAGTGAAGCGGCCCCGTCAACGGCGGAGAGTGTCGCGCTTCCTGCCTGCGGCACCCATCCGATTGCCATGGCCAAAATGGGTTGGCCCTCTGCTGCACTTTTGGCTGAGGTTCATGCCAATATTTTGCGCGAGGCATATGACTGCGATGTGCAGTTTGTTCAGGGCGATCTCGCAGCGACCGCCTCCAGCATGGGCGCAGCAGCTTTGCCGACCGTTGCTCCCGAGATGTGGGTCAGCCGTATTGCCGAGGTGTGGAACAGCGCAATGGACAGCCAATTGGTGCGTTCGGCAGCGCCCAGCTACGACACGCAGAGCTTTGAAGGCTGGTTTATGCCGACCCAAACGGCGCAGTTATTCACTGGCGCCCCCAATCTTGCCAATCTGGCAGAAGCGATCCCGCTTTTGTCCCCTAGCGAAAAAATCCCATTTATCTCCTGCCCGGCTGACTGGGCCTGCTCGGTCATCAATCGCAATCTGATTGGGGCGCTTGGGCTTGGATCATTGGTCGAGGTGGTGGAGCCCGCCAATCGGTTCGAAATGGATAAGTTGATCGCTGAAGCGGTGAACAAACGCGATGCTTTTCTCTTTTACTACTGGCAGCCAAATCCGGTTCTGGCTCAGCTCGATTTCACCCCTGTGGATATGGGGGCATATGACGAGGCTGCGGCTAAATGTCTGGCGTCATTGAACTGTGCGCTGCCAAAGCCGTCCGCCTTCGCGCCTGAGACAGTTGTTATTGCGCTTTCTGAAAATCTCGTGGTGAATTCGCCCCTTATTGCGGGATATTTTCAAAGAGCGACGCTCTCATTGAAAGAAATGGACGCAATGTTGGCCGAGTTGAGCCAGCCTGGGGCAAGCGAGGAAGCTGTCGCAGCGCAGTTTGTCGAGCGAAATCAATCGATATGGCGTGCTTGGGTTAGCCCGGAAGAGATCCGCTAATCGCGGCAAATGACAGTTGCATGACAGCTTCGCCTTTTGTGCTAGTTGCGTACCGGTGCGTACACCGATTATAACCAACCGTCGCTAGTGCTGGTTTAGGGAGACGAGCCTTGGAATTGAAGCGTATTAACGATCACGTCAGTGTATCGGGACAGATACAGCCGGAAGACGTGACGACGCTGAAAAGCCTTGGTTTCACGACGATTATCAACAATCGTCCAGATGGGGAATCGCCGGATCAACCGGCTGGAGCTGAAATCGAAGCAGCCGCAAATGCTGCTGGGCTCACCTATGTTTCTATTCCACTCGGCCGTGACGGGGTAAACCCGGAACTGATCGAAAACACCAAGTCTGCGCTTGAGGGGAGCGAAGGCAAGGTATTCTGTTTCTGCCGCTCGGGCACGCGTTCTACAACGCTCTGGGCTCTTTCGCGCGCTGGTGAGGAGCCAGCCGAAGAGATCATCGCTCAGGCAGCAGAAGCAGGCTATGACATGAGCCATCTGGCTGGTTACCTCAGCCAATCTTAGAAACTTACGACGGTTGGGCGGGCAACCGTTCATTCCGTCGATTACTGAGCCGACCTCACCGTGAGGAATACGCCCCTCTAGCTCGGGTTTAAATCGATGCCAATCAAGAAGATCCTCGTCGCCAATCGCAGCGAGATTGCAATCCGTGTGTTCCGCGCGGCAAACGAACTTGGGCTTAAGACCGTCGCGGTCTATGCCGAAGAGGATAAACTCGCGCTGCACCGGTTCAAGGCTGACGAAGCCTATTTGATCGGTAAGGGGAAAGGCCCGGTTGAGGCCTATCTGCAGATCGACGAGTATATTCGTGTCGCTAAGGCCTCGGGTGCGGATGCAATCCACCCCGGTTATGGTCTTCTCTCGGAAAGCCCAGAATTCGTTGACGCTTGCGAAGCCGCTGGCATTACCTTTATTGGCCCGCGCGCGCAGACCATGCGCGATCTCGGCAATAAGGTCGCCGCGCGCAATATGGCGATCAAGGCCAATGTTCCGGTTGTCCCGGCCACTGACGCGCTTCCAGACGATATGGACGAAGTAAAGCGTATGGCGGCCGAGATCGGCTACCCGCTGATGCTTAAGGCGTCGTGGGGTGGCGGTGGTCGCGGCATGCGCCGCATCATGGACGAAAGCACCCTTATTGCTGAAGTCTCGGAAGGCAAGCGCGAAGCCAAGGCTGCGTTCGGCAAGGACGAGATGTATCTCGAAAAGCTGATCGAGCGTGCGCGTCACGTCGAAGTTCAGCTGATCGGTGACGATCACGGCAATCTTGTGCATCTCTACGAGCGCGACTGCTCGGTGCAGCGCCGTAACCAGAAGGTTGTGGAGCGCGCTCCTGCGCCATACCTCTCGGAAGAAGTTCGTGCCGAGCTGACTGGCGCGGCTGTGCGCCTCGGCAATGAAGCGAACTATCGTGGTGCCGGTACAGTCGAATTCCTGATGGATGCCGACACCAACAAGTTCTACTTCATTGAAGTGAACCCACGCATCCAAGTCGAGCACACTGTCACTGAAGAAGTGACCGGCATCGACATCGTCAAGGCGCAGATCCATCTGCTCGATGGCGCTGTGATCGGTACGCCAGAATCGGGTGTGCCGCTGCAGGAAGACATTCGTCTTAACGGCAATGCCATCCAGTGCCGCGTTACCACTGAAGATCCAGAACAGAACTTTATTCCAGACTATGGCCGCATCACTGCATACCGCGGTGCGACCGGTTTTGGTGTGCGTTTGGATGGTGGTACGGCCTATGCCGGCGCGATCATCACCCGCTATTATGATCCGCTCTTGGAAAAGGTCACCTGCTGGGCGCCGTCCGCAGATGAAGCCATTGCCCGTATGCACCGCGCGCTGCGCGAGTTCCGTATTCGTGGCGTGTCGACCAACCTGGCCTTCCTCGAAAACATCATCACCCACACCGACTTCGTCGAGAACCGCTACACCACGCGCTTTATCGATACGACGCCGGATCTGTTCAATTTCAAGCCGCGCAAGGACCGTGCGACCAAGCTTTTGACCTACATCGCCGATGTGACGGTCAATGGTCACCCGGAAGTGCGTGATCGTCCGCGTCCGCCTGCTGCTGCGGCGGCGCCGTTCGTGCCGGAATTCCCGGAACTGACCGCAATCGAAGGCTCGCGTCAGGTTCTTGATCGCGATGGCCCTGCTGGCCTTGCGCAGTGGATGAAGGATCAGAAGCGGGTTCTCTTCACCGACACGACCATGCGTGACGCGCACCAGAGCTTGCTGGCAACGCGTATGCGCAGCTTTGACATCACCCGTATTGCTGAAGCCTATTCGCGTGGCTTGCCAAACCTGTTCTCGCTCGAATGCTGGGGTGGGGCGACATTCGACGTGTCGATGCGCTTCCTCAACGAAGATCCGTGGGAGCGTCTGGCCAAGGTTCGCGCCGGTGCGCCGAACATTCTGACCCAGATGCTGCTGCGCGGCAGCAACGGCGTTGGCTACACCAACTATCCAGACAACGTCGTAAAGTTCTTCGTCGCGCAGGCGGCTAAGGGCGGCGTTGATATCTTCCGCGTCTTCGATTGCCTCAATTGGGTCAAAAACATGCGCGTGTCGATGGATGCGGTGCTGGAGGCCAATAAGGTCTGTGAAGGCGTTATTTGCTACACCGGCGATATGCTCGATCCAGATCGCGCGAAGTACGATCTCAAGTATTACGTCAATCTGGCCAAGGAATTGGAAGCCGCTGGCGCCCATGTTCTTGGTTTGAAGGACATGGCGGGCCTCCTGCGTCCGGCAGCAGCCAAGAAGCTGATTGCAACGCTGAAGGAAGAAGTCGGTCTGCCGATCCACCTGCATACACACGACACTTCGGGCGCGGCCTCCGCAACCGTTCTGGCAGCTGTAGATGCGGGTGTTGACGCGGTTGATGCGGCGATGGACGCGCTTTCGGGCACGACCTCGCAGCCGACCCTAGGTTCGCTGGTTGCCGCGCTTGCTGATACCGACAAGGATCCGCAGCTCGACGCTAAGGCGATCCGTCAGCTTTCCTTCTACTGGGAAGCCGTGCGCACGCAGTACCGTGCCTTCGAGAGCGATCTCAAGGGCGGCGCTTCGGAAGTCTATCTGCACGAAATGCCGGGCGGTCAGTTCACCAACCTCAAGGAACAGGCGCGTTCGCTTGGTCTTGAAACCCGTTGGCACGAAGTGGCGCAGACCTATGCTGACGTGAACCAGATGTTCGGTGACATTGTGAAGGTGACGCCATCCTCCAAGGTTGTCGGCGATATGGCTCTGGCTATGGTTTCGGCTGGTATTTCGCGGTCAGACGTCGAAAATCCAGACAAGGACATCGCCTTCCCAGATTCCGTTGTCGGCTTCTTTGCTGGTGACCTTGGTCAGCCTCCTGGCGGCTTCCCGCAGGCACTGCAGAAGAAGGTTCTCAAGGGCAAGACGGCACTCACCGAGCGTCCGGGTTCCTACCTCAAGGACGTTGATCTGGAAGCCGAGCGTAAGAAGGTTTCGGAAGAGGTCGGCATGCCGATCGATGACTTCCGTCTTGCCTCTTACCTCATGTATCCAAAAGTCTATTCGGACTTTGAAAAGACCCAGGATCGTTATGGTCCAACTGAAGTTCTGCCGACCCCGGTTTACTTCTACGGTCTGAGCGAAGGCGATGAGCTGCTGATTGACATCGAACAGGGCAAGACCCTCGTCGTGAACTATCAGGGCCGTGCGGAAACCAACGAAAAGGGCGAAGTGCGTGTGTTCTTCGACCTCAACGGTCAGCCGCGTACCATCACCGTACCGGATCGTCTGAAGGCCGGTGAAATCAAGGTTCGCGCTAAGGCTGTTGCCGGCGATCCGAAGCAGGTTGGCGCTCCGATGCCGGGCGTGATCTCGACCCTAGCGGTTAAGGAAGGTCAGAAGATTTCGGCTGGCGACGTTCTCTGCTCGATCGAAGCGATGAAGATGGAAACCGCCATCCACGCTGAAGTGGATGGGGTTGTCGCTGAGCTTCTGATTAAGCCGGGCGACCAGATTGACGCTAAAGACCTTTTGGTTCGCCTCGACTAAGCTTGGAAGGCCCCGCTTAACGCGGGGCTTTCTTTTTGTTCAACCATTGGCGCTGTGCCGGCCAGCAACGAATCCGGGCCAGTCGCCTCGGCGCTCTTGAGGGCCTGCTGGGCGCGCATCAACGCTTGGGTGTAGGTTTCGTCCACCCCGATTTCTACAATCCCCACACTGATGGTCATGGCGCCGAGATCGTCGTCGCTGCAGAAGTTATGGTCGCGCAGCGTCGCCTTGAAATCTTTCAGCGTGTCGATCCCAATTGCCAGTTTGGTTCGGGGGAGGAGAATTAAAAATTCTTCGCCATCAAAGCGGCCCGTGAGATTGGCGCGACGGATATTACGGGCGAGCACGTAGCCGAAATCCGCGAGTATTCTGTCGCCCTCTTCATAACCTTGGCGTTGGTTGAAGCGGCGGAAGTTGTCGATGTCAAAGATCGCCAAACAGCTGGGTAAACCAGTGCTCTGCTTGAGCATTTCCTCGGATTGCTGATGGAAGGCGCGGCGTGAGAGGACCCGTGTCAGGCGGTCTCTGTCGCGATCATCGGTCATGTAATTCACGGTGTCGTAGATACAGGCGCACAGCACTGCGATGGCAACCGCTGATCCAAAGGCCGCAAGGCACAATTGCAATGTGAACCAATAGGACGAGATCATGAAATCGTCCGGCTCCATCTGCAGGCCGAAGCCGGCAGTCAGAATAGTGCGCGGGAAAAAGTGAAGTCCGAAAAGCAGTAAGCTCCAGAACAGCAGCTTTTCGGTGAACACTGCGTGGCGTGCGGGCATGGCTGTTAAGGCCGTAATGATCAGGATCAGTCCGGCCGAGAAATTGAGAAGATAGATGCGCGCCAATTGGTTCGGGTTCACCGAGGTGAAGTACCACGTTTGCAGGGCAAGTATGATCAGCACGGGGATCATAACGCGGTAGGGCGGCTGCCGACCGATGCGCTTGGCAAGTCCTGCGCAGAACAGGAAGCCCGCTATGACGTAGAGAATATTGGCCGGGAGGCCAGTCTCTGTTTCGTTAAGCGCATCAATGATTTGGGTGAGCATGCCAAGGCTGAACGTGCCAGCGGTGGCAGCAAATATCAGCAGATGTATATGCTGTCGATTTTGAAAATAGAGAACTAAAAAAATAACTGCAAAAGCCGAAAGTGTAGCAGGTCCAGCAAGGCTAAAAGTAAAATTCGTAATCTGTCGATCCATTAGGAGCACCATTTCACGTATAAATTATTCTTACGCGGAATAAGTGCTCGCTGTCACGGCAAAAAACTAAACTTGTAACTCTGCTGGACTATACCTTTGATTTATCGACGCTTGGCTGTGCCGTCGATGGTTGGGCCATGCTTGCCGGCATAGACCTTAGCGGGAACCGGCATACGCGAGACGATCCAGCTAACCATCAGAGGGATAAGGACAAAATCGTCCACCCAGCCAATAAAGGGCAGGACATCGGGAACGATGTCAAAGGGGTTGATGAGGTAGAAGGCTGTAAACAGCGTTGCCGCTTTGAGATAAAGCGGCGTCTCGCGTGCCCAGAATGCTTTCCAGAGCTGCGCGACTTCTTTGCGGAACAGGATCAGACGGGGGAGGAGGAGGTTCATCATGACCCATAAATGGGGGATGATTGCTCCCGTTCAAGACTTGTCGGTGATCACAAAATTCACGGGTTCTTGAGCGCTGATATATAACGCAAATTTCTGCCGATACGCACGGTTTTGGCGTTTTGGCCGCTATTGGCCTTTTTGTGGCATTTGGCTGGCACTTCTGGGCGGCCCACTGGGCGCGGCCTTGGCATGCGAGAATATCGCGCCCCTCGATAGGCACGGTTGCACACTTGCGTTGAGCGTCACGCCATTGTTGAGTTGCCAGTGCATGGTGGAAGGCCTATTTGCGTAGGCAAGAGTATCTTCGGGGAAGAATATGTCCGGTCCAGCGCCGCGTAGGCAGTCTGTTGGTGTCAATGTCGGTGGCGTTATGGTTGGCGGCGGGGCTCCCGTCGTGGTCCAATCCATGACCAATACCGATACGGCCGACATCGATGCGACCGTAAAGCAGGTCATGCAGCTGGCGCGCGCTGGCTCTGAGATCGTGCGCATCACCGTCGATCGCGACGAGAGCGCGGCAGCGGTTCCTGAGATTCGTGATCGTCTTCTGACCATGGGCTATGACGTGCCGCTGGTCGGGGATTTTCACTATATCGGCCATAAGCTCCTCACCGATCACCCCGCCTGTGCGGAGGCTTTGGCCAAGTATCGCATCAATCCGGGCAATGTGGGTTTCAAAGCCAAGCGCGATACCCAGTTTGCCACACTGATTGAGATCGCGAATAAATACGACAAGCCGGTGCGCATCGGCGTCAATTGGGGCTCGCTCGACGAAGAGCTGCTGACGCGGTTGATGGATGATAACGCCAATTCGGCTCAGCCGATCTCGGCTGCGGCTGTGCAGCGCGAGGCAATCATCCAGTCTGCTCTGCTTTCTGCGGCGCGGGCCGAAGAGCTCGGCATGCCGCGCAATAAGATCTTGCTCTCGACCAAGGTGTCGGATGTGCAGCATCTGATCGCGGTCTATCAGGATTTGGCGGCACGCTGCGACTATGCCTTGCACCTTGGTCTGACCGAGGCCGGTATGGGCTCTAAGGGCATTGTGGCTTCCTCGGCGGCCCTCGGAATTTTGCTGCAGCAGGGGATTGGCGACACCATTCGCATTTCGCTGACGCCGGAGCCGGGTGGCGATCGGACGACGGAAGTGAAAGTGGCGCAGGAACTGCTCCAGACCATGGGTTTCCGTCAATTCTTGCCGGTTGTGGCGGCGTGTCCGGGGTGCGGACGCACCACGTCTTCGACCTTCCAGACCCTTGCCATGGAAATTCAGACCCACCTCAACGACTCCATGCCTGCGTGGCGCGAGCGCTATCCCGGTGTGGAAACGCTTTCGGTCGCAGTGATGGGCTGCATCGTCAATGGTCCGGGCGAGAGCAAGCACGCCAATATTGGCATTTCGCTGCCCGGTACCGGGGAAACACCAGCGGCGCCGGTTTTTGTCGATGGCGCGAAGGTGGCAACGCTGCGCGGGGCCGATGTGGCCGATCAGTTTAAGGCCATGGTCGCTGATTACATTGAAAAGAAGTTCGGCACAGGCCGTCAGGATGCGGCTGAATGAGTGAACGCAATGTACGGCGACTGTTCTGGTTCGCCATGCTGATCATCGTGCTCAGCGCTTTAAAATTCACCGGGCATTTGAATTGAAAAAAGGGGCGCTGAGCGCCCCTTTTGTTTGTTTGGCTTGGCGTGCGCCTTAGATCAGGCCTTCGGCCTTGAGCGTTGCCAGAACGGCTGGGCGGGCGCCAACGGCGGCCATCAGTGCGCCAACGCGTGGGAAGGCTGCAAAGTCGAGGAACTGGCGGCCCCAGTTGATGACTGTGAAGGCATAAGCGTCGGCCTGGGTGAAGTCACCGAGGAAATATGGGCTGGCGTCGGTGAGCGTTGCTTCGATCTGGCCAACACGACGGTTGATTTCACCGATAACGGCGGCCTTTTCTTCGTCCGACAGATTTGGCTTGAACAGGCCACCGAAAGCCTTGTGCGTGTCGCCAATGATGCCGAGCGCTTCTTGGAGACGGGCGCGTTCGATCGAGCCGTAAGCAGGCTTGAAAGCGGCGATGTCGGAGTTGTCACCGAGATACTGCAGAATTGCAGGGCCCTGCGAAATAACGGTGCCTGGAGCCACTTCGAGCGCCGGAACAGCACCACGTGGGTTCAGCGCGAGAAAATCAGCGCCGCTTTCGGTTGTCTTGGCGCGCAGGTCGACTTTTTCAATGCTGAAAGTGCCGCCGATTTCGTTCAGAACAATATGCGAAGCCAGCGAGCAAGCGCCTGGCGTATAAAACAGCTTCATTTGATACCTAACCCAGAACTACGCCGTCCTTAGACGGCGCAGCATAGGTAGGTGATTAATGTGTGTTCAGCCAGATGCTGCGACAGTTTGATCGAGAAATTACGCGTTACCTTCAGTCCATTCCGGCAGCGGGAAGATGCGGTCGTAGGCCCAGTTAAAGACCAGCGCGTAGATCATGTAGAAAATGGCGAGGGCCAGATCCATGATGAAGGCGTCGAGTAGCGAAATTTGCAGGTACCAAGCGATGGGTGGCAGCATGATCGCGAGCAGGCCGATTTCAAAGAAGATCGCGTGAAAGACGCGGATCAGCTTGGTCTTTTCGGTTGTGCCCCGGAAGCGCTGCATGCCGTGGTCGAACATCAAATTATAGATGTAGTTCCACAGCATGGCGACGGTGGCGCTGGCGATAACATTGACCATCGAATCGCCGCCCTCCAAATGGAAGGCGAAGGCCGCGAGCGGGGTCGCGAGCAAAATGCCGATGAGCTCGAAAGAGATGGCGTGGCGGATACGATCACGTGTGGTGCGCATGGATGACCCCATGGTTATCCGGGCCGTCCCGGTACACAAACCAAACTGGAAGAGGTCGTCCTCTTGAGCTGCCGATATAGGAGGATTGCGACATATTGGCAAGTTTTGGCCGGGCAAGGCCGATATGCGCGAGGGGGAGGGAACCTTCTTAAAGGGGCTCGATGAGCGCGAAAATGCCCGATGGGACGGGGGATTTTGCGCCCATGTCTGGCACAGAATAGCGCGCGATCTCGCGCATGGCGTCAGAGGGTCGGGTGGATCGATAAGGATCGCCGATCAGAACTTGCGTGCCGGTTTGGGCAAGGGCTTGAAGGAGCGGCAGGACGGCTGCGGCGCTGTCCTCGTCATAAAAGACATCGCCCGCGACGACGATGTCGGTGTGGAGCAAGGTTGGGACGAGGGTGAGGGCAACGCCATTGGCCTCGGCGTTAAGCGTGGTTGCCACTTGCGCCAATGGATCTGGGTCTAGGGCGAAGACCGCAGCGGCGCCCAGCTTGGCAGCGGCTATGCCCACCAGTCCTGAGCCCGAGCCGAGATCGAGAACCGTTTTACCGGCAACCAACTCCGGATGGGCTTTGAGATGAAGGGCCAGCGCGGCCCCGCCAGCCCATGCGTAGGCCCAATAGGGTGCGGCTGGGTGGCCATAGGCCTCAAGCCAAGCGGTGAGGCCGCTATGGGCATTGGCTTGATGCAGAACAATCTCGGGCCAGAGGCTCAAAGGCTGAAGCGGGAGCTTTTGCGCAATGAACTGCTCTGGGCTCATCGCGTTACTCCGGCAATTGGGCGGCGTCGACCCAATTGCTGCCGCAGAGCTCGGCGAGGCGTTCGACGGTCAGGCGCACCGAGGAATGGGTGCTGCCGCCTGCGGGGATGACCTCGTCATAAATCTTGAGCGAGGTATCGAGATAGATTTTGAGCGGCGCGGGCAGGCCAAAGGGGCAAACGCCGCCGACTTGATGGGAGGTGAGACGAAGCACGTCTTCAGCACCCAACATGCGCGGACGGCCGCCAAAGGCGGTTTTGGACTTTTGGTTGTCGAGACGGGCATCGCCACGCGTGACCAGCAAGAACTCTTCGTCTTTGACTTTGATGCAAAGCGTTTTGGCGATCTGTCCGGGTTCAACGCCATGGACTTCGGCGGCCAGCTGAACAGTTGCAGTGGAGTCTTCGGTGACGATGACGGCAAGGTCTGGGGCGCGGGCGGCGAGGTCCGCTTGGACAGATTCAAGGCTCATGGAAAACTCAGAATAGTCGGTTCAAATTGGTTTCGTATTTTTCGCGCGTCTTTTCCCGCAGTGGCGTGGTGAGAGCGCGGCGCATGAAATCGTCGGGGATGAGGGCAACACCATCATAGCCCATGATTTCGGCGGTGGTGATTCTTTCGCCAGAGTAGGGGGTGATGGTGACATCCATGCCTGCTTGCACGGCTCCAGGGGTGATCACACGGCAATAAGCGCCGGAGCGTCGGGCTTTGTGGAAGCGTTTGAGCCAGCGCGGATCGCCCATGCGGGCCGAAAAGGTGCGGCAAGGCTTGCGGTAATAGGTCACCTCAAGAACGAGCTCGCCAATGGTGAAGCGATCGCCAATGGCACAGGTGAGGCTATCGGTGCCCGAGAGGGTGAAGTTTTCGCCAAAGAGGCCGGGCTCGGTGGCGATGCCTTGGGTTTCCCAGAAAATATAGTCTTCCTGGAAATAGACGTAGATCGCCTGATCGGCGCCGCCGTGGTGGCGGCGGTCAGCGATGATGTCTGTGGCGATGCCTTCGCGGGTGATGGCGACCGGGCCAGCAACGGGAAGCTTATAAATGCCCGTCAGCGTCTGGGTGCCGGGAATGTTGCGCGGGACGCCGACATTAACGCTGAGGAGCTGAGCCAAGTTATTTCTCCCGTGAGGCAAAATAGCGGGCGGTGGCGCGTAGGCCGTCGGCCTTGGGGCCAAAGGTGCGGAGGCACCCAACCGCTTCATTGACGATTTGCGCCAGCGCCTCGCGCGCGCCATCGACGCCCAGACGAGCGACGAGGGTTTGCTTATTCTTATCGGCGTCCTTGCCCGTGGCTTTGCCCATGGTCTCAGCGGTGGCTGTGACGTCTAAAATGTCGTCGGCCAGCTGGAAGGCGCGGCCTGCGGCTTCGGCATAGGCTGTGAGGGCGGAGAGAGCGCGCGGTTCAGCACCACCGAGAATCGCGCCCATGCGGACGGAGGCGCGAATGAGCGCGCCGGTCTTCATCGCCTGCATGGTGGAAATCTCATCCGGGGTGAAGCCGCCCTTTTCCCCTTCGATGTCGCGCATCTGCCCGCCAACCATGCCGCCAGCACCAGCGCCGGAGGCGAGCTCGGTGACAAGGCGAATGCGCACCGTAGGGTCTGCGTGGCAGGCTTCATCGGCCAGCATGGAAAAGGCGTGGGTGAGGAGCGCGTCGCCCGCGAGAATCGCTGTGGCGTCGTCATAGGCCTTGTGGACCGTGGGGCGACCGCGACGCATGTCGTCATTGTCCATGGCGGGCAGATCGTCGTGGATCAGCGAATAGCAATGGATCATCTCAACAGCGAGACCCGCGCTCAGCGTCGCCTCTTTGGGCACGGAGAAAATGGCTGCGGCCTGACGCACCAGCAGCGGGCGCAGGCGCTTGCCGCCTTCGAGTGCGCCGTGGCGCATGGCCTCAACCAGGCGATCGGCAGGAAGACCCGGTCCACTCAGCTGAGTGGCCGTTAGATATTGCGAGAGGCCGGCTTCAACGGCGCGGGCGCAATCAGCGCTATCGGCAGAAAAATCGTACATGGCTCGTTGCTAGCCCGAAGGGGGAAATACAGCAAGAGGCCGGGATGGCACGGGTTTGCAGGACCGAGAGGTTCTTTTAAAGAGGGGGAATGTCCAAAGGCATCAAATCACTCTTTAGAGCCCTCAAAATACCGATGATCATTCTCGGGGTGTTGATCGCCATTCCCGTGGTGATGACGCCGATCTATCTGGTGGTGCCGCCCATTTCGGTGCCGATGATGGTGCGCGGGGTGACGGGGCAACCGGTGACGCGGGTGTGGCGCGATATCGACGATATTTCCGACCGCTTGAAGGCCGCGGTGATCCTTTCCGAGGACGGGCAGTTCTGTCGGCACTGGGGGGTCGACATGAGCGCCCTGAGAATCGAGATCGACAATTACTTTGCTGGCAAACCCACCCGCGGCGCTTCGACGCTGACCATGCAGGTGGCGCGCAATCTCTTCCTTTGGAATGGGCAGAGCGCGGTGCGCAAAGCGCTCGAGGTGCCGCTGGCGATGTATATCGATCTGGTCATGCCCAAAAAGCGGATCATGGAGATCTATCTCAATATCGCCGAATGGGGACCGGACGGGGAATTTGGTGTGGCAGCGGGCGCTAACCGGGCTTTTGGGCGGGAGCCGCAGAATCTGGACTGGCGGACGGCGAGCCTTTTGGCGGTGACACTGCCCAATCCGATCGTGCGCAATCCGGCCAATCCTAATCGCGGACTCAGCCGCGTGGCGGGGATTGTGCAGCAGCGTGCCCAAGAATATGGGGCCCGGGCGTCCTGTGTGGGGCAGGGCGGGCAGCTCTCACTTTAGTGCAAAGGCCCGTGTTTTGAGTCAGAAACCCCTAGCCAAGGGTGGTTTTCTGATCTATAGACCGCACCAATCCTGACAGAGATAATCTCTCTGGGCCGCTAGTTGGCGGCACAACGATATTGAATTCGGAGTTCCGACCATGGCAGTGCCAAAACGCAAAACTTCGCCAATGAAGCGCGGTTTCCGCCGCTCGCATGACGCGATTGCAAACCCAACCTATGTCGAAGACAAGGATTCGGGCGAGCTTCGCCGTCCGCACCACGTTGATCTCAAGACCGGCATGTACCGCGGTCGCCAGATCCTCGCGGTCAAGGGCTAAGCCGAAAGGCGGTTTGGCGCAGATGCGCTAGATTTGATATTAAACGGTCGATCCAGTGATGGGTCGGCCGTTTTTGTTTACCCCCACCGCCACAAGAAGCGGTGTTTGCAAACAGTTTGGAGAAGGCAAATGAGCACGCGCGTCGAATCGGACACCATGGGCACAATCGAGGTTCCGACCGATAAGTATTACGGGGCACAGACGGCGCGTAGCCTGATGAACTTCGATATCGGCGGGGAAAAGATGCCCGTCGAAATCATCCGTGCCTTCGGCATTCTGAAAAAGGCGGCGGCGCTGGCCAATCACAAGCTGGGCCTGATGGATGAAGCAACGCGCGACCTCGTGGTTGCTGCGGCCGATGAAGTCATCGAAGGCAAGCTCGCTGACCACTTCCCGCTCGTTGTCTGGCAGACCGGCTCGGGCACGCAGTCCAATATGAACGTAAACGAAGTGATCTCGAACCGCGCCATTGAAATGGCGGGCGGCGTCATGGGCTCCAAGAAGCCTGTGCACCCGAACGAT
Source organism: Devosia sp. WQ 349K1 (assembly GCF_016595685.1). Lineage (NCBI taxonomy): Bacteria > Pseudomonadati > Pseudomonadota > Alphaproteobacteria > Hyphomicrobiales > Devosiaceae > Devosia > Devosia sp. WQ 349K1. The sequence goes on along the minus strand of NZ_JAENGO010000006.1, from coordinate 94,763 downwards.
CACGTCAATATGAGCCAGAGCTCGAACGACACCTATCCAACTGCGATGCATATCGCGGCGGTGGAAGCGGTCGAGAATTATCTCTACGAACGCGTCGAACTGCTGCGCAACACGCTCAATGCCAAGTCCGAAGAGTTCATGGATGTGGTCAAGATCGGCCGCACGCACTTGCAGGACGCAACCCCGCTCACCCTTGGTCAGGAAATCTCGGGCTGGGTGGCGCAGATCGACTATGCGCTCGACGCCATCAAGAAGACCATGCCGCAGCTCAAGGAGCTGGCGCTGGGCGGGACCGCTGTTGGGACCGGGCTTAACGCCCATCCAGACTATGCGGTGACTGTGGCGGCGGAAATCGCGGCGCTGACCGGGCATGACTTTGTGACTGGCCCGAACAAGTTCGCGCTGCTCGCGGGGCACGACGCTTTTGTCGGCACCTCGGGCGCGCTCAAGCAGCTCGCTGTTGCCTTCATGAAGATCGCCAACGACGTGCGCTGGTTGGCTTCGGGTCCACGCTCGGGTCTGGGTGAAATCACCATCCCAGAAAACGAACCGGGCTCTTCGATCATGCCAGGCAAGGTGAACCCGACTCAGTCGGAAGCCATGACCATGGTTGTGGCGCAGGTGATGGGTAATGACGCGGCGATTGGCTTTGCGGCTTCGCAGGGCAATTTCGAGCTCAACGTCTTCAAGCCCGTGATCGCTTACAACTTCCTGCAGTCCGTGCGTCTGCTGGCGGATGCGGCCAAGTCGTTCAACGACAATTGCGCCATCGGCATTGAGCCAGACCACAAGCGCATCAAGCAGCTGGTGGACCAGTCGCTGATGCTGGTAACAGCGCTCAACCGCAAGATTGGCTATGACAACGCGGCCAAGATCGCCAAGACCGCTCACAAGAACGGTTCGACCCTGCGTGAAACCGCGATTGAACTGGGTCTGCTCACCGGCGAAGAGTTCGACGCTGAAGTGAAGCCAGAACAGATGGTCGGCCCGCTCAAGCGCTGACTTTTAGATTTTTGCATCCGGGCTTGCACAAGCATCCGGATGTGGGGGATCAAAAAAATGCCGCTCCGTAAGGGGCGGCATTTTGTATTTAGGGCATGGGGTAGGGCGTGACGAAGGGCATGATGTCGACGCCACTGCCGGGGAAGATGGCAAAATGCGGGTGGTCAGCAAAAATGGCTGCGGCGGCATCAATCGTTTCGGCCTCGACAACGATATAGCCGCAGATGTCATTCTTGGCCGGAGCAATGCCGGAGCCGGACGCGCGCAGGGTGCCTCCCACCATTCCGCCCTTATCAACGATCATGGCCGCATGGGTCTTCTCCCAAGCTTCCCACGCCGGGAGCCCCTGATCGTCCACGGCGTTCTGCTCTTCCTCAGGGCGTTCGCGGAAGCGGTCGAGGTCTTCTGGAGTCATCGTATAGACTGCTAGAAAGTGAGGCATTCTGGCCTCCTCAGCTTGGTTTGGATGCGTGATGCTAGGGCGGCAAACGCAAGTTGTCACGCAAACAAAAATGCCGCCCGGAGGCGGCATCGTTCAGTTTAGGCGCGCATTGGCTTGAGCGCTGCGGCCCATTTGGCCAGTTCGTTGAGCTGAAGCGTCATCCCATCAATCATGGGCTGGTTTGGCGTAAACACGCCATCCTGCATGAACTGCGGGAACATCGGCACGGGCACCACCTGCGGGATGGCGTGCACATTGACGTTGCTCAGGAGGGTGCGCAGGGTCTGTGCTGAGCGCAGACCGGCAGAAACGCCGCCATAGCTGACCACGCCCGCGCATTTATAGGCCCACTCGTTCATCAGCACCTGAATGGCGTTGATGGTGACGGCGGGGGTGAAGAAATCATATTCCGGGGTTACGAAAATGAAGGCATCGGCCGAGCCGACGATGGCCGACCAGTTCTTGGTGTGCTCGAAGGCGTAGGTCTGCAAGCGAGGGTGGGTGGCCTCATCGAGGAACGGCAGGTTCACTTCTGCCAGATCGACAATCTCGACATTGAATTGGCCGTGGGCAATGGCGCTTTCAGCAACCCAAGCAGCAATTTTGGGGCAGACACGACCGGGGCGGGTGCTGCCGATGATGATTTTAAGATTAAGCGACAAAAAACTCGTCCGTTCAGGAGATCGGATAGAAGGATAGGGGGATTGAAACTGCGATATGGCCGGGCGGGGGAGCGAGGACAAGAGAGCTCAGCCTGCGACAAGAGCGCACTGTTTGAAGGAGCCGTTCCAATTGGGGAAGGAGACGGTAAGTGCGGTTTCGGGCTTTCAGACCTCGGCCGGAGCGCATTAGGGTTAGGGCGACGCAGAACCAGAGTTTGTTGCTATGACCACTCCCTCTTCCCGCCCTATGGCCAAGACCAGCCTCAAATGGTCGATGATCGAAGAAGATCTTTCGATTGCAGACAAGTTCCGTCTGGTCGCTGATCTTGGTTTTGATGGGGTTGAGCTGGACGCGCCCAATGATCTGCCGCTGGCGGAAGTGCTGGCGGGACGCGATGCGACCGGCGTGGCTATTCCGGGCGTGATCAATTCGGCCCATTGGCCGACCCCGCTCACTGACCCTGATCCTGCGGTGCGTGACGCCTGCGTTGCAGCGAGCATTGAAGGCATGAAGCAGGCCAAGGCCTATGGCGCGGAAACCATGTTGTTGGTGCCCGGCGTCGTCAATGACAAGACCAGCTATGCGGCAGCTTATGACCGCGCTGTTGAAGGCATTGATCGCCTGCTGCCGCATGCCGAAGAGATCGGCATCAAGATTGCGCTTGAAAACGTCTGGAACAATTTCCTGTTGAGCCCGCTCGAAGCCGCGCATCTGATTGATGGTTTTGAGAACGACCATCTGGGCTGGTATTTCGATATCGGCAATGTGCTGCGCTATGGCAATCCATGCGACTGGATTGAAGCGCTGGGCACACGCATCATGCGCCTCGATGTCAAGGAATATAGCCTTGCCAAGATGAACGCCGAAGGCCCGTGGAAGGGCTTTGAGGTGGAGCTGGGCGAGGGTGATGTGGATTGGGCTGCGGTGAACGCCAGCCTTGCCAAGATCGGTTATTCCGGCTGGGCTTCGGTGGAAATGCCGGGCGGCGACCGCAACCATCTCGCCGATATGAAGGCGCGATTTGATCGCCTGATCACGCTTTAGGCGCTAGCCTCGCGACGCGCCTTGCCTCTTTAAAAGAAAAACCCCGCTGTCGTGGCGGGGTTTTGTTTTATGCGGCGGATGATTGGCGCAGGAAGCGTTTGAGATTGTTGAGGCCATGCTCACAGCCAAACAGGGTTGGATCGCCCCCTTCATATTCGAGCGAGACAAAACCATCATAGCCGGAGGCGATGACCGCGTCGGCAAGGGCCTGAATGTCGAGATCGCCATAGCCCAGAACAGAGCCGCGAATGAACTCGCCGCCGGCCGTTTTCAGCCAACCCGGACCGGGCTCAGCTTGGCGCATATAGAAATCCTTGAAGTGGACGAAGCTAGCGAGGGGCAAGGTGCGGTTGGTGGCGACATAGGGATTGTCGTCGACGCAGAGGAAATTGCCGACATCGACGGTGAGCTTGAAATTGGGGTGGTTGACCAGATGATGGAGACGCGTCAGGCGCTCGGCTGAAACCATGACGAAGCCATGGTTTTCAACGCTGGTGACCACATTTTTGCTGGCGCCATATTCGGCAATCTCGCGGCAGGCATCGGCGAGGATAGGATAGGCATCTTCAATGGCCTGAGTGTCGGCCAGACGATTGCCCCAAATGACGATGTCATGGCGCAAATAGTTGACGCCGAACCGCGCGCAAAGATCAACGTAGCGTTTTACTTTGGCGATCTCCTCGGCGCGATTTTCGCCCAACATGTCTGCGCCGAGGCAGAAGCCGGAGATGGGAATGCCGGTGCGGGCAACGGCGGCTTCCAGCGCGCGAAGAGTTTTTTCATCGCTGGCAAGATCATAGGTCGATCCTTCGCCGGGTGGTGCGAAGCTGAAGGTTGCGATTTCCAGGTGCTCGGCGCCATTTGCGCTGAGCCAATCGAACAGGCCATCGACGCTTAGGCTGCCATTCGAGAGCAGGGGGAGGAAGCTATAAGAGGACATACCGATCTTCATCAGCGCGCTCCGGGAATAGAAATTATCGCATTAGTTTCAGTTGGCTACTTTACATCGAGTTTGCACAATTGATACCAATTTCATACCAGCGTTTTGATGGAATTCGTTTCATGTCTTCTTTCTCCACCGACGTCGTCATCATCGGTAGCGGCCCCAATGGGAGCGCCTATGCGCGCGTGATCCGCAACAATTGGCCTGAAGCCCGCATCGTGATGGTGGAGGCTGGCCCTCAAATCCTTCCGGAAGTGGGCGGGCACCTCGACAACGTGCTGGATTTGGAAAAGCGCGCTGAGCTGGAAACGCTGGCGCAGGGCGCCGATCGTAGCCGTCGCCTGTCGATCTCCAAGGAAGAATGGGAAGCCCGTCGCGCGGGCGGTTTCGACGCCTCGCTACTGCGCCGCTCGGGCCTGTTCATCGCCAATGAGGGCGATGATGGTCAGGGCCTGTTCGCAGGCTTCTCGGCGGCAAACGTCGGTGGCATGGGCACAAAGTGGTCGACCGGCACACCAACGCCATCGGAGGCAGAACGCGTCCCGTTCATTGCGAGCGATGTGTTTGACGCGGCTGTCGCCGACGCTGAAAAGCTGCTGGGCACCAATAAGGACCCGCGTGCAGGCGACGCAGTTGCTGCGCAACTGCGCGAGCGCTTGGGGGCGGAATTTAATCCGGGCCGGAACGACGATCGCACCGTGCGCCCAATGCCGCTGGCGGCAACGCCAAAGGACGGCGATCTGTTCTACCACGGCACCGATGTGATCCTAGGCGATCTGGTCAAAGAGCCGAAGGAACGCTTCCAGATTTTGGCGGAAACCATTTGCCGCCGCGTTATCCATGAGAATGGCCACGCAACTGGCGTTGAATTGGTCCGTGCGGGCGAGAGCGAAAGCTTCGTTATTACGGCCGCCACCGTGGTGGTTGCCGCCGATTCGCTGCACACGCCGCAGATCCTTTTTGCCTCGGGCATTCGCCCAGCGGCGCTGGGGCGCTATATCAACGATCACTACATGATCTCCCAGATTGCTGAGTTCCAGAGCAAAGAGCCTATGCGGGCGATGAACTGGATCCCAGCGACCAAGGATTTCCCCTTCTCGGTGACGATTGCCCAGACCAGCCTGAGCAGCATGCCGGTCAATGAAGAGTTTTCGGGCTATCCAGTGGGCATGGGCGTGTTTGTGCCGGCCGATGTCGACGCAAACAATCGCATCGAGTTTGACGAGAACAATCTCGATTGGCACGGCCTGCCGTCGATCTCGATCAAGTGGCAGCAATCGGCAGCGGATCTGGCGCGTATCGAATATGCCAAGGAAACCGCCTTGCGCATTGCCAATATTATTGGTCGTCCAGCGCCGGGCTTTGCCACGATCCAACTGCCAGTGGGCAGCTCGCTGCACTATCAGGGCACGATCCGCATGGGCGAGGCCAATGACGGCACCAGCGTTTGCGACGCCACCAGCAAGGTGTGGGATTTTGACAATCTCTATGTCGCGGGCAATGGCGTGATCCCAACCATGACCGCAACCAACCCCACTTTGTACTCGGTGGCGCTGTCCACTCTGGGCGCGCGTCAGATTGCTGCCGCTCGTCGCACCCTTTAACTTTTCGGGAGACCCTTCATGACCGCAACACCGCTTAAAGTACTGGTGGTTGGACTAGGCCAAATGGGTCGTAGCCATGCATTGGCCTATCATAGCCACGAAGGCTTTGAGATTGTGGGTCTGGTGAACCGCTCGGCGCCGAGCAATCTGCCGGAGGATCTGGCCTCTTATCCGCTGCGTACGGATTACGCAGCGGCACTGGCTGAGTTCAAGCCGGACGTCGTCTCGATTGCAACGCATACCAATACCCATGCTGACTATGCCGTAGCGGCGATGGCAGCGGGCGCGCATGTGTTCGTGGAAAAGCCCTTGGCAGCAACGGTCGCGGATGCGCGTCGCGTGGTGGCGGCGGCCGAGCAGTACAAGCGCAAGCTGGTGGTGGGCTATATTCTGCGTCACCACCCATCGTGGACGACACTGATCGAGCAGGCCCGCAAGCTCGGTGGACCCTATGTGTTCCGCATGAACCTCAACCAGCAGTCGAGCGGGGCAGCTTGGGACATTCACCGCTCCATCATGCAGACCACGTCGCCCATCGTTGATTGTGGCGTGCACTATGTCGACGTTATGTGCCAGATCACCGATGCCACCCCGGTGGAAGTGCGTGGCATGGGCGTGCCGCTGGCCAAGGGTCTGCCGGAAGGCATGTATAATTACGGCCACTTCCAGGTGCTGTTCGATGATGGGAGCGTCGGCTGGTATGAGGCGGGCTGGGGCCCGATGATGTCGGAAACCGCGTTCTTTGTGAAAGACGTGATCTCGGCCAATGGGTCGGTGTCCATCGTCATGGATCAGGGCGCGGCCTCGGCCGATATCAATGCGCACACCCAGACCTCGCGCATTTTGGTGCATCACGCAGGGCTCGATGCGGACAACAAGCCGCTCAAGGCCGACGAGTGGCTCGATATGCATGGGGAGCCGGACCATCAGGGGCTGTGCGATCGCGAGCAGGATTATCTCTATCGCGCGATCACAGAAGACTATGATCTGACGCGCCATATGAATGACGCGGTGGCTTCGCTCAACATCTGCATTGCGGCAGACGAGAGCGTGCGGACCGGCCAGCCGATCAAGCTCTAAGGCTTTTGGCGGGAGGGGCGTGATGTCCCTTCCGCTTTTTCGCGCGTGCTAGCCGCGCCGAGCGGCGTCTATGGCGGCGACGTCGATTTTCTTCATGGTCATCATGGCTTCAAAGGCGCGGCGGGCTTCGTCGCCACCGGCCTGCATGGCTTGGGTGAGGGTGTCGGGCGTGATCTGCCAAGAGACGCCCCAACGATCCTTGCACCAGCCGCACATGCTCTCCTCGCCGCCATTGCTGGTGATTGCATTCCAATAGCGGTCCGTCTCTTCCTGGTCCTTGGTGGACACTTGCATGGAAAAGGCTTCCGAGTGCTTGAAGGTGGACCCGCCATTGATGCCGATGCAGGGAATGCCCATGACCGTAAACTCGACGGTGAGAACGGCACCGGCTTTGGTCGATGGATTGTCGCCGGGGGCACTGCGGACAGCGTGGATATGGGTGTCGGGGAAGGTGGCCGCATAAAATTGGGCCGCTTGCTCTGCCTCGGTATCGTACCAGATGCAGACAGTATTCTTTGGAGTCGTCATTGTCGTCTCCTCCTGCCGGAATGGCGTTTGCAGGCTAGCAGAAGATTTTTGGCTTGGTCACTCGGTTTCTGGGAGGGGGTGATCAATCCTCGTCGCTGAGCGGCGTGGGAAGCCTTTTCCAGCCGCGCGGCGTTTGCTAGGGAAGACTATCAAGGCGCGGAGAGCGAGATGAGCGAAACAGTGATGATGCCAAGCCGTTCGGTGCGGGCGCACAAGGGGCGGTTTATTCCGCCACTGCTGGTCGTCCCCTTTGTGCTCTACAATATTGTTGTGTTCATTTTCTTTGGCGGGAACCCGGCCAACTGGAATTTTGGACTGTTTTCGCTGCCCATGCCTTCGGGCATGCCTTGGGCGATAACCGCCGGCGACTTTCTGGCCGTAATCGGGATTTTGCTGCTGTTCTTCGAGGTGCTGAAGTCCACGCGCACGGCACAGGCGTCCATCGTTGAGCACATGCTCTCAATGGCGCTGTTCATTTTGTTTTTGGTGGAGTTTTTGCTGGTCGGAGCGGCGGCGAGCTCGGTGTTCTTCCTGCTCATGGTGATGAGCCTGATCGACGTGGTCGCCGGATTTACCGTTTCGATCACCAGCGCCAGCCGCGACGTGGAAATGCACTAATCCACGGCGACAAAGATTGGACGAAACTGGCGCCTCAGGGCGCCATTTTTGTCTGCGGGGTGGAAGTGTTAAGCGACGACAGTCTTGCGATAGCCAAGCGGCATGCGGCGGTCGGCCATGCTCATGCCGCGACCATAGGCACCGACGGCGCCTTCTGCCGTATTGGTGCGGCGATGGCGCTGAGGCGGCAAACGATCACGCGCTGCGATCAGCTGGGAGACAAATTCGGGGGTTGGCGCGCAGTGCGGTGAAGACGAACGGGCGCTCAGCTCACTCTGGAAAGAGTAAACCACCGGCGTATCTGTATCGAATTCGGGCAGTCCGGGCATAAATCGCTCCATTTTGGGCCCGCTGTTCCATTTTGGAACATTCTTACGCGTGCCTTACCCAGTTAGGGGCAAGTGCTGTGCCAGATGGTAACGATTTGTTAAGAATTAGCTAGACGGGAGTTCGCTAAAAACCGCTTAAAACTGTCTTTGTGCGCCGTATGGACAGAAAAATAGGCCGGTGGATTGCACCGGCCTAAATCTAGTTTGATTAGAAAGTGTCTTTGCCCTTGCGGATGGCGCCAAAGACTTCGCCTGCGTCTGCGCCCGAGAGACCATAGAACTGCGCCAGTTCCGGAGCATCGGCGCGCAGGAAGGGATTGGCCTTCTTATCTTCGCCGAGGTTGAACGGAATGGTTGGCTTGCCAGCGTCGCGCAGAGCGGTGACTTCGGCAGCGCGGGCCTGAAGCGCCGCATTGTTGGGGTCGATCGAGAGCGCAAAGCGCGCGTTCGAGGCGGTGTATTCATGGCCGCAATAAACGAGCGTTGCGTCGGGCAGATCGCGCAGGCGCTTAACGCCGTCCCACATTGGGCCGGGCGTGCCTTCAAACATGCGGCCTACGCCGAGCGAGAAGAGGGCGTCGGCAGAGAAGAGGTGACCGCCTTCGGCATTGTAGAAGACAATGTGACCGAGCGTATGGCCGGGGGTGGCGAAAACCTCGAACTTGGCATCGCCGACCGAAACAATGTCGCCTTCGCCGACGAGGTCATCGAGGCCTTCGATCTTGTCAGCTTCGGCCTTTGGACCGACGACGCGCGCGCCATAGCTGGCCTTGAGATCGGCGATAGCTTCGACGTGGTCGATGTGGTGGTGGGTGATGAGAATATCGGTGAGGGTCCAGCCGCGTGCCTTGAGCGCCTTTTCGATGGCGGCGGTTTCAGGCGCGTCGATGGCTGCAGTGCGACCTGTGGCCTCGTCATGCACGAGATAGCCGTAATTATCGTCACGGGCGGGGAAGACATCCACGATCAAAGCCATTGCGAACTCCTAATTTGACTGGCCGCACGCTAGGAAGTCGTGGTCACGATGACAACCGGGATTGGACAAGAGCGCGCGTGTTTCCTAAGTTTAACGCATGAGTTCGGATGTCGCGCGCCTTATCGCTTATTATAAATCTCCTTTGGGGCGGCTTTCGCGCGCACTTGTGCGCGAGCACGTTGTGGCTTTGGCTGGCGACGTGAAGGGAAAACGCGTGTTGGGGCTTGGCTTTGCCACACCCTATATGCGCTTTGCTCTTGAGCCTGCTGAGCGGGTTCTGGCCTTTATGCCGGCGCGGCAGGGGGCTTCATCCTGGCCGCGCGAAGGCCCATCTCGCACGGTGTTGTGCGATCCGCTCGAAATGCCGTTGAACGATGCTGCCATTGATTTGACCATTGGCATTCATGCCCTTGAGCATGTGGCGGACGCCGAAGAACTGATGCGCGAGTTGTGGCGGATCACAGCGCCGAACGGGCATCTCATTTTGGTGGTGCCAAGGCGACGGGGCATGTGGGCGCAAAGGGACAACACGCCCTTTGGTCAGGGAAACCCGTATTCGGGTGGGCAGATTGAAAAGCTGCTGCGTGACCATAGCTTTGTGCCAGTGGCCTGGCGCGATGCGCTGTTCGTGCCGCCGATTAATTCTAAGCTGATGATGCGCTCAACGCGTTTTTGGGAAGGGGCAGGGCGCGTCGTCGGCTCGGCCATGAGTGGGGTGATTTGCGTGCGGGCGCGCAAGGAGGCTTTTCCAGCTGTGCCGCGCCGCATCAAAGAAACGCGCTATGTGCGCGTGCCTAACTTAAAGACGGCAACCGCACGCTCGGGATGATTGCAGGATTGTGCCACAGAGGCTTTGCCTTTGGCTCTGTGTTTGCATATGGTCCGCGCGGCTTTCCTGCCTAATCAGATGACCAATATGTCCGAAAATAAGCGCCCGACGCCGCAAGCCGGCATTCTCGACATTGCCCCCTATTTGCCCGGCAAGTCCGGTGCGCCGGGGAGCTATGCGATCAAGCTTTCTGCCAATGAATCCCCGCTCGGCGCCAGCCCAAAGGCTATCGAAGCCTTTGCCGCTATGGCCGACAAGCTGGCGATTTATCCAGAAGGCTCGTCGAAGATTTTGCGCGAGGCAATTGGTGAGGTGCATGGCATCGACCCTGAGGCAATTGTCTGCGGCAATGGCTCGGACGATATTTTGCACCTGCTGGCGCAGATCTATCTTGGCGAGGGCGATGAAGCGGTGATGAACCGCTATGGTTTTTCGGTCTATCCGATCATCACCAAGGCGACCGGCGCGCAGATCGTTATGGTCGAGGAAACCGATTATACGGCTGACGTCGATCTGATCCTTGCCGCTGTGACTGAGCGCACCAAGGTGATTTGGCTCGCCAATCCGAACAACCCGACCGGCACCTATCTCACCGACGCTGAAGTGCGCCGCCTGCATGCGGGTCTGCGTCCCGACATTTTGCTCGTCATCGACAGTGCTTACGCCGAATACGCGACGGCCGCCGACTATTCGGTTGGGATCGAGCTGGTGCGTGAATTCGACAATGTCGTGATGGTGCGCACCTTCTCGAAAATGGGGCTGGCTGCGGCGCGTATTGGCTGGATGGTTGGTCCTGACCACGTCATCGACGCCATGCACCGCATTCGTGGTCCGTTTAACGTCAACCTGCCCGCGCAAATGGCCGGGGCCGCAGCGATGCGCGACGTTGAGTTTACAGCCCAGCTCAATGCTCACAATGCTAAGTGGCGTGACTGGCTGACCGCTGAACTGAGCGGCAATTCCATGCGCGTGCTGCCAAGCCAGGCCAATTTCATCCTTGTGCTGTTTGAGACCAAGGAAGAGGCCGCGGCTGCGTTTGAAACGCTGCTGGCCGCAGGCTATGTCGTGCGTGAAGTGGGCAAATCCTACGATATTTGGAACGGCATCCGCATTTCTATCGGCTCGGAAGAGGCGATGCGCGCGGTGGCGCAGGTGCTTAAAGAGTTTAAGGGGGCGTAATGGCGGCGCAGTTTAAAAAGCTCGCGCTGATCGGCATTGGCTTGATCGGCTCTTCCATCGCGCTGGCGGCTCGTCGTCATGGCCTGGTCGATACCATTGCGATTGCAACCCGCAAGCAAGAGACGCTGGATGAGGCCAAGGCGCTGAACCTTGGCGATATCTATACGCTCGACAGCGCCGAGGCCGTGAAGGGCGCAGACCTCGTTATTCTGTGCGCGCCGGTTGGCACCTATGCCAAGCTGGCCGAAACCATTGCGCCACACCTAGAGCCGGGCGCGATCATTTCCGACGTTGGCTCGGTTAAAGAGCACGTTCTCAATGCGGTGGGGCCGTATCTGCCTGATACAGTGCATTTTATTCCCGGACATCCGCTTGCGGGTACTGAACACTCGGGGCCATCGGCTGGCTTTGCGGAGCTCTTTGTTGGCCGTTGGTGCGTGTTGACGCCGGGCGAGGAAGTGCCACAGGCAGAAGTCGACAAGCTCATCGGTTTTTGGCAGGGCATGGGTTCCAATGTGGAATGCATGGACGCGGCTCACCACGATATGGTGCTGGCGATTACCAGCCATATTCCGCATTTGATCGCTTACAATATTGTGGGCACGGTGGCCGACCTTGAGGCTTCGACGAAGTCTGAGGTGATCAAGTTCTCGGCTTCGGGTTTCCGCGATTTTACCCGTATCGCGGCGTCTGATCCGGTGATGTGGCGCGATATTTTCCTGACCAACCGTGACGCGGTTTTGGAAATGCTCGGACGCTTTTCAGAAGATTTGTCGGCGCTGCAGCGCGCTGTTCGCACCGGCGATGGGGCTTCGCTGGAAGCGCTCTTTACCCGCACGCGGGCCATTCGCCGGTCGATCATCAATGCGGGTCAGGAAACGGCCGCTGCCGATTTTGGGCGCGCTCATGAGGCCGCGCCCAAAACCGACGATAAGGCTTAAAACAGCGGCGGGATGGCGGCGACAGGCACAAGCCCTGCCGACATGCCGCCATTGGCAAAGGTTAGAACATTGGTGTGTCGGCCGTTTTCGCCCGGCACACCCAGAACCAGAGTGCGCACAGGTTCTTCCAGCATTACGCCCAAGCGCTGCGCTACACCCTCAGAATCAATGGTGATCGAGCCTGTTGGATAGCCTGCAGCGTCCAGCGTCAGCTCGCCCGTGGCGTTGAGGTCGCCCTGTGGATCGCTGGCGCGAAGGCCAACGAGATTGAGCGTGCCGCCAGCCTGCTGCCAATCGGGCAGGAAGGGGACGGCGCCGAGTTTGCGCAGATCATCGGGCAGGGCCGAGAGTTCGGCTTCCAATTCGGCATTGGTCTGGGTGACGTTAAAGCCGGGGGCTTCAATATCGGCAAAGCGCAGATAGGTGGCGACCGAGGCGCGCTTGGTTTCGGTGTTGTGCGCTTCGGGAATATCGAGCAGATGCAGTTCGGCCTTGGAGCTGGTGGCGATAGTGCGATCACCAAAAAGCTGATCGGCCCAAACGAGATCGTCGGCGATCAGCGAAATGCGGCCAATGCGCCAATCCTTGAGGCGAATGCTGGCCTCAAGGCCAGACCAGGCAAGGCTCTGCTCGGAGCCGGTGAAAGCATCGGAAATCGTGGCCGGGCCAAGCGCTGAGACGCGGGCATTGGTTGGGCTATAGACAAAGGCTGTGGCGCGGACGGCTGGAATTTTGGTCAACACGTCGCCGGTGACGACACTGGCATTGCGGCAATCAATGGCAAAGCTGGACGGGAAACCCGTGATGTCGAGCGTTTCGCACACCAGCTGCGGCGCGGTCTCGCCATCATTATAGGCGAGCAGGCCGATCTGCTCGCGCAGTTGGCCCGAAATGTAGAACCAGACGCCGGTCCAAGCCAGCAGGACGAGCAGGACAACGCTGCCGAGAATGATGATTCGCTTCTTCATATCTTCTTCTTATCTGGCGCTGACGGCGCTTGCATCACTGTGATGCTTGCACTGCATTTGTGTCGCTGGCGGGTCTGGATTACCATGATGGTCAGTTCAAGCATGGTAGTTCGACTGAATGCAAACACGATGGGTCTTTGGCTATGGTTCGCTGATTTGGAACCCTGGTTTTTCTTTCGTGTCGTCGCAGCTGGGCATGCTTCGCGGGGCGCATCGCTCGCTCTCTATCATCTCGCATCATCATCGCGGAACGCCGGATGTGCCCGGACTTGTGTTTGGGCTGGCGCGAGGCGGGTCCTGCCGGGGCATGGCCTTTGAGGTCAGTGAGACGGTCTGGGATGAGGTGCGGGCCTATCTTGATGCGCGCGAGCTCGTCACCTCGGTCTATCGCGACGTCTGGCGGCCTGTGACGTTGGCTGATGGGCGGCGGGTGAGCGCTTTGGCCTATGTCGTGGACGAAGCCCATGAGCAGTTTGCGGGCAGCTTGCCGGTCGCGGAGCAATTGGCGATCATCCGCGCGGGTGTCGGAATTTCGGGCCGCAATGTCGACTATGTGATCAACACCGCCAATATGCTGAGCCAGCTGGGGATACGCGATAAGCGTTTGGCGGACATTGTTCGCCAGCTGCAAGAGGCCAATAGCGCTGCGGCGTAAGCTAGGCGGCGTGTTGGTGGGCAGGCCCCGGGGTGCCGACAAGATCCCACACCACAGCTTGCGCATTGTCTGGGCAATCCATGGAAAAAGCGTCGGTAGCGTTTTCAAGAGCCTGACGGAATTTGGCGCGGCTTGAGGTGTCGACGATCAAATCATCGGCCGTTCCAGCCCAAGCAATGACCGAGCCTTCGGCTAAAACATAGAGCGCGGCGGTATTGAGGCTGAAGCTTGAGAGATTTTCGGGAACAAGGCCATAGTCTCGGCCGGAGCGGCCAAGCCAATGTGTGACGGTCGCTTTGTCTTGCTCGTTCCTATCAACACACGCCATTTCGCGAACCCATACAAACTCACGGAACAAAAGTAGAACAAATTTGACGCAAAGTCAAAGCATGTTCTGCGATGTGTCTACCTATATGGTCCGCTTCCGGATGGAAATCAAGATGTAGTGTTTTTTGCGTTGTGGAGTGCTGCTAATCGTTGTTTGAGCTGACCATCGAGGGGACGGTTGAGGCCTTCAGCTTCCGCTTCGAGGATCAGACGATTGGTTTCTGCCTCAATGGCGGAGCGCAGGCGGTCCATGAACACATCGGGACTGAGGCCGGGCTCAATCGGCGCGAGAAAGCGGGCTTTGGCTGTACCGGGCCAGATGAGGAGGCTATTGCGGCCCCAATAGAGGCCGGAATTGAGGGCGACGGGCACAACGGGGACATTGAGCTGGGTGTACATGCGCACGATGCCTTGCCGGTAGTCCGGCGGGGCGAGGGGGGCTTTGCGCGTACCCTCGGGATAGATGACGATCTGGCAGCCGCGCTCGATGGCTGCGCGCGAATCTTGCAGCATGAGGGGAATGGATTCGGCGCCACGCTGACGGTCGACCTCGATGCAGTCGATGGAGCGTGCGGCCCAGCCGAAAAAGGGGATCCGCATCAGCTCTTTTTTGGCGATGAAGGCCGGCCGCGTGATGTGGGGGAATAGCCCGAAAATATCCCAATCGGACTGGTGCTTGGAGGCGATGATGCAGCCGCCGGGGGGGATGTTTTCAGCGCCCTCGACCTCGGTTTTAACGCCGACGATGGTGCGCAGATAAACGAGGTTGGACGCGCACCAGAAACGGGCAATGGCAGTGCCGACGCGCGTGCGCCCGGCGATGACTGCAATGGTGCCCAAGATCAGCGCCAGAACTACGGTTTGACCCAAAAACACCACATAAAACAGGACGGTTCGGAGGGCCTGGATCGCGGTTCTGATCGACATGTGGGTTGCCTTGTCAACGGCTGGTGCTGCCTCGTCATAGCGTGATGGGCAGCACTTGGCGAGGCATTTGGATTAGGACGCTTCGCTGAGATAGCGACGAACGGTGATGCGCGAGGTGATGGCTGTGAGGACGGCAATAACCGGCACAACGGCGATGACCCAGCCGATGCCATCAAGGCCAAGGATGAATTGGCCGAACAGAGCATCCATCTGCGCTGTCGCTTCTGAGGGGAGAACCGAGCTGGCGGCTGTGCCTACGAGGAGGAAGAAGACGATCGCCAGAAGCGCGCCCAAGAGGCCGCCTTGCAGGCCAATAGAGAGGAAGCGTCCCTGAAATTCGCCAGCGATGAAGCGATTCGATGCGCCGATAAAATGCAGTACGTCGACGATTTCGCGGTTTGTCGCCATGGCGCCGCGGGTCGCAAAGACAATGGCTAGAACCGTCGCAACGCCAATGAGGCCAAGCACCAGCAGACCAGAGAACACAACCGTTCCGGCCATGGTGTTGAGCTGTTGACGCCAAGCGGCGTGGGTATCGAGGCTTGCGCCATTGATGGCTTGCAGATTGCGCGAAAGCTGTTCGACGTCGGCCAAGTTTGGATCAGAGAGCTGAACCACCACAAGACGCGGGATGGCGATGGTCGATAGGTCGAGCCCTGCGCCCAGCCAAGGGGTTAGGAGAGCCTCGCTCTCGGCAAGGGTCAGCGCGCGGGCATTGGCAACGCCGGGGGTGGATTGGGCCAGCGACACGGCGGTGCGCAGATTGCTGTCCATCACCTCGCCCTCAACCGGGCGGATCTGGATGGTCAGTTCGCGGCCAACGTCAGCGGACCAGGCAATGGCCGATTTTTGCACCAGCACGACGCCACCCAAGGTGACGGCCGATAGGAAGGCCATGATGGTGATGAGCAGAAGGAGGGTGCGCCCGGCGACGGATTTTTCCGGCACGATTGGAGCGGCACCGGTGCGGCGCGGAACGAAGCGCAGAAGCTGCTTAACCATGGATGGCCAGCTCCCCCTTGTTGAGAACCATGCGCGGATAGGAGAACCGATCGAGCAGGGGCAATTCGTGGGTGGCCAGAATAATGGTCATACCCAGGGTGCGATTGAGTTCGGCGAACAGGTGTACGAGGCGGCTCGAGAGTTCTGGATCGACGTTACCGGTCGGCTCGTCTGCCAGAAGAATTTTGGGGCGGGCGATCACGGCGCGGGCAATGGCAGCGCGTTGTTTTTCGCCGCCTGAAAGAAGCGTAGGGTGCGCGTGCATGCGTTCGCCCAGACCAACCCATTCGAGCAGCTCGGTCACATTGGGGCGATATTCGCTTTCGGGCTGACCGAGAACGCGCAGCGGCAGGGCCACGTTTTCGAAGGTGGTCAAATGATCGAGCAGGCGAAACTCCTGAAACACGATGCCGATATGGCGGCGCATTTGCAAAAGACTATCCTGATCGAGATTGCCCACGTCTTCGCCAAACATGGTGACTTTGCCGCGCGACGGCTTCAGCGACAGCAGCAAGAGGCGCAAGAGGCTGGTCTTGCCAGAGCCCGAAGGGCCCGTGAGAAAGTGAAACGAGCCGGGCTCGATGGAGAAAGACAGGTCTTTCAGGATCTCCGGGCCATGGCCGTAGCGCAGACCCACATCGGAAAACTCGATCAAGAACGGATGCTCCCCAGCTGGTCCGGTGGTGCCAAAAAGGCGAATCAGCCTTTCGGCCATCATAGCAGCGTCGTGTAGCCGACGCGGTGTTAGGCAAGTGTTTCGACGGGGGAAACGGCACAATTGTGGTGATGACGTCGCTTTAGCGAGGTTTGAGGAGTTTTAACAAGTGGGCATTAGGGTCAATGCGACTCCATGTGAAAGCCACTCGGCGCGATGATTATTTCTTGTCCGCATTGCCAGACCAAATACCAGGTGGCGTTTGACGCCATAGGGTCGGCTGGCCGTAAGGTAAAGTGTGCCCATTGTCGGCAAGCTTGGGATCAAGTGCCAGTCAATGAAGCCCCTGCAATTCCTGAGGGAATCAAGCTCACTGATCTGGCTGAAGACCTGCTCGATGAGGCCATGGCCGAGGCGGCCAAAATGCGCAGCAGGCGAAAGACCACCGCATTGGTTGAGGCGATTGCCGAGCCCGTTGCTCCTGTTATGCCCGACGAATCTGTCGGTGAGACGACTGTAGACCTGACTATGCCCCCGCCAAATGCCGCCGAATTAAAACAACGACAGGCGGAATTTTCTCGCCGCCAAAGTGCTTTAAGTTCTCGCCTGCCGCTTGCCCGCGTGCGCCGTGGTGCGCGCATGACGAGTGTTCTGTTGCTCTGTGCCGTGCTGTGCACTGGCTATTTTGCGCGCGTGCAATTGGTCGAACGTTACCCGGAACTGGCCGGCCTTTATTCCAGCATTGGGCTGGGCGTGAATACCGTTGGTTTGGAATTTACCAAGTTGCAGACGCTGCGGAGCCTCTCGCAGGGTAAGGACGTTCTCACAGTCTCGGCGCAAATTGTAGGAATTGGCCGAAAACCTGTCCCGGTGCCTCCGGTGGTGGTCAGTCTCTTGGATAGCAGTGGACGCGCTATTTATGAGTGGAGTGTCAATCCGCGCGTGCCCGACCTTATGGCTGGGGAAACAGCGACGTTTGATACGCGACTAACGCTGCCACCAGCTGATGCGCAACGCGTGCGCTTGAGCTTTGCCTCCACGGGGAGCGCTGTCCGTCCGGGGACAGAACAGACATCACAGGCGGCGGTGCCGCAAGTGGTTCAACCTATTGCTCATGCCGGCATTTCGGCAACGAGGTAAACAACAGCATGGCACGCATTCTTGTTGCAGAGGACGATCCATCGGTCCGCGCCTTCGTCGAAGCTGCTCTGAAAATGAGAGGCCACGAGGTTGTGGCTGAGGAAGATGGTGAGCTGGCTGCAGAAACGCTGGACGCCGAAAATGGCGCATTCGACCTGCTGCTGTCCGATATCAAGATGCCGGTGTTGGACGGCATTGCCTTGGCGCAGCGCGCAGGGGCAAGCTATCCAGAGCTGACTATTTTGTTGATGACAGGATTTGCAGATCAGCGCGAACGCAGCCGTGGGCTTGAGGCGCTGATCTACGATGTGATTCCAAAGCCGTTTACGCTCGTCGACCTTTTGGCGAAGGTTGATGATGCCTTGGCGGGTGTTCCTGTTGAGGTCATGTCGCTGGGCCAAAGGGCCCAAGCGATCTAACCCCCAAACTGATTACAGCCAGTCTGGCACGCTATCGAGCGCGAGCAGCTCATCAATGCTCTTGCGTGGACGGATGACGTGCCAGCGGCTGCCATCAACCAGGACCTCGGGCACAAGCGGGCGCGAGTTATAGGTTGAGGCCATAACAGCGCCATAAGCACCCGCACTCATCACGGCCAAAAGGTCGCCTTCGACGACGCCCGGAATGGTGCGGTTAGTGGCGAGGTAATCGCCGGTTTCGCACACGGGGCCAACGATGTCGCCCGTGATGGGGGCGAGGTTGGAGTGGTTGACCGGGACGATGTCATGGTGGGCTTCATAGAGCGTGGGGCGGATGAGATCGTTCATCGCCGCATCGACAATGACGAAGTCCTTTTCGCCGCGCTTCACATATTCCACCTTGGTGACCAGAATACCGGCATTGCCGACGAGCAGGCGGCCCGGCTCAATAACGAGCGAGCAGCCGAGCTGCCCGACCTTGTCGCGTACGACAGCGGCGTAAGCATCTGGATGAGGCGGCAGTTCGCCATCGGCCGAATAGGGAATTCCGAGGCCGCCACCGACGTCGACATGCTCGATGGTGTGACCGTCTTCGCGCAGAGCTTTGACAAGTTCAGCCATCAGACCAAAGGCATTGCCGAAGGGTTCTAGGTCGGTGATCTGGCTGCCGATGTGCATGTCGACGCCAACAGCCTGCACATTTGGTAGCGCAGCGATGCGGTTATAGACTTCACGAGCGCGCTTGAAGGGAATGCCGAACTTGTTTTCGGACTTGCCGGTCGAGATCTTGGCGTGGGTGCGGGCATCAACGTCTGGATTGACGCGCACGGAAACGCGTGCGGTGAGGCCAAGATCAGACGCGACCATGGACAGGCGCTCAAGCTCGGGCTCGCTCTCGACGTTGAAGCACTTGATGCCGGCTTCTAGGCCGCGACGCATGTCCGCAATGGTTTTGGCGACGCCGGAAAAGACGATCTTGTTGGCTGGGATGCCAGCGGCGAGCGCGCGTTCCAGTTCGCCCAGCGAGACAACGTCGGCGCCACAGCCTTCGGCGGCCATGAGCTTGAGCACGGCCTGATTGGAATTGGCCTTCATGGCATAGGCCAGGGTCGTGGGAATGCCTTCAAACGCCTTCTGAACCACAGCGACGTGACGGCGCAGAGTGGCGCTGGAATAAACGTAGAAGGGAGTGCCGACCTCCGCCGCGAGTTCGTTGAGATTGACGTCCTCGGCAAAGAGGGTGTCGTTGCGGTGATGGAAGTGGTGGACCACGATAGTTCCCCAAAGGCGATAGTTTGAGAAACCTCTACGGCAAGCTTGGAGAAAACGGAAGCGGCAGCGTGCTCTAGCGCTCGTAAACCGCCTCGATCCGCTCAGCGACCATGTGTTGCAGTCGCCACATATGGGGATCGTGAATGCCCATGTCTTCGAGATGGCTGACGGTGGAGTAGAGGTAGTCGGCCATTGAGCCGCGCGTGCCTGTGGCGGTGGCCAGCATATCGGCGATTTGCTCTTCGCTCAGGCCCGCAACATAGCGCCCAGAATGGCGATCAATGCAAAACGTTAGGGCGCGCACGGTGCGGTCGCCGGATTTCACCTTGACCCAGCGCGGTGGGAAAGAGCTGGGGAGCCAGCTCATCTCGCGCTCCAGCAGCTTTTGGACGTTCTCGTCCCGCGTGTCGGGGGGCAGACGATAGAGCGCGCCATTGCAGGCGCCGCCGCGATCGAGCGCCAGCATCAGGCCGGGGTTTTCCGGGCTGCCGCGAAAGCCAGTGTTCCAGCCCAAGCAGAAGCGACGGTGCCAACCATGCAGTCGGCCAGTTCGCACCTCGACATAGTCGCAGGCGGGTCGCCAGATGAGAGACCCATAGGCAAAGACCCAGGTTTCCTCGTGGTGGTCCGCTTCGGGAAAAAGCTGGGCGATGGTGGCATCATAATCGGCCTGCGTGGCTTCGCGCATGCCCGCAGGAGGCTTGGGCAGGGCGACATCAATGGTCGCGGGCTGGAGATGGGCCACGTGACGCGGGGTAAGGCGCATCTGTCGGGTACGAGAGAGCATGTTACGCGACCGTATAAGCTGTTGGATATGCTCAAGCTATGGTGCTGGGCTCGATTTGCAAGACCGCTGGCGTGAACAGTCTGTCACCAAAAATAAAGCCCTCCAGGGGAGGGCTTTATTGTTTTGGCTTATTCGATGCCGCCGTCGCCGTGACCAGATTTCTTGGCTTTTAGCGCGCGCGGCTCGTGGGTCTCCCCGGTGAGCAAGGATTTCCAACGCGCGGCCTGTGCCACGACATTGCTCGGGGCGGTGCCGCCGTAAGATTTACGCGCGGCAACGGAGGCTTCCACGGTGATGACCTTATGGATGCGGCTGTCGATACGCTCATCGACTGCCTTAAAGTCTTCGATGGTCAGACCTTCGAGACCGCAGCCCTTTTTCTCTGCCGCCGAAACAATAGCGCCGGTGATGTGGTGGGCATCGCGGAACGGAATGTTCAGCTCTTTCACCAGCCAATCGGCAACGTCGGTGGCGGTCGAGAAGCCAGCCGAGGCCGAAGCATGCATCTTGTCGCGGTTCGGCTGCATATCGCCAACCATGCCGGTCATTGCAGCAAGGGAGAGCGAGAGCGCGTCGAGCGCGTCAAACGCCACTTCCTTGTCTTCCTGCATGTCCTTGGAATAGGCCAAAGGCAGGCCCTTCATGACGACGAGCAGGGAATTGAGCGAGCCCATAATGCGACCGATTTTGGCGCGAACCAATTCGGCAGCATCGGGATTGCGCTTCTGCGGCATGATGGACGAGCCGGTGGTGAACTTGTCCGAGAGCTTTACGAAGCTGAACTGGGCCGAAGACCAGATGACCATTTCCTCGGCGAAACGCGACAGGTGCATGGCGCAGATGGCCGCTGCTGCAAGGGTTTCGAGGATGAAATCGCGGTCAGACACAGCGTCGAGCGAATTGGCGGTTGGGCGATCAAAGCCCAGCGCCGAAGCGGTCATTTCGCGGTTGATCGGATAAGGCGTGCCAGCGAGGGCTGCGGAACCCAATGGGTTTTCATTGAGACGCTTGCGCGCGTCTTCCAGGCGACCTGCGTCGCGGCCGAGCATTTCGACATAGGCGAGCAGATGGTGGCCAAAGGTCACCGGCTGGGCGTTTTGCAGATGGGTGAAGCCCGGCAGAATGGTTTCCGCTTCGTCTTCGGCGCGGAGCACCAAAGCGAGCTGGAGCTTTTTGATCTGGGTGACCAGGTGGTCGATGTAATCGCGCACATAGAGCTTGAAGTCGGTCGCGACCTGATCATTGCGCGAGCGGGCGGTGTGCAAACGGCCTGCAGCATCGCCGATCTTCTCACGCAAACGTGACTCAACGTTCATGTGGATGTCTTCGAGCGCACGGGAGAATTTGAACTCGCCGCTCTCGATTTCGCCCAAAACTTCGTCGAGGCCGGTCAAAATGGCGTCGCGATCTTCGCGCGTCAAAATGCCCGTGGCTTCCAACATTGTCGCGTGTGCCTTAGAACCGGCAATATCTTGACGGAAGAGGCGCTGATCAAAGCCGATCGAGGCGTTGATCTCTTCCATAATCGCATCGGGCGCCTCGGCAAACCGACCGCCCCACATCTTATTGCTTGAAGACTTGTCCGGAGACACCATGGCCAATATCCGCTCAGATCGATCCTCAACCGCGATGCGCTGGATCATGCCAGCTGCGGCGGGACTTGTGGTGGTTGGTGGGTCTATAGCGGCATGGCTGATGCTCGGCAATGCCGGGGAAGCGAATGAATGCCCAGTTCAGGCCGCTGCAGCACAGATTATTGAGGGCGCGGCTGTGGGTGAATTGGCCGCTTTGAACGGCACAGGCGAAGGTCGCGGCTATGCCGATATGGCATTTAAGGACATTGACGGCACGGATATGACTGTTGCGGACTTCAATGGAAAATCGCTGCTAGTCAATTTCTGGGCCAGCTGGTGTGTGCCGTGCCGCGAAGAAATGCCGGCGCTCGACGCCATCGCGACCGAGTTCAATTCCGATAGCTTTATGGTCTTGCCGATCAATCTCGATATTGGTTCGGACGGCTTGGGCAAGGCGCAGCAGTTTTTGGATGAAGGGCAGTTCGAGAACCTGCCGCTTTATGCCGACAACACTTTTGCAGCGTTTGAGCGGTTGAAGCGTCAGGCGGTAGCGATTGGCCTGCCCGCGACGCTTTTGCTCGACCCAGAAGGGTGCGAGCTGGCCGTGTTGCAGGGCCCTGCCGAGTGGCAGACCGAAGACGGCAAGAATGTTGTGAAGGCGCTTTTGAGCCTGCGCAGCTAATTTAAGCGATCTTGTCGACCGAGATGCCTTGACCGGGCGGTGGCGCATTGAGCGCCACCTGCATCAGCATCTCGAGCGTTTCCGTCTGCATGTCATGAGCTTTTCTCACCAGCGCGACGCTGATTTGTTGCTGCATGTGCTGCTGACGCATGCCTAGGGCTGTCGATGCCAGTTCGGCGCTCATCCTGAGACCTCTTGTATGGTGGGCTAAAGCTAGGCCCTAGTGCTTAAAACAAGCTTACCGTCCACCGAACAAAGGCACGTCACGTCGTTTGAAAATTGGCGTTAACGCCATGCCCGCGACGAAGCCGCCCAAATGCGCCCACCATGCCACTGCGTCGGGCGAGCCGAGAATGGCGTAAAACAACTGCATGGCGATCCAGAACCCGAGCATCCAGAAGGCCGGAACCGGCACGGGAATGGGGATGACGATTTTGGCGAGCACAAAGACGCGGGCGTGCGGATACAAGAGAATATAGGCGCCCATCACCCCTGCTACGGCTCCTGACGCGCCGATCAGTGGGCCATTGCCATCGAGATTGAAGGCGAGATGGAATAGGGCGGCGAGGATGGCGCAGGCCCCATAAAACAGAAAATAGCGCACGTGCCCAAAGGCGTCTTCGACATTGTCGCCGAACACCCAGAGGAAGAGCATGTTGCTCAACAGATGCAGCCAATCGGCGTGTAAAAACGCGTAGGTGAAGAGCGTCGCCCAATCGGGCAGCCACGGCACAGGCTGGGGATAGAGATCGCGCACCACAATCGGGATCATGCCGAAATTGATGGTGGCTTGATCGAAATCGGCTGGCGGCAATATCGCCTGAAAGCAGAAGACGAGGATGGTGAACGCCATCAGCCCATAGGTCACATAGGGGAAACGAACGTGACGGATGGCGTTTCTATCATGCAAAGGAACGAACAGAGCCGGTCTCCAAAAAAGATCGGCTGTGCCTGTCAGCCTTTTGAGATGTCACCATAATTGCCCGGAACCCACAAGACATCCTTTGCGCCATTGCCATTGGTGGTGCGCGAGAGGACGAACATAAGGTCCGAGAGGCGATTAAGATAACGCAGGGTTTCGGCGCTGGTTTCCGGTTCGACTTCAAGAAGTTCGGCAACCAGCCGTTCGGCACGACGCGCGACGGTGCGGATCACGTGGAGCAGGGCCGCCAGAGGCGAGCCGCCGGGCAGGATAAAGCTCGTCAGTGGGGCGAGATCGGCATTGTAGAGATCGATCTGCTCTTCGAGATAGGCGGTCTGTACAGGGCGAATGCGCAGGCTTGGATAGGGATCTTCCGGGCTATCGGCGCCGGGTGTCGCTAGATCGCAGCCAAGATCGAAGAGATCGTTCTGAATGCGGCCGAGCACAGCATCAATGGCTGGAAAATCTGCGGTGTGCAGGCGCGCCTGACCGATGAAAGCATTGGTTTCGTCGACCGTGCCGAAAGCGTCGATGCGCAGATCGTGCTTGGGGCGACGGGGACCGCGCACCAGACCCGTGGTGCCGTTGTCCCCGGTCTTGGTGTAGATGGCGTTGAGCTTGACCATGGATTAGCGGCTGCCGCCGAAGAGGGCCAAGGCGATGAGCAGCAGCAGCAGGGCAACGCCCTGACCGATGACGCGCAAGCGCATGAGCTTCTGGCTGGTGTTGCCGGAGCCGCCCTTGAGCATGTTCCACAGGCCCATGCCCAGAACGATGACCACGAACAGCATGACGAGGCCGATGGCGATATTGAGAAGGGTTTCCATTTGGACCTAACCGATCGATGGGGTCTTGGGTTCGCCTCTTATATAGGCGGTTATCCCATTGGCGAGTGCGTCATAAATGGCACGGATTCGGGGTGAGGTGAACAAGTGCTCGTGGGTGGTGAGCCAGAAAGGCAAAGGCGGGGCTTTGATGTCGATGGGGAGGACAACAAGTCCTGATGTCGTTTGGGCAAGAACTTTCTGCCCAAACCCTATGCCTAGACCGGCTTTGATCGCTTCCCAGAGATAGGCCTGATCGGCCGACCGGATAGCAAAGTTTTCGTCGGTGAGGGTGTAGCCGAGCGTTTTGGCGTGGTCGATCAAGGCGGTGGAGCCAGAAAATCCGATGAGATCATGCTGGAAAAGCTCGTCCAGCGTTCGGGGCGTGCCGCGGCGCGCCAAATAAGTCTCATGGGCGAGGGCGACAATATCCGTTGAGCCCAAGTGGCGACTGATCAACTCCAGTTGGGTCGGACGAAACATGCGCAGGGCGATGTCGGCGTCATTGAGCAGCAGGTTTTCACTGGTGTCCGAGGGAATGATCTCCAGCGCAATATTGGGATAGGCGAGGCGTATGGGTGCCAAAATGGCGGGCAGTACGTGGTGTGAAATGATCACGCTGGCGGTAATGCGGACGGTGCCCGAGAGCGTGTCCTGCGCCCCAGTTGCGCGGATGTTGGCCTCAGCGATTGCCGCTTGCGCGGTGCGAATATGATCATAAAGCCGGAGGGCGGTGGAGTTGGGTTTGAGGCCCGACAGGGTGCGAGCAAAGAGTTTGAGCGCGAGCGCTAACTCAAGCGCCTCAATATGGCGACCAATAGTGGGCTGGCTGATCGACAGCGCCCGAGCGGCGCCAGAGAGGGAGCCGTGCTCGACCACGGCGGCAAAACTGCGCCAAAAATTCCAATCGGGCTCTCTATTCATTTTTGAATATTAATCGTCCAGTTTTGGCGGATTTCTATTCAGAACTGTATCGGCCATTCCTCAATCGAACAAGATTGAGGACGGCGGCGATGGACGAGCGGTTTACAAATGGATGGCAGCGGGTCGAGGGGGCGGTGTTGTTTGTCGTGGCGCTCGGCGTTGTGTTGAGCGGGGATTATGGCTTGCCAGTTTGGGCGGCAATTGTGGTGTTCTTTGCGCCCGATCTGAGCTTTTTGGGCTATGTCTTGGGCCCGCGCCGCGGGGCCTGGATCTATAATAGCGTCCACAATTATGGAGTGGGCGCGGGTGTCTTCGTTCTTGGCGCGATGCTGTCAGTCTCGCTTCTTTGCGCAATTGGGCTGCTGCTGGTCGCTCACACAGGATTTGACCGCATGTTGGGCTATGGCCTCAAGTCGCGACTGGCTTTTGAGGTGACGCACCGTGGCCGGATTGGGCGGGACAAGCTCAGCGTTCAGGCAGACCAATCAACCGACGCACATCGTTTGGGGTGAGCCCTTCAGCGCGCAAATCGCGCAGGCTTTTGGAATTGCGCGATTTGGAGAGCTTTGCGCCCGTCTCGTCTTTGAGCAGGCGGTGGAAGTGATAGATCGGGCTCTTAAGGCCCAATATGGCCTGCAAGAGAACGTGAATATCGGTTGCCGCCTCGAGATCGCGGCCACGGGTGACATGGGTAACACCCTCTGCGGCGTCGTCGACAACAACAGAGAGGTGGTAGCTCGTGGGCGTGTCTTTGCGTTGCAGCACCACATCGCCCCAACGTTCGGGCCGGGCGTAGCGCACTTGCGGGCGGTCGAGCACAGTGGGGCCAACGATGGTATAGGTCAGCATGCCAACGCGGTCGTGTGTCGCTTCGGTATCGAGGCGGAACTGAACGGCGTCGCCCCGCTCCAAGCGCTCGATGCGCTCGGCATTGGAGAGGTGACGGCAGGTGCCGGGATAGATTGGCGCACCGTCTGGATCGGTTTCGTTGGCGTGTTCGGCGATTTCAGCGCGGGTGCAAAAGCACGGATAGATCAGTGCTTGGTCGCGCAAAACATTGGCCGCATCGGCATAAAGCTCGAGCCGTTCGGACTGGATCAGCACCGGTTGAGGCCAGCACAAGCCCAGCCAAGCCAGGTCTTCAAAGATCGCTTGGGTAAATTCGGGTTTACAGCGGTTGAGGTCGATGTCTTCGATGCGCAGATGAGCTGTGCCGCCCAGCTTTTCGGCCGCCTCCCAAGTGAGGAAGGCGGAGAGGGCGTGGCCCAGATGGAGATAGCCATTGGGGCTGGGAGCGAAGCGAAGGATCGGCTGAGACATGGCGCAGAGACTTACCAAAGATTTGGTCCTTGCAACACCGCGCATTGATCACCCCGAGGGACTGGCCTGGCATGTGGACCAGCTCGTGGGGTTTTGGCCCCAGTTGGCGCCAATGCGGGAGGTGGCTGGCGTTGTTGAGCCGCGGGTCAATCCCAAGGGCTTTGCCGGGCTCGCGAAGGTTGTCTGTGGGCAACAGGTTTCAGTGCAAAGCGCAGCAGCAATATGGGCGCGGTATTCGGCGCTTCCGGGCGCACTTGAGCCCGATGGCTATCTTGGCGTGTCAGAAGACGATATTCGCGGGGCCGGGTTTTCGCGCAGCAAATATGCGACCATGCGCGGCGTCGCCGAAGCGATTAGCGCAGGTGAGATCGATTTGGCGGCGGTGGAGGTTTTGCCAGCCGAAGAGGCGGTGGCGAGACTGGTGCAGTTGAAGGGGATCGGCCCCTGGACGGCCGAGGTGTATCTGCTGTTCTGCGCCGGGCATCCAGATATTTTTCCAGCCGGGGATTTGGCCTTGCTCAAGGCCGCCCATTCTGGGCTTGGTCTTGACGCTCGTCCGACGATCAAAGAAATGATTGGCATTGCCCAGGATTGGTCGCCGCACCGATCCGCCGCGGCTATTTTATTTTGGCGCTATTTTGCCGCCATGAAGAAGCGAGAAGGAAGCCTGCTGTGACCAAACTCTCTGGCCCGATGGTGGCTCCGGCAAATGGCCAAGCACCCGATAGTGCAGTGATTTTGCTCCATGGTTATGGCAGCGACGGTAATGATCTGATTGGTCTGGCGAGCCATTGGCAGCATCTGCTGCCCGGTGCGCTGTTTATCTCGCCGAACGCGCCGCAACCGGTTGGTCAATTCAGCGCTGGTTTTCAGTGGTTCCCTATTGATTGGGACCCGAGCGCGGACCGCCTTGCTAATCGCCAGACGGGCGTGGTGACGGCCCGCCCGGTCTTGGAAGAGTTTCTCAACGATCTGTGGAGCCAGACCGGGATTTTGCCACAGCGCACAATTTTGGGGGGCTTTAGCCAAGGCGCGATGATGGCGCTGCACACAGGATTGGCCCTGCCCAAGTCCCAGCAGCTGATGGGGGTAATCGGAGTTTCCGGCGCTTTCCTGCCGCCAGAACAGTTTGGCTCGGACGCGCTGGCCAAGCCGCCGGTATGCCTCGTGCATGGCGATATGGATGAGGTCGTCGACCCCAATCATAGCGCCGACGCTGACCGTATTCTGCGCGATGAAAAATTTGACGTGCACTATCACGTGAGCCGTGGCGTCGGGCATGGAATTGCACCCGATGGTCTTGATTTCATGACGAATTTTATTTCGGCAGTCAGCCAAAAATAAATCCGGCATCTGCTTCACACAGGCGACACAAACGGCGTAGTATTACTGCGCTATGGACTTACACGATTCCCGTTTCGGGAGACTCAAGTGACTATCCATGTGTCGCCTGAGACTTGTCCCGCACTGGTACTGAACGCCGACTACCGGCCGCTCAGTTACTACCCACTGTCTTTATGGTCGTGGCAGGATGCGATTAAGGCGGTGTATCTGGATCGGGTCAACATCGTGTCGCACTACGACACGGTGATCCATTCATCCAGTTTCGATATGCGTCTGCCCAGTGTTGTGGCGCTGAAAGACTATGTGCAGCCGGTGCGCTTCCCGGCTTTCACACGCTTTAATGTGTTCCTGCGCGACCGTTTCCAATGCCAGTATTGCGGCAATCCGCATGATCTGACCTTCGACCACGTTATTCCGCGCTCTAAGGGCGGGCTGACGACTTGGGAGAATGTGGTGGCGGCGTGTGCGCCGTGCAATCTGCGCAAAGCCAACCGCCTGCCGAGCGAGATCAAGATGTTTCCTCGGCAGACGCCTTTTGCGCCAAGTGTGCATGACCTGCACAATAATGGGCGGTCTTTCCCGCCCAATCATCTGCATAAGAGCTGGCTCGATTATCTCTATTGGGACATCGAGCTTGAGCCCTAGGCTTTAGCGCTGACGCGATGTGCGCAGGATGGACAGGGTCAGCAGGCCCGCGATTGCTAGCGAGATGATGGCGTTATAGCCAGCCATGGAAATGCCCAGGAAGCGGAACTGCACCACGTCGCAGCCGATAACCGGTTTCAGATCATTGAGCGAATCGAGTGAGAGGCTTTCGCCAAGGCCAGAGCATGTGGTCGGGCCGGGCCAGAAGCCCCATTCGACGCCAGAGTGGAACGCGCCAAGATAAGCGCCATAGGCAAACAGCGCCGCAACAATCGCCATGCCGGCGATTTTGACCTGCTTGGGTAGGCGGCCCCAAAGCACCAGAATCAGGGCCAAGAGGGGGAGGCCCCAATAATAGGGCATGCGTTGTTGCAGGCAGAGGTCGCAGGGCTGGAGACCGCCGATATATTGGGAGCCGAGGGCTCCCAGAATGGTGGCGAGGCCTAGGATAAAGGCGATCCCGGCGGCAATTCGTTCGAACGGACGAGCCATTTAGTTTTCTCTGCTGACGCGATTAGGTGGCAGGCGCTTAGCCCGTATTCATGTCAAAACCCAGACAAAGCGCAAGTTTGTTGTGTGTGCCTTATTTCGCCACAAGCATAGGGCAATGTCGCGCGCGAAATTGTGATCGCAGCGGACGAAAGTTGATGCGATTGGCCTAAAGCTGGTGCAGGCCGGTAATCCTTTTTTGCCCAGTTGTGGTGCATGGTGAACAAAGTATTGATCTAAGGTGGTGGTATTGCGCAGCGTCACTCTGGCCTCAATCAGTGCAGGAATTTTGGCGGCGGTCAGTCCGGCGGCGGCGGAAAGCTGTGCCGAATTGCGCATGGTCAAAGGCGGGCTGGTGGTGCAGGTCACCGACGGCGATACCATCGTGCTCGATAGTGGGATCACGGTGCGGATGATCGGGACGCAAGCGCCAAAATTGCCATTGGGTCGGGAAGGGTTTCCAACCTGGCCGCTTGCCGAAGAGGCGAAGGCGCAGCTTGAAGCATTAGCGCTCAATAAGCGCGTCCAATTGGGTTATGGTGGGCAAGAGATCGACCGCTATGACCGCGCGCTCGCCCATGTGTTTGTCGAAGACGGCGAGACGTTGATCTGGTCGCAACTGCATATGGTCGCGAACGGCTTGGCGCGGGTCTATTCTTTCCCCGATAATCGCAAATGCCTCGGCCCGCTTTTGGCCGCAGAAGCGCGCGCGCGCGTCGAAGGCCTTGGCATTTGGGCCAACTCCTATTATCGAGTGCGACAAGCAGACCGGCCCGAGATGCTCACAGATCGCGTCGGCGACTACGAACTGGTTGAGGGCAGAGTGTTAACCGCCGAAAAGAGCGGAGCACGTGTTTATCTCAATTTTGGCCGTTTCTATAAAGAAGACTTCACTGTGGTGATCGAGGGGCCGGCTCAACGGCTCTTTGATGACGATAGTATTGATTTGCTGGCGCTGGAGGGTGCGCTGGTGCGAGTGCGTGGATGGGTGGACGATCGGGACGGTCCACGCATCGAGGTGACCCATCCCGAACAGATCGAGGTACTTGGGCGGCAATGACCACGCTTCCTAAAAAATTTGCCCTTCGTGCCTCCGCCTTGGCGGTTAGCGTGCTTGCTATAACTGCTTGCTCCTCGATTACGGGCTCCAACATCAGCGTTGGCCGGACCGGGGACAATCCGGCGCCTTCAGTGTCGCAGGAAACGCTCACGGGTGATGATGCCATTGGCCGTCGCGAGCATCCGCGCATTGTTGCAACCTATGGTGGGGTCTATGAAGACCGCCAAGCCGAGATCATGGTTGCGCGGATTGTGGGCCGCCTGTTGGCTGCCGCAAACCAGCCCAATGTGCAGTTCCAAGTGACGATCCTCGACACCTCGGAAGTGAACGCTTTTGCGCTGCCGGGCGGCTATATTTATGTGACGCGCGGGATTTTGGCGCTGGCCTCGGATACGAGCGAGCTGGCGGCTGTTCTCGCGCACGAAATTGCCCACGTGACGCTGCGCCATGCGCGCGCGCGCACCGACAAGACCCGGACCACGCAAATTGTTGACCGTGTGGTCACAGGGATTTTCGGTGGCGATCGATCGAGCGATGCCGCTGCCGATCGGACGCGTCAATCCTTGGCGGCCTTTAGCCAGAACCAAGAGCTTGAGGCGGATCGTGAAGGGATCAAGTTTGCCGGCAAGGCTGGCTATGATCCAACGGCTGCGGCGCGCTTCTTGGGCGTGATGAGCCGGTTTGCGGCCTTCTCGGCTGGCGCTGCCAAGGGCGATGGTTTCTTGTCATCGCACCCATCGACGCCAGCGCGCGTTGAGACAGCGTTGAGCTCGGCACGCCTGTTTGGCGCAGGTGCAGTCGGTGAGACCGATCGTGAAGGGTATCTGGCGGCCATCTCTGGCATGACTTTTGGCGATAGTCCGGCGCAGGGCAGTATTGTGGGCCAGCGCTTCGTTAATCCGGCGCGCAAGTTCACCTTTGCCGTGCCGCAAAACTATGCGCTGCAAAACGCGCAGAGCGCGGTTGTGGGCGTGGCGGGCGACGGGGAAGCGGTGCGCTTTGATAGCGCGCAGGTCCAAGGCAATATGGAGCTGACGGCGTACCTCAAGTCCGGCTGGATAGCGGGCCTGAAGGCCGACACCGTTCAGGCGCTGAATTACAACGGCATTGAGATGGCGTCGGGCCTAGCGCAGACGGACCAGTGGTTCTTCCGTGTGGCGGTGATGCGTATGGATGGCGAAGTGTATCGCTTTATCTTCGCGGCCAAGGCTGACAGTCAGCGTTTTGCGCAGGGCTTTGATACAACGCTCCAAAGCTTCCGTCGTACGACGGCGGCCGATCTGGCCCCGATCCGGAAAACCTCTATTCGTTTGGTGACGGCGAAGGCCGGGGATACGGCCAATAATTTGGCGGCGCAGATGGCCAATATTCCGGCCGGACGCGACCTGTTCTTTATCTTGAACAATCTCTATCCGGGCGATGAGCTCAGAGCCGGTCAGCGCTATAAAATCGTGGCGGTGCAGTAGCGCTTAGAGGTTGGCGGCTTTTTCGGCAAAAATATTGGCCGCGTTCCCGTATTTGAGCAGATTTTCAATGCTGGGGCCGAGCACAGAGGCTGAAGCTAGGGCCGTCAGGCTGAGAAGCGCGGCAATGAGCACATATTCGATCGCTGTGGCGCCACTGGTGTCACGTATAAAGCGCGAAAATGTTGTGCTCAGCATAGGGCCTCCAAACTTGCCCTATGCCGCTCTCCTCAAAGCAGATCGCACAGGGCCGCAATGAGCGGTTCATCGGCTGGGGGCATGGGGTAATCTCGCAGAGCCTGCGGGCGGACCCATTTGAGGGCCTGGTGCTCGTTGGTTTGCGGCGTGCCTTGCCACTTCCGACAGGCGTAAAGTGGCATCAACAGGTGAATATTATCGTAAGAATGGGATGCAAATGAAACCGGTGCGAGGCAGGCCTCCTTGGTTTCAATACCCAGTTCTTCGCGCAATTCGCGGATAAGGGCTGCCTCTGGCGTTTCGCCGGGTTCGACCTTGCCACCGGGGAATTCCCACAGACCCGCCATGTTCTTACCCTCGGGGCGCTGGGCGATCAGCACGCGACGGTCGGCATCGACCAGAGCGCAGGCGACAACAAGGAGAATAGGCTTATCGCTCACTTGGGGGCTCCGGGGATGCGGTAGTGATAATCATATTGATGGGTGTAGCCGAGCTCAGAATAGAGCGCGATGGCGGCAGGATTGTCGCCTTGGACATTGAGAGCGGCAAATTTGGCGCCCTGTTTCTTGGCCCAAGCCAGGCCCGAGTTCATCATGGACTTGGCGAGCCCCTGACGGCGACGTTGGGCGTCGGTGATGACATTGCCGGTGATGACAATGCCATCGGCGATGGCCATGAGGCCTGAGGCCACGGCTTGCCCATCACGCGTGAGCACCACGCCGGTGGCGGGCACCTTCAAAACCGCCATCAGGTTCGTGAACCCGGTCAGCGTCGTGTCGTCATAAGACTGAAGCTGCTGCTGGGCTGCGACAAATTTGGGGTCCGTGACGCTGAGGAAATGCGCCTCGGCGTCTGCTTCATGATCGCCTAGGTCCATCGCATAGATGTGGCTGAGATCAATGGTTTGCCAGCCCGACTCGTCGAGCGTGGCGGATACTTCAGGCGCTGCGAGCGGAGTGATGCGGAAAACCGGCTTGGTTTTGCGAATGATCATCCACGTGCTGGCCGAGATGATGCGAAGATCGGCGTCTTCAAAATCATCAGGGTCAAAGCACTGGGTTGAGTTGGCGCGTTTGGTGTAGCCGCCTGAGGCGCGTCGTACCCAAGAGCCATCCCATTTTTCTTCGATGCCGGGCCAGGCGGATAGCCCGGCGCGTTCAATCGCTTCGACGTCTGGGATGCTCATTGTGGTACTCCGCGTGACGACCGGATTAGCTCCGGTAGTCGCCGTTGATGGTGATGTAGCCGTGGGTCAGATCGCAGGTGTAGATGGTGGCGCGGCCTTCGCCCATGCCG
Organism: Devosia sp. WQ 349K1; assembly: GCF_016595685.1. Taxonomy (NCBI): domain Bacteria; kingdom Pseudomonadati; phylum Pseudomonadota; class Alphaproteobacteria; order Hyphomicrobiales; family Devosiaceae; genus Devosia; species Devosia sp. WQ 349K1. The sequence continues at coordinate 61,692 of NZ_JAENGO010000006.1, read as the reverse complement.
AGCGATACGGTGAGCTCAAGCTCTTCGCCCTTCATGTAAGCGCTAGTGGCGGCTTCATCGTAACCATGAGCGCGCTCGCCATCCTTGGCGACGACGAGATCGCCGAAGCGGATGGAAAGCTTATCGCGGTCCGCTGGCTCGCCGGCCTTGCCGACTGCCATGACCACGCGGCCCCAATTGGCGTCTTCGCCGGCAATGGCGGTCTTGACCAATGGGCTATCAGCAATGGCCTTGCCGATGCGGAAAGCGCTTTCGTCAGAGACTGCGCCTTCGACGTGAACGGACACCTGCTTGGTGGCGCCTTCGCCATCGCGGACGGTGAGGATAGCCAATTCGAACAGCACATCGGCCAAGGCCTGGCCGAAGATTTCTGCGCGCGGATCATCGAGCGATGCAATCGGCTCGACAGCAGCCTTATTGGTGGCGAAAACCAGCAGCGTATCAGACGTGGACGTGTCGCTATCTACGGTGATGGCGTTGAAGGTGGTCTGGACGTGACGGCTCAGGAGCGCCTGTAGCACTGGCGCTGCGATCGGCATGTCGGTGACAACAAAGCTCAGCATGGTCGCCATGTCCGGCGCAATCATGCCCGAACCCTTGGCGATACCGTTGATCTTGATCTCGGTACCGTCAATGTCGAGGACAGCGCCGGAGAGCTTTGGATAGGTGTCCGTGGTCATGATGGCCTTGGCAGGCTCGATCCACGGCATGAGGTTCATGCGGGTCGCGGTTTCGTCGAGAACACCATCAAACTTGGACGCATCGATCAGCTCACCGATAACGCCGGTCTGAGCGATGAAAACTTCCGAAGGGGAACAGCCGAGCGCTTTGGCAGCGGTTGCGGCGATGTGCTTGACGCTTTCGCGGCCCTTCATGCCGGTGAAGGCATTGGAATTGCCCGAATTGACGACGAGGCCACGGGCGATGCCGCCAGGCAGGTTTTCGCGGCACAACTCGACAGCAGCCGACGAGCACAGCGAGCGCGTGAGCACGCCAGCAACGGAGGTGCCTTCATCAAACGCCATCAACAGAACGTCGGTGCGGTTCTTGTACTTAATGCCAGCTTCGGCAGTGGCGAAGCGAACGCCTTCAATCGCTGGGAGCTCGGGGAAAGTCTTCGGCGCGAGCGGTGATACCGGAATTGCGGCCATGGGCGAAACCTCAAAGGCAAATCGATTGCTTTCCGGTTTGCCTCAAAGGTGTGACGGACGCAAGGCAGAGCAGAAGGAGTGTAACTGCAGTGCGGTGTTTTTAACCAATAGGCTTACGCCCGATGATGAATTTGGCGAACCGGCGGTTGATGAAAGGCGAGATGAGTATGGCAAGGCTTGAGCTGACCACTGGCACTAAAATCAAAGTTCTTTGCCAAAGTTCCCAAGTTTGGGTCAGCGGGCCAAGTGCGTAGAGCCCAAGGGTGACGAGGGGGTAAACGGCAATGGTGAGGAGGAGGGCCAGTCTTACGCGGGCGGGGATGGGCATGTCTGGGATCTCTAATGAAACGATACGTTTCGTATGTAATGAAACGGGCCGTTTCGTTCAAGTCTTTTCTTTGAGTGCCGCCTCAGGCATATTCGGGGGATGGACCTCAAAGACTCTCAAGCTGAACCCACCGGCGCTGTGACGCGAAAATCAATCGGCGCGCGACGCAATCCGGCGAGCCAAGAAGCCATTCTGGATGCGGCGGAAGCGGTGTTAAACGAAGGCGGTGTGGCTGGGTTTTCGATTGAGGCGGTCGCTAAAAAGGCCCGTGCTGGTAAGCCAACCATCTATCGCTGGTGGCCAAACAGAACCGCGCTGATGCTCGACGTCTACCGGCGGTTTAAAAACGAACGCCCGTTTCCCGACACGGGTAGCTTGCGCGCGGACCTTGTCGCATTCCTCGACAATCAGCTGCTAGGCTTCTGGCATAACAGCCTCGCCGCCACGGTCTATCGCGCGCTGATTGCCGAGGCGCAGACCGATCAAGCGGCAGCCGATGCGCTTTATGCGTATCAGGAAGGCCGCAAAGCTGTGGTTATTCAAATCATCGAAAAGGCCAAGCTGCGAGGGGAGTGCGCGCCCGAGGTCAATTCCGAGTTGATCGTTGATCTCATCGTCTCCTACGCGTGGCATCAGCTTTTGCTTGGGCGGGTCGAGGCGGCCATGGGGACAATCGAGGCCGTCGTCGATAGCGTGCTGCACGGCGCGTTGAACAGCACCACAAGATAAAAAAAAGCCCGGTGCGAGACCGGGCTTTCTTCGTACAGTGTGACGAGGATTATTGAGCGGGGGTAGCCGCTTCCGCTTCTGCGGCTTCCTGTTCGTCGAACTTGGCCTTGAGGGCCTCGTCGTTAATGGTGATGTCCAAGCCATCCATCAGTGTGGTGACCTTGTCGTTGAACGTGGTCATCATCAGCTGCTGCTGGATTTGGCCTGCAACCTGTTCAAAGGTTGGCGGAGCCGACTGGCGCTTTTCTTCAAGCTTGATGATGTGCCAGCCGAACTGGGACTGAACTGGCGCCGAAATGTCGCCGGTGTTTTCAAGCGCGAAGGCCGCTTCTTCGAATGGAGCGACCATCATGCCCTTGCCAAAGAAACCAAGATCACCACCGTTGGCGGCACCTGGATCAATGGAGTTTTCAGCCGCGAGCTTGGCGAAATCTGCACCCTTGTCGAGCTCGGCCTTGAGTTCATTGGCCTTTGCTTCCTCTTCAACGAGGATGTGGCGGGCGTGAACTTCGTCTTCCGGAGTGTATTCGGCAACGAACTTGTCGTACTCGGCGCGGGCGGCTTCTTCGGTCACGCTCGCAACGATCTGTTCGTTGAAATAGGCGCGACGCAGAGCGCGTTCTTCGAGGTAATCAAGGCGCTGAGCGAAGGTCTCGGTCTTGTCCATACCCGCTTCGCGAGCCGCTTGAGCCATCACCTTCATGTCGATGAGGATGCGCACGAGAAATGCGCGACGTTCATCGGGTGGGAGCTGTGCCAGATCCTGTGCCATGTCTTCGGCGGCGAAGGTCAGGTCAGCTTCGGTAATGGAGTGCGCGCCAATGGTGGCAACGACCGCATTCTGATCAGGTGCTGCAGGAGCGGCGTCTTGCGCGTAGGTGGCAAGAGCAGGAACCGCGAGCAGGACTGTCGCGAGGCTAGCAGCGCGCAGCAGGCGCAAGGCAGGGTTCTGCATAGGGATTAGGTCTCTCCTTTGCCGATGTCGGATCGGCACTACCGAATCTTTGTTCTTTCCGGCTCGCACGACATGACGGCTAAAATGTGCCGTGCACTCCGTTGTGTCTGGCACTATAAATCTATCGCAACGCCCGGAAAGTCAGAGGCTTGCTGTGGTGTGGCTGATTTCGGATACGTTGACAAGACCACCCCTCACTCTTACATCTCACCCGCTTTTCCAAAAGCATGGGCCCGCTGTCGCGCCCAACCAAAATCGCGCAGTGGACATGCAAGACTTCGCTCAGAGAAGCTGATTAAGCTTTTTCTGATGAGTCGCGATGAGTTGAGAGACGCCATAGGCGCTGTCCTTAACTCGTTATGACTCCGAATTAAAAAGGACCAGAACACATGGCACTTACTGCTCTTGCCCGGAAAATCTTCGGGTCACCGTCCGATCGACAGGTGAAGCGGTATCAGAGCAAGGTAGCGGCGATCAACGCGCTGGAACCGGAACTGGTCAAGCTTACTGACGAGCAATTGCGCGCACGCACCACTGAGTTCAAGCAAAAGCTTGAGCAGGGCGCTTCGCTCGATGATTTGCTTATCCCCGCTTTTGCGACCGTGCGTGAAGCCGGTAAGCGTGCCTTGGGCATGCGCCACTTCGATACGCAGATGATCGGCGGCATGGTCATGAATGACCGCGCTATCGCTGAAATGCGCACCGGTGAAGGCAAGACGCTGGTTGCGACTTTGCCAATGTATCTCAATGCGCTGACCGGCAAGGGCGCGCATCTGGTGACCGTGAACGACTACCTGGTGCGCCGCGACGCGCAGTGGATGGGTCAGCTCTATAATTTCCTCGGACTCAGCTATGGCGTTGTGGTGCCAGGCATTTCGGACACCGAGCGTAAGGCGGCTTATGCGGCCGATATTACCTACGGCACCAATAACGAGCTCGGGTTCGACTACCTTCGCGACAACATGAAATACTCGCGCGCCCAGATGGTGCAGCGCGGGCATGAATTTGCGATCGTCGACGAAGTGGACTCGATTCTGGTCGACGAAGCGCGGACCCCTCTGATCATTTCGGGTCCATCGGAAGATCGTTCTGATCTTTATGTGAAAATCGACAAGCTGATGGCGATCATAGGCGAGGGCGATTTCGAGCATGATGAAAAGCAGCGTTCGGTGACGCTGACCGATCAGGGCACGGAAAAGCTGGAAGAAGCACTGGCGGCCGAAGGCCTGCTCAAGAGCTCGTCCATGTATGACGTTGAGAACGTGGCGCTGGTTCACCACGCCAACTCGGCTCTGCGCGCCCACAAAATGTTCCGTCGCGACAAGGACTACATCGTTCGTAACGATGAAGTCGTGATCATCGACGAGTTCTCGGGCCGCATGATGGCGGGCCGCCGGTACTCGGAAGGCCTGCATCAGGCGCTTGAAGCCAAGGAAGGCGTCAAGATCCAGCCAGAAAACCAGACACTGGCGTCGATCACCTTCCAGAACTATTTCCGTCTCTACAAGAAGCTTGCTGGCATGACCGGTACGGCGGCGACGGAAGCGGAAGAATTTGCGGATATCTACCGTCTCGGCGTGATCACTGTTCCGACCAATCTGCCGGTTCAGCGTATCGACGAAGACGATGCGATTTTCCGTACGGCAGACGAAAAGTTCAATGCCATCGCCGACCTGATCAAGGAATGTCAGGATCGCGGTCAGCCGGTTCTGGTGGGCACGACCTCGATTGAAAAGTCGGAAATGCTCGCCGATCTTCTGCGCAAGAAGAACGTTGGCACGATGAACGTGCTCAATGCTCGTCACCACGAGCAGGAAGCGTTTATCGTTGCGGACGCGGGTCTGCCGGGCGCGATCACCATTGCGACCAATATGGCTGGTCGTGGTACCGACATTCAGCTCGGTGGTAACCTTGAGATGCGCATCCAGCGGGATGCGGAAGGTCTTGAGGGTGCTGCGCGCGATGACAAGATCGAAGAGATCAAGGCCAGGATCGCCGATGACAAGGCCAAGGCACTGGCGGCAGGCGGGCTGATGGTTATCGGCACTGAACGCCATGAGTCGCGTCGTATCGACAATCAGCTGCGTGGTCGTTCGGGCCGTCAGGGTGACCCCGGTCACTCAAAGTTCTTCCTGTCGCTGCAGGACGATCTGATGCGTATTTTCCCGGTCGACAGCATGGATTCCATGCTCGGCAAGCTCGGGCTTGAGCAGGGCGAAAGCATCACGCACCCTTGGGTCACCAAGGCGATTGAACGCGCGCAGGGCAAGGTTGAAGCTCGCAACTTCGATATTCGTAAGAATATTCTGAAGTACGACGATGTTATGAACGATCAGCGTAAGGTGATCTTCGAACAGCGTCTCGAGTTCATGGATGCGGAAGACGTATCTGAAACCATCACAGAAATGCGCCACGAGGTGGTGAGCAATGTGGTGGGCAAGGCCATTCCGCCGCGCTCTTATCCCGATCAGTGGAACATTGAGCAGCTGACCGCTGCGACCAAGACCTATCTCAATGTTGACGCGCCTATCGCTGAATGGGCTGCGGAAGAAGGCATTGAGGCTGAGGTTGTTGAAGAGCGTATCCGCGAAGCGGCAGACGCTGTGATTGCGGCCAAGCACGAGAAATACTCGGCCGATGTGATGAAGCAGGTCGAAAAGTCGATCCTGCTGCAGTCGCTCGATGGTCTGTGGCGCGAACACCTCGTGATGCTTGACCACCTCTCCAAGGTTGTCGGCTGGCGCGGTATTGCGCAGCGCGACCCGCTGACCGAATACAAGCAGGAAGCCTATGAGCTGTTCCAGTCTCTGCTGGCGAACCTGCGTGAATTGGTGACGACGCAGCTCTCCCATGTTGAGTTGCAGGTGCGCTCACCTGAGCAGGAACAGGCTCTCGCGCAGCAGCAAGCACAGGCTGCGCAGCGTCTTGCAGCTGCCGCCGCAGCGTCTGCTGCGCTGGCTCCGCAAGTGGCTCGCGAACCCTTGGCGCCAATTGATCCAGCTCTGCTCGTCGGCGTTTCGCGCAATGCGGATTGCCCATGCGGTTCGGGCAAGAAGTTCAAGCACTGCCACGGTGCCTTCGCTTAAGCGAACAGCATCCAGAATTGAGAAGGCCCGGAGCGATCCGGGCCTTTTTCTATTGGGGATTAGCAGGTGACGCGTATTTCAGCGTAGCCGGTGAGGCCTTCGTCGCCCGAGGAGGTGACCGAAACGGTGCAGGTCGAATTGGGCAGTGGGACCGCGACGCCAGAGGGGACAATTGTTCCGTCCACAAGGGTGATGTAGCCGCTGTCGACAAGGCTGACGTCGATCGTGGCGGCCTGATCGCAAATGGGATAGCTGTCGCCGGTGGTGACGAGGAGGCGCATGCCTGCGGGCAGGCAGTCATCGCTCACGCCTGCTGTGGGCGCTGGGGTGGTCAGGGGAGCGGGCACAGGCGGCGACGCTGGAGTAGGCTCCGGGGCGCTTGTTTGGCGCTCTTCGAGCGCGGTAAGGCGTTCTGTAAGGGCGCTGAGCTGCTGGGAGCCGGAATTTGAATTGCTGCCACGGGCGTAGAGATCAAGGCTGACGCGAAGCTGCGCCAGTTCGGTCGAGAGGCGCATGATCTCGTTTTGATTGGCGAGGTGCAGGGTCGCTGCTGCGCCGGCCACGCCTATCGCCACAACCATGCTGGCTATCGAGAGAACAATCGGAATTTTGGACGGCCGCGCCACAGGAGGCTGATGATCCTCGGAGGCAAAGTCTTCGGCTGGTACGATGGTTTCATCGATCAAAGTGGACGAAATATCGGGCTCAACGCGGATGTCCTCGTCTCGGCGATCCGGCGTATCGGCTTTTTTCTCGTCCACGTCTTTCTCCTAAGGTCCCCTGCCATTGCAGCATAGTGGGGCCGGAATGCGGCACCAGCGCGTGTTATGGGCGCTGGGCTGCAGAGGTGGGCAGTGTAGCAGGCTTGCCGGTGAAGACCGGTGGAATGTTCGGGTTCTGGCCGGGGTTGCCAAGACCAATGGCGCTGCCGATGCCCGAAACAAAGCCGGTGATGGCTTCGCTGCGCTGCTTGAGGGCGGCCTCGGTGGCAGCGGCGCGTTGGGCGGCGGTCATTTGAGCGTCCATCAGCTTTTGCAACGCGGCTTCGTCAGCCGCCACCTTCGACTTTACAGTGTCGCTCAAGCTGGTCGGCGGGCAGGCACCCATGGCGTCGAGTGGACCAGAGCTTTTTGGGTTGAAGATGTAGCGGCCTTCGCAGACGTCCCAAGTGGGTGGAACTTTGTTGATGTCGAAAGCTTCGTATCCGACCTTGATGTTCTTCCAGAACTCAAGATGCGGGCTGGTGGCATGCTTGGCCATATTGGCCGTTGTCATGCGGAACGGATAGATTTGCAGCTGGAAGGTGGGGTTGCCACCCTTAAAGCTTTCGCGGGCCAGCGCATAAATTTCAGCGATGCCCTCGTCGGTCATGGCGTAGCAGCCGACCGATTTACAATCGCCATGGACCATCAGGTTCGAGCCGGTGCGGCCGTGGGCGCGGTCAAACTTGTTCGGGAAACCGGTGTTGAACGCGAGATAATAGTTGGACTTGGGGTGCATCAGGCCAGGGGAGATGGTGTAAAAACCTTCCGGGCTCTGACGATCACCTTCCTTGAATTTCGGGCCGAGATCGCCCGAATAGGAGCAGATCTCATAGGTCTTGAAGAGGCGATATGTGCCGTTGGCAGACTTCTTCCAAACCTCAAGAATTTCTTCTTCCTTGAAGATACGGATGACCATGCCGTCGCTGGGCGACGAGCTGATATTGCGCAGCGCTTGGACCATTTCTCCGGTGAGCGGAATATTGTGGCGATTATCGCCACCTTTGACAAAGCTTGAGCACGCCGCCAGCGCTAAAGTCACAAGCGACAAGACAACGAAAGCGCCAAGACGGTTGAAGAAGGTGGACAATTGTCAGCTCTAGTTAGAAGCGCCGGAGACAGCGCACAAGGTTAGCGCATTATGACTTGTCGCGGTGAACGAAGCCTTATCAAGGCGCGCATTCTACGCGCTTCGCTTTGGGCTCACGAGACTGTGTCCGAGCGCCAGAGGAGGGCACAGGCACAAAAAAACGCCCCGGAAATCCGAGGCGTTTTTAATTCGTGATCGGTGCCAGACCTTAGAGGTTGGTCCCAATGGCGAGGAATTTCTCGCGGCGGTGTTCGCGGGTTTCGAGGCGCGACTTGCCATCGAAATCCTTGAGGAAGGTCGCAATAGCGCGGCGGGTCGATTCCATGATCGCCGGATGGTGGCGATGGGCGCCGCCAGTGGGTTCGGTGATAATGCCGTCGATGACGCCAAAGCCCAGGAGGTCCTGTGCGGTGATCTTCTGTGCGGTTGCCATGTCCTGCGCGCGGGCTGCGTCGCGGAACAGAATCGATGCACCCGCTTCTGGCGAGATGACCGAGTAGATGGCGTTTTCGAGCATCAGCACGCGGTTGGCCGTGGCAATGGCGATAGCGCCACCTGAACCACCTTCACCGATGATGATGGCAAGGTTTGGAACGCCAAGCTCAAGGCCCTTCTCGGTCGAACGGGCAATGGCTTCTGCCTGACCGCGCTCTTCAGCGCCGATGCCAGGATAAGCGCCTGCCGTGTCCACGAAGGACAGAACCGGAACCGAGAAACGGTCGGCCATGTCCATGATGCGAACGGCTTTACGATAGCCTTCCGGATTGGCCATGCCAAAATTGTGCTTGAGGCGTGTCTCGGTGGAGTTGCCCTTTTCCTGGCCAAGGATGGCCACGGGAACACCGTTGAAACGGCCGAAGCCTGCTTGCAAAGCTGCGTCTTCACCGAACTTGCGGTCACCGGCGAGCGGGGTCCATTCGGTAATGAGCGTGCGCACATAGTCAGAAAAATGCGGACGCTGCGGGTGACGCGCGACCTGTGTTTTCTGCCAAGGGGTGAGCTTGCGATAAATCTCCACCAGCGCTTCGTCGGCGCGTTGGGAGAGTCGCGTCACTTCCTCATCAATGGAGACAGCCTGATCGGTCTGCGCCAAGGATTTGAGTTCAGCGATCTTTGCTTCCAGATCGGCGACTGGCTTTTCGAAATCGAGATAAGACTGCATCCCACCGCCCGTAGGGGTCATTGTTTAAACGCAAAAGCGCCTGCGCTGCTGTTGCGCCTTAAAGTGGCCGGAAAGTGGCGGCGACGCAACGCAGAGTCAAGCTTAGCGAGAGAATTGGTTCCAATTTCGTGAGGATGGAGCATCACGAGTTGGCCAAAGGGTGATGCGTTTCGACCAGATCGCGGAGTTTTTCGTCCAGAACATGGGTGTAAATCTGGGTTGTCGAAATATCGGCGTGGCCAAGCAGAGTTTGGACAATGCGCAAATCTGCCCCACCGGCGAGCAGATGGCTGGCAAAGGCGTGGCGCAGAACGTGGGGGGCGACTCGGTTTGCCGAAATGCCGGACCGGGCCGCCAGCGCCTTTAAATCGCGGCCAAAGACCTGACGGGCCAAATAGCCATCCTCACCTTTGGCGGGAAAAAGCCAAGGACCGGGCGGCAGTTGCGTAAGCCAAGAGCGCACAGCATCTCGTGCACGGTCGTTCATAGGAACAACGCGCTCTTTTTTGCCCTTGCCCACGACGGTGATGTAGGCGGCTTCGCGCAGAACTGCAGCACGGCGCAGACTGACCAGCTCAGAAACGCGCAGGCCGGTGGCATAAAGCAGTTCGAGCAGCACATAAAGGCGCTGGGCATTGAGCTGTTTTGCTGGCTCCTGGGAGGCGTTTGCTTCCTCTTCGGCGAGCGAGAGCAGTTTATCCACTTCTTCCACAGAGAGCACTTTGGGCAAGGCCCGCGCCGTGCGCGGAGAGGCGACAATGCGTGTTGGATTATCCCCGCGCAGATTGTCGGCGCAGAGGAATTTGTGAAACTGGCGAATGGCGGATAGGCGGCGCGCGGCGGAGGAGGCCGACAGGCCCGTGGCATGCAGCCAATCGAGATAGGCCGTCACACTGTCGCGCGTGCAGGTAAGTAAGGTCTCGCTGCGGTCGGCAACGAAATCTGCATAGTCATTGAGATCGCGGCGGTAGGCATCAAGCGTATTGGCCGCCGCGCCGCGTTCGGCGCTCATCATTTCAAGAAAAGCGCCGACGAGATGGGTCCCACTCATTGGGCAGCTGGCTGGCTGGTAACGTTGGGCTGCGGCAGCATGGACCCCGCGCCTGTGCCACCGTTTGTGCCTGTGCCGGTTGTCCCGAGAAGGTCACGCGTCGGCACGCGCTGGCTAACCTCTTTCGGGGTTGGCTCGACAAAGCTGATGAGGGCGAACATGCCTGCATAGACCAAGCCGCCAAGGAAAATCAGCGTGATGAGCATCCGGAATAGTGTAGGCATTTTGGTCCTTCGCGCCGCGCGCCCGGCCTGATGAGCGCGCAAAATCTGCTGATGTGTTTCTGTGGTCAATCTGACCGATTTCACGCTGTTTAATCAACTGGTCCAAGGCTTCGCTTGACAGCTTGCGCGCTGATCGGTTGAAAGCGAGAGTGAATGCAGAGGGCCTCAGGTGAAAAACGGCGACGGCGGCGGTGCGAAGCAAGGCCGGGCGAAGGCCCTGGTGAACAGACTTGGGGGCAAGCCGATTGTGCTCGTGGGCATGATGGGCGCGGGCAAAACGACCGTTGGGCGGCGCTTGGCCAATCGCATGGGGCGCCTCTTTGTCGATAGCGACGAAGAGATCGAACGCGCAGCGCAAATGACCATTCCCGAGATTTTCGCTCAAAGGGGCGAAGTCGAGTTTCGCGCTGGCGAGCTGCGCGTTATCTCGCGTCTTCTCAAAGAAAAAGACATTATCCTGGCGACCGGTGGCGGTGCTTTTGTGCAGCCCGAAACACGGGCGGCGATCAAGGATGAAGGCCTTTCGGTCTGGCTCAAGGCCGATGCGGATGTGTTGTTTGAGCGCGTCTCGCGCCGCTCCAATCGTCCGCTCTTGCAGACGCAGGACCCAAGAGGAACGCTTGAGAAGCTCATTGCTGAGCGCTACCCGATTTATGAAGCGGCAGATGTGACGGTGATGAGCCGTGATGTGCCGCAAGAAACTGTTGCGACAGACATAGTGTCGGCGGTTCTCGACTACCTCAGGACAAAGAAATAATGGCTCAAATCGACCACACCGTGCATGTCGCGCTGGGCGAGCGCGCCTATGACATCCTCATCGGGCCGGGCCTTCTGGATGAAGCTGGTGCGATTCTGGCGGAAAAATTTCCGGGGCGTCGCTATGGCATCGTCACCGATGAAAACGTAGCGCGGGCGCAGCTGCCGCGTCTCGTCAAAAGCCTAGAAGACGCGGGCCTGTCGTACAGCACAGTGGTTGTTCCAGCCGGGGAAGCCAGCAAGTGCTATGCGGTGCTCGAAGATGTGGTCGAAGGATTGCTGTCGGCCAAGCTCGAGCGCGGCGACCTCGTCATTGCGCTCGGTGGCGGCGTGATTGGTGATCTGGCAGGCTTTGCGGCCTCGATCACCCGTCGCGGCATGGATTTCATCCAGATGCCAACATCGCTTCTGGCGCAGGTCGATTCGTCGGTGGGCGGCAAGACCGGGATCAACTCCCCGCATGGCAAAAACCTTGTCGGCGCTTTCCATCAGCCAAAGCTGGTGCTGGCCGACCTCTCGACACTCGATACGCTCGATGCGCGCCAGTTCGCGGCTGGTTATGCCGAAGTGGTCAAATACGGCCTCATCGATGACCCTGAATTCTTCGACTGGTTGGACGCCAACCGGGTGGAGATTTTCAATGGCGGCGTCGCCCGTGGCGAAGCCATTGCGCGGTGCTGTGCGCATAAGGCGCGGGTCGTCATCGAAGACGAAAAAGAAATCGGCGTGCGCGCTTTGCTCAATCTTGGGCACACCTTTGGCCATGCGCTGGAAAAAGACACGGGCTATTCTGACCGGCTGCTGCATGGTGAAGGCGTTGCCATCGGCATGGTCTTGGCTCATGGGTTTTCGACCAAGCTCGGCTTGGCGCCGGGGCAGGACAAAACCCGGGTAGAGGCGCACTTGAAGGCCGTCGGCTTGCCCACCACATTGGCAGATATCCCCGGAACTCTCGGTTCGACCGAGACGTTGATGGCCGCCATCGCGCAGGACAAAAAAGTGAGCCGGGGTGCTCTGACATTCATTCTGACCCGCGGGATCGGACGCTCTTTCATCGAAAAGAATGTCGACCCCACGGCGGTCAGAGATTATCTCAACGAGATGCGCGCTTAGGCGTCACTCGGATTTCAGCACTTGGATGTTGAGCGCATGGATTTGCGTCTTCAACTCATCGTTAAGTGCTCCCATAACAGCGCGGTGTTGCGCAATGCGTGTCATCCCGTCAAAATTGCGGGTCGCGATTCTGACACGAAAATGAGTTTCACCGCCTTCGCGCCAGCCGGCGTGGCCCGCGTGGTGGTGGGATTCATCGATGACCTCAAGATGGGTGGGGTCGAATTGTTCTGTGAGCTTGGCTCGAATGGTGTCCACCATGGACATTGGGTCGGCTCCGCTTTGGTTTGAAGACGTAACTAGAGCATCGGGTTGAAAGAGGGAAACCGCTTTTCAACCGCTCCGATGCAACAAATGAGTGCAATGAAACCGCAATCTAAGCTCTTCGATAGTATCCGCATTAGTAAGCGTCAGGATGACAAGCCTGCCGCGATCGAGATCACGTGTGATTGGGAAGGCTGCCAAGAGGCCGGCGAATACAAGGCTCCTAAGGGCCCGCGCTCGGAAGGTCAGTACCATACCTTCTGTCTCGAACACGTCCGTCACTACAACAAGGCGTTCAACTATTTTGCTGGCATGAGCCCGGAAGAGCTCGACGAAGCGCTGCATACGCCGCCTAAGGCGGAAAGCCGTTCGACCTTTGCTACCGGCAATCCGGGAGCTGCACGCGCTGCGAGCACACAGGTTCCGGGCCGCCCAGGCGACAAATATGGCGATCCGTTTGGTGTCTTCGCTCGCTACCGCTATCAGCAGAGCAAGAAGCCAGCCTCGGAACGCGTTAAACCGCTGAGCGAGCTTGATCGTCGTGCGCTGGAAACCATGGGCTTTGCTGCCCGTGCAAGTTCAGACGAGATTAAGACCGCCTATAAGAACCTTGTAAAGCTGCACCACCCGGACGTTAACGGCGGCGACTCTTCGTCTGAAGAACGTCTTCGTGCGGTTATTGCAGCCTATTCTCAACTCAAGAAATCAGGTCTGGTGGTGCGCTAAGTCTAGGGGGAAATAGGGGTGATCGAACACCTACCCGCCCAGAGACGAAGCTGCTATAGACGCTGTGCCTAATTTGCCAGTTCAGATAATCGACGAGCCCAGACCATGACTGAATTTGCCAACCTGCCCGACACTGAATACAGCGCGCGGGAACTCTTCGGTATCGACACCGATATGAAGGTCATGGGCTATAAAGAGCGCACCGATCATGTGCCGCCGCTCGATCCCGATTATCTGTTCGACCGCAACACCACGCTGGCGATCCTGGCAGGCTTTGCCTACAACCGCCGCGTGATGGTGCAGGGCTATCACGGCACGGGTAAGTCGACCCACGTTGAGCAGGTTGCTGCGCGTCTGAATTGGCCGCTGGTGCGCGTTAACCTCGACAGCCACGTGTCGCGTATCGATCTCGTCGGTAAGGACGCGATTGTGCTCAAGGACGGCAAGCAGATCACCGAATTCCGCGACGGTATTTTGCCGTGGGCGGTACAGAACAATGTCGCTTTAGTGTTCGACGAATATGACGCTGGCCGTCCGGACGTGATGTTCGTGATCCAGCGCGTTCTGGAACAGTCGGGTCGCCTGACCCTACTCGACCAGAACCGCGTTATCGTTCCGCACCCGGCGTTCCGCCTGTTCTCGACCACCAATACCATTGGTCTGGGCGATACATCGGGCCTTTATCACGGCACCCAGCAGATCAACCAGGGTCAGATGGACCGTTGGTCGATCGTCACCACGCTGAACTATCTGCCACACGACAAGGAAGTCGGCATCGTTCTGGCTAAGAACAAGGTCTATGCCGAAACCGAGAAGGGCAAGAAGACCGTGTCGAACATGGTTCGCTTGGCCGATCTCACCCGTTCCGGCTTCATCAATGGCGATATCTCGACCGTGATGAGCCCGCGTGGCGTCATCACCTGGGCTGAGAACGCGCAGATCTTTGGTGGCGATGTTGGCTTTGCCTTCCGTCTCACCTTCCTCAACAAGTGCGATGAGCTTGAACGCCCGGTTGTGGCTGAGTTTTATCAGCGCGTCTTCGGCGAAGATCTGCCGGAAAGCTCTGCCAATCTGGCAGTGTCGGCCTAATTTTTGAAACGCCGCTCTTGGGGTTCTCCTCAAGAGCGGTGTTCTAAAAAGGTCATGGAACGAGGTTCTTGCCCACTGGCAGGAATGACGCCGGAATAGAACGGTGCGTCGGCGTCCGCACACCGGATGAAACCATGGCAACTCCTCCTCGCAGCAAAGCCAATAAGCCAGACCACACGCAGGTGTTCAAAAGCGCCATGGGCGCGACTGTGCGCGCCATTGCTGGCACTGCTGAGCTGGAAGTCACCTTCACCGCTGACCGCCCCCTTCTGACTTCGGATAAGGCGCGGATTGCCAATCTGCCGCGACTGCCGAGCAAGCGCGACATTGCTATTGCCCGTGGGCAGGGCGACGCCATGGCGATGCGTCTGGCCAGCCACAACCCCGAAACGCACCGCAAGCGCGTCCCCATGGACCCGCAGGCCCGCGCCGCTTTTGATGCGCTTGAACAAGCTCGCGTTGAATCTCTGGGCTGTATCCGCATGGAGGGGATGGGTCACAACATCCACGAAATGTTGGAAGACCGCCTGTTCCGTGCCAATTTTGCAGAAGTGTCCGAGCAAAGCGATGCGCCGCTCGCGGAGGCCCTTGGCCTGATGCTGCGTGAAAAGCTTGCCGGCGTGCCTGTGCCGCCGTCAGGCCATGCGCTGGTTGATCTCTGGCGCGGCGAGATCGAAGCTAAGGCCGGCACCTCTATTGAGGCGCTGCTGAACACCTACGAAGACCAAGACGCATTCTCGAAGGCTGCGCGCTCCGTGCTGCGCGATCTCAACCTGCTGGCTGAGGGCGAGCTGGACGATCCTTCGGAAAACGACGAGGACAATGCCGACGAGAACCAGCCCGAGCAGGCGCAGGGTTCTGACCAATCGCCAGAAGACGGCGAAGGGGAAAACGAAGAGCAGAATTCCGATCAGGATCAGCAAAGCGGAGAAAGCGAAGAGACCGGCGACGTTGAAGGCATGGAAGCCGATATGGCTGACGTGGACGAAGACGCCGAAGCGGAGTCGGGCGAAGACGCGCCGATGCCGCCGCCCGCTAAGGACGCTGACACCAAGCTCTCCAACACCTTCAATTATAAGGTGTTTACGACCAAGTATGACGAGATCGTCAAGGCGGCGGAACTGTGCCCACCTGATGAACTTGATCAGCTACGGGCGCTGCTCGACAAGCAGCTGGAAAACCTTGCTGGCGCCGTTGCGCGCCTCGCCAATAAGCTGCAGCGCCGCCTCATGGCCAAGCAAAACCGCTCGTGGCAGTTTGACCTTGAAGAGGGCCTGCTGGATAGCGCCCGCCTGACCCGAGTTGTTACCGACCCGATGCAAGCGCTGAGCTTTAAGGTCGAGAACGACACCGACTTCCGCGATACAGTCGTCACTCTGCTCATCGACAATTCTGGCTCGATGCGCGGTCGCCCGATCACCATTGCGGCGATCTGTGGTGATATCTTAGCGCGGACGCTGGAGCGTTGCGGCGTCAAGGTTGAGATCCTTGGTTTCACCACCCGCGCCTGGAAGGGCGGCAAGAGCCGTGAGGCCTGGCTTGAGGCTAATCGTCCGCAGAACCCGGGTCGCGTCAACGACATCCGCCACATTATCTACAAGGCGGCCGATGAGCCGTGGCGTCACGCACGCCGCAACCTTGGCTTGATGATGCGCGAAGGCCTGCTCAAGGAAAATATCGACGGGGAAGCGCTGGAATGGGCCCGCAAGCGCCTGATGGCGCGCCCTGAACAGCGTCGAATTCTGATGGTGATCTCGGACGGTGCGCCGGTCGATGACTCCACCCAGTCGGTGAATGCTGGCAATTACCTTGAAGCGCATTTGCGCCAAGTTATTGAAGATATTGAAACACGCTCGCCAATTCAGCTGGTAGCGGTGGGGATCGGTCACGATGTGACCCGTTACTATCGCCGTGCGGTCACCCTGCTCGACGCTGAAGAGCTGGCAGGCGCGCTGACCGACGAATTGGCCTCGCTGTTTGATGAAGAGCTCCCCGCCCAAGCGCGGAGACGGACACGCCGATGATCCGAAGCCTAGGCGCTGCTGCTGTTATCCTTGCTTTGACCATGCCGGTCAGCGCAGTGGATGTGACGGTTTCGGCAGCGCCGGTGTTGCGGTTCAAAGGGGTAGACGTTGACCAGAAGGTTGATGGGCTGATCTTTCGCGGTGGGGTGACGCTGCAAAGCCAAGACGACACTTTTGGCGGCTTATCGGGCCTGACGCTGACGGGCGCGAACCAGCGCGTTGCCTTCGTCTCAGACCGGGGCAATTTCGTTTCTGGTCAGTTGGCTTACGACCAAAGCAATCGTCTTTTTGGCTTTATTGGCGTGAGCATAGAGCCCATGCGCAACTCCAAAGGCGAGGTGCTGCCGCGCCAGTTTGCGCGCGATGCCGAAGGCGTCGACACGGTCTGGCGCGATGGTGTTCCATCGGCCGTTCGGGTGGGCTTTGAGAACCTGACGCGGGTCGCCGATTTTGCCATCACCGATGGCCGTCCGGGCGGCGCTGCGCGGGAAGTGGCCGTTCCTGAGTGGGTCAGCCAGGCACGAACCAATCGCTCGCTGGAGGCCATCTGTGTGGCTCCTCCAGCCTCCCCGATTGGGGGCTCGACCCTGTTGCTGATGGAAGATGTTCTCGATAGCGACGGTAATCACCGCGGCACCATTTTGGGCAATCGCGACAAGGGTGATGTGAGCTATATCAACTCGCCAGTCGTGAACCCAACCGATTGCAAATTCCTGCCCAATGGCGATTTGTTGGTGCTCGAACGGGGTGTGCAATTGATCAGCTTTGTCATGCGCTTAACGCGTGTGAAAGCGGAGGATGTGAAGGCGGGAAATCTGATGGGGGGCGAGGTGTTGCTCTCGGCGCAGGGCGGCGAGATCGACAATATGGAGAGCTTGCTCGTCCATCAGGCCCCGAATGGGGAAACCCGAATTGTCATCGGCTCGGACAATAATTTCAACGATTGGCAGCGCACGCTGCTGTTGGAATTTGCTCTGCCGGAGTGATCCCCGGCAGAAGCATTTTTACAAGAGTTTAGCGCGCGTTAGGCAGCGGCCGGCATGCGGCGCAGGACGAGATCGCGGATCGCCTTGTAGGGGGCGAGGAGCAGCACAACCATCAGCAGTTTCACAAGGAAGTCGCCCAAGGCCAGCGACTGCCAGAGCTCGACCTCGGAACCGACTCCAAGGAGAGGAGCCGGGAAAGCGAGCGAGGAATCTTCCATGCCGAAGAAGGCATCAATCCCGGCAAAGGCGGGGGCCATGGCAAGGGAGAAGAAGATGATCGTGTCGAGCGCCGAGCTGAAAAGCGATGAGAAAACAGGTGCTTTCCACCAAGCGCTATTGCGTAGGCGGTGGAAGATCGAGACGTCGAGCAGTTGAGCGACGAGGAAGGCCGAGCCCGAGGCAATAGCAATACGCGGGGTCGCGAGCCAGATGGAGAGAACAACCGCAACACAGAAGCCAGCAACCACGACGAGCCGAGTTTTTTCGGGGCCAAAGGCGCGGTTGGACAGATCGGTAACGAGGAAGGCAATTGGGTAGGTGAAGGCACCCCATGTGAGGAGGTCACCCAAGTTTACACTGCCAATAGAGGCGTTTACCGGAAACTGGACGAGAATATTCGAGGCGGCCACACAGGCCACCATGGCGGCAATAGCCACCAAAAAGCGAGACAGCATCAGACTATCCTTATGTGATCCACTGATCGGCAATCGGCCGAGGCGGAATAAAAAACCGCGCGGAACTGGTTGAGCCCCACGCGGTCAAAACTTGTCAGAACAGAAACCGCTTAGCCAGCGAGAGTGGCGCGGATTTCCTTCTTGATGCCCAGAGCGAGTGGGGAGAGGTCAGCGTCAGCCTGCTTGAGCAGGAAGGCATCGAGACCACCGCGGTGCTCTACGGTACGGAGAGCTGCAGCAGAAATGCGCAGCTTAACCGGGCGGCTCAGCGCGTCGGAAAGCAGGGTCACGTTGACCAGGTTCGGGAGGAAACGACGACGGGTGCGGTTGAGAGCGTGCGAAACGCTGTTGCCAACCATAACGCCCTTACCGGTGAGTTCGCAGCGACGTGCCATATTCAATATCCTGTTTGTGTAAAGGTCCTTCGTGGCAGGCTTGCCTGCAACGGGCCTCGTTTGTGAAGAGATATAGCGCGGTCTTTAGACAAAGAGTCTGGCTGCGTCAAGGCGAGGCCGGGGTAAAGCGTCGTGAGCGCCTTGCTTAGGACTCATCGGAACGGCAGGTTGGGTGATATCCCTGATTCGTCCCGTCCGGCAGCATTACCGGCGGGTTAGTGTGGCCGAGAAACCCATGATCCGTCCTGCCCTTGCCCTGCTGGCTGCCCTTATCCCAATGACGGCATTGCCAATTTCTGCAGCGCCCGTCGAGGCTAAAGCCAGCTATGTGATCACCGTTGGTGGGATCAATGTGGCCCTGCTCGACGTCAACCTCAAGGACGATGGCGCGCGCTATGACCTTGACCTGGCGGCAAATGTGACAGGGCTTGGCTCCGTTGTCGCCAGCGGTACGGCGACAGCGCAGTCGCGTGGCCCGTCCAATGGGCAGCGTCTGCTCAGCGACAATTTCCAGCTTGAAACCCGCGCCAATGGCGAGCGGTTTAATGTCAATGTGGACTATGCCAATCGCAATGTGACCGCCTTCACAGTCGAGCCACCTGTGCTCGATAGCTATGATCGCGTTGCTGTAGAGCGCCGCCATCTTACTGGTGTGCAAGACTTTCTGTCGTCGTTCGTGCTCAAGGGCACGGCGCTCGATCAATCCTTGTGCAATCAGACGCTCCCCATTTTCACCGGGGTTGAGCGCTTCAACATCAAGACCGGCTATCTCAAGCAGGATGAAGCGACCTCGCCGCGCACTGGCTATCAGGGGCCGCTGGTGGCCTGCTCGCTGGAATATCAGCCGGTGTCCGGCCATTTCACCAGCTCGGAAATGACAAGCTATTTGGCTGACAGCTCGCGCATTATCATCTGGTATGCGCCGCTGGCGGACAGCGGTTACTTTATTCCCTACCGCGTGATCGTCGGCACCAGCATGGGCGATCTGTCGATGGTTCTCACCCAGATGCAGTCCTGATTAGACGCAAAACTCACGGCATTGTGATCATCGAAATTATCGGGGCTTAGGCCCCGATTTTTTTATGGGCGCGGCTTGGCCCATCTTGGGCATGACGCTGGCACTTTTGGGCGCCAGCGTGGGCATGGGCGTGGCCTTTTCGGGCGCGGGGTCGTGACGCGAGGGCGAAAAACTGTGCACCGTCAAAGGTGGCTGCGTTTTTTTGGAGGGGCGAGAAGCGCGCGCGGGCGTGGCTGTTGAGATGATGCGTGACGTTTCCGGTGCGAGGATTAGTGGCGGGTGCGGGGAGGGGACACTTGAGCGAGGGGGCGGGGCGAAAGACTTTGGTTGTGTTGACGAAAAATTGCACCGCTCTGGTTCCAATGCGCCGTTACGGCGAGGCGTATCCGGCGCTGCCCAAAGTAATGGCGCTCAAGGATTTTGAGGGCGTTGGGCACTGGTCCTAGTTCAGAAAGTGCTGAGCTTCTTAACTTCGATTTAGCGGGTGATTGGTTGTATATTGAGACCTGCCCCGAGAGCATGACCCCAACTGGCCGACTTAAGGCCTTGGTCGGAACCGAACGAACATGTCAGACCAGCATCGCCACACCAGTCAAGGGCTTCAACTGTCGGCCGACCACGGCAGGTATGAGCGATTGGAAGCGATGATCAACCAGTTTCCAGACTTCATTTATATGAAAGATCTAGAGGGGCGCTTGATCTTTGCCAATGAGGCGATCGTTCGCTCGAATGGTCTGGACAGCATCGACCAAATCCTTGGTAAAACAGATTTCGATCTGCATCCCTACGCTGATGCAAAGAAAATTGCCGATGTTGAGAGCCGGGTGATCGCGACGGGAGTACCTGATCTCGGGATCGAGGAGATTTCTCTTGGCGGCAATGGCGACCGTTGGCTGATGATGTCGCGAGCCCCTTTGCGGGATAAGAACGGTCACACGGTCGGCGTCATTGGCATGTCGCGCGACATCACTTCTCGCAAAATGGCCGAGCAATTGGTGCAGGCGCAGGCGCGCCTCCTTGAACTCGTGGCGACAGGTGTTGAACTCGACAGAGTTCTCGACGAACTGATTTTGATGATCGAGACCCAGACCGTGAATGTCTCGGGCTCGGTGATGATCCGGTCGGAGGACGGGCAGAGCCTATTGCTGGCGTCAGGTCCGTCCATGCCGGAGATCTACAAGCAACGCATCCAAAGCGTGCCAATTGGCCCCGAGGTGGGCAGCTGTGGCACAGCGGCATGGTTCAATGAACAAGTTGTCGTCTCCGATATTGCCAGTGATTATCGGTGGAGCAACTTCCTCCATCTCATCGAAGGCGTGAGTTACCAAGCCTGCTGGTCCACCCCAATCCGCTCCTCCCACGGGGAGGTTTTGGGGACCTTTGCCTTGTACTCGCCAGAACGCGGCCCCCCTGACGCCAAACTTAACGAATTGATCGGGATCGCGGCCCATCTTGCAGGTATAGCCATCGAACGTCGACAAACGGAAGAACGCGTTCGCTTTTTGGCCACGCATGACGGATTGACCGGGCTATTGAACCGCGGCTCCATGGAGCTGGCCTTTGAGGTGACCCTCGCATCGGCAAAAGACGTCGGTGGTCAGCTCGCTTTGGCCTTCCTAGACCTCGACAATTTTAAGCACGTCAATGACACGCTTGGTCATGCCACGGGTGATGAGCTGCTCAAGGTTATCGCGATGCGGCTTGAGCGCGAAGTGGGGGAAGACGGCATCGTCGCTCGCGTTGGCGGCGACGAGTTTGTTATCCTGATGAGCAAGCTGAAAGAGAATGTGATCGGCCGGCTGGAAGCCTTGCGGGCAGCGGTCGCGGAGCCGATCCCCGTTCATGACATGATGCTCGAAATGACGTCCAGCGTGGGTGTCGCCATGCATCCCGAACACGGGTCTGACGCCACCACACTGTTGGCCCATGCTGATGCCGCGATGTATCACGCCAAGGAATCCGGTCGCGACGGCTTGATGGTGTTCTCCCAAGACATCCTGGATAGTAGTAAGCAAAAGCTCGCCAAAACCGAGGAACTGCGGCGTGCTTTGCGCGAAAACGAATTCGTTTTGCACTATCAGCCCCAGTTCAACCAGCGCACCGGACAGATCAATTGTGTCGAGGCTTTGGTGCGCTGGAACCACCCTGTGCACGGCTTGATCGCACCAGCGCATTTTATACCGCTTGCCGAAGACAATGGTTTGATCGTCGCGCTGGGGCGATGGGTGCTCGGCGAGGCGTGTCGCCAGTGTAAACAATGGGTCGATACGCTCGGGCCTGATTTTAAGGTCTGCGTGAATGTCTCTCCACGACAGTTCAAAGAGCGCACTGTCCTGAGTGACGTGCAAGACGCGCTCGCAGAGGCTGGTTTGAGCCCGCACAATCTCGAACTCGAGATTACTGAAAGCCTGATGATGCCAGATTTGCCGCTGGCGCTTGAATTGATGCGGCAACTTGGGGCCATGGGTGTCACCTTAGCCATTGACGACTTCGGGACGGGCTACTCCGGCTTGACCGCGCTGAAACGCTTTCCTGTCTCCAAGCTTAAGATTGACCGGTCATTTATTGCTGACATCCCGCACGATAGCGATGGTGAGGCTTTAACTTCGGCGATCATCGCCATCGCCCATAAATTGGGCCTGCAGATCGTGGCAGAGGGCGTAGAGACAGAAGCGCAGATGAAGTTTTTGTTGGAGACAGGCTGCGAGACCATTCAGGGCTATTTCGTCTCCAAGCCGCTTCCCGCGAGCGAAGCATTTGCGTTCATCACACATACGGCTGCAGCGTGAGACGTCGTCGACTGTAACTGCACGGCGTAATGTCACGGCACAGCACAGCGGCGACGGATTGGGGCGCACATGTCTGCTCGAGGCGGGGTGTGGAGTGCTTTTGCCCGATGTTTGGGGCTTGGTCGTCACCCCACCCTCAATCCCTCCCCCTCTAGGGGAGGGAGGCGAAGGGGCGATGGGGCGAAGAGGGGCCGGTTAGCTAGATAGGCTGGCGAAAACTTCGTATTGGGCGGCGAAGGCGCGTTGGTAGGCCGGGCGGGATTTGGCGCGGGCGATGTAGGAAACCAGAGATGGGTGGTTTGCGAGCAGGCCCGAGCTGCCTAAGCGGCTAAGGGTGTGCACCATTAAGATATCGGCGGCGCTGAAAATGCCCACCAGCCACGGGGCATCGCCGAGAGCGGCGGCGAGTTGGGTAAGGCGCGTCGTGATGCGGGCGTCGATGAGCGCAAAATGTTCGGCCTGCCAGTCTTTGTCTGCCTCAAAGAATTTGGCGCTTTCCCGTTCGAGAATGGGCGGCTCTATGGTGCTCAATGCGGCAAACATCCAGCTTATGGCCTTGGCGCGCTCGGCAGGGGTTTTGGGCAGCAGGCCGGGGTGATGCTGGGCGATGTGCAGAACAATCGCGCCAGTTTCAAAAAGAGCAATATCGCCGTCTTCAAAGCTTGGGATTTGCCCGAAGGGCTGCAGGGCGAGGTGAGGCGCTTGCTTTAGTTCGGCGAAGGTTAGCAAGCGCACATCGTAGCGCTGCCCGACCTCTTCGAGGGCCCAGCGCACCCGCATGTCTCGCGCCAATCCTGCGCCCTTATCCGGCGCGTTTTTAAAGGCTGTGATGGTGGGCACTGGGCGCTCCTGCGCGCGGGCGGTGGACGGTCAGTTTAAGCGCCACGACAGGAGGGTGGATAGGGGCACGTGGTCAGTTTTGAAACCTTTGGGGCCTCGGCTCGGCGCAAGAGCAGCCACGCGGACTTGGAAGCATTGTTTTGCTTTTCGTGGCGGATGGGATGAGGATGGCAGGATAGGGATTGGGGGAAGATGATGGTTGAGAGGGTTCTGTATTATACGCCGAATTTGAACCCGCGCGTGGCGGTGGCTGTTGCGCGGCATCTCAATGCACCGGTCAAATACAAGCGCTATGCGCCTATGGGGGAGGATAAAGACGCCTTCCTCAGGCTCAATCCCAATTCGCTGGCGCCGCTTTTGGTGGAAGATGGCGTGGCGCTGTGGGAGACAGACGCAATTGCGCTGCGGCTGATTGAGCTGACCGGCAGCGATTTTTGGCCCGATGAGCACAAGGTCGAGATGATGAAATGGGTGAGCTGGAGCGCGCACCATTTTACAAAGATCGCAGGCGATATTGTCTTTTACAATTATACGGCAGTGGCTTGGCAGGGGGAGCCTGACCCTAAAGTGGTCGAGGAGCTGGTCGTCGATTTTCACCGCTTTGCGCCGATTTTAGACGCCGAACTGAGCCGGCGGGAATGGCTGGTGGGCGGACGCATGAGCTATGCCGATTTTCGCGTTGCCTCCGCACTGCCTTTTGCCCTGCAGGGTAAGGTGCCGCTGGAAAATTATAGCCATATTCGGCGCTGGCATGACCAGCTGATGGATGTTCCGGCTTGGCGAGAGCCGTTTGCGGATTTGGCGTAAAGCGGCGCAGGCCGCTCGTCTAGGGTTACTTCGGGGGGAGTTCAGAAGCATATGAGCGGATCGTCACACGGGCACACGCAGAGCGAGCGCTTGCTTTATACGAGCATGGGGCCGATGCGGCGCGAGCAGCTGGGGATGATCTTGCCCCACGAACATGTCTTTGTTGATTTACGGACGCCTGATCAACCCGGCTATGCGCAGGCTGAGGCAGGTGATGTCGTTGCGGTGATGGCCCCGCATATTGAGGCCATCAAACAACGTGGCGTGACGGCCTTGGTGGAATGCTCGACCATAGGGGTAGGGCGTCGCGCGGATTTGGATCTGGCGGTTTCACAGGCGACCCAATTCCCCATCGTGGTGCCGACAGGCAGTTATCGCGAGCCTTGGATCACGCCCTTTGTCGCCACGGCCGATGATGCGGCGCTGGAAGCATGGATGGCCGCGGAGCTGACTATTCGGCTGGAGGAAGCCGATTTCCGTGCCGGATGGATCAAGATCAGCGCGGGGGACGATGGGATTTCGCCACTCGAAGAGCGCATCTTGCGGGCCGCGGCGCGGGCAGGGGCGCGCACCGGGGCCATCATCGGCAGCCACACTATTCGCGGGCGCGTGGCCATCCAACAGATCGACATAATTGAGGAGGAAGGATATTCGGCCGATCGGTTTATCTGGAT
The DNA here is from genome assembly GCF_016595685.1 of Devosia sp. WQ 349K1. Classification (NCBI taxonomy): domain Bacteria; kingdom Pseudomonadati; phylum Pseudomonadota; class Alphaproteobacteria; order Hyphomicrobiales; family Devosiaceae; genus Devosia; species Devosia sp. WQ 349K1. Next base: position 37,000 of record NZ_JAENGO010000006.1, on the reverse strand, counting down.
CCATACGCAGAGTGAGACTGATCTCGGCCTGCATGATGAAGCGGTCGCTCGCGGCGCCTGGATTGAATATGACCACGTCGGGCGTGACCCGGACGATGCGGTGCGAGCGCTTATTCTGCGGGCCCACGAAAAGGAGCAATGGGACCAGCTTTTGGTCAGCCATGACCTCGGTTGGTATGACCCTGCCCAGAAGCGCGGGGGCAAGCAGCGGCCCTATACGCATTTGAGCGATGTGATGATGCCGCAACTGCGCGAACACGGGGTGAGCGCGGAGGCGCTGCGGGCTCTGACGCACGATAATCCGTTTAACGCCTATGCGCGCTAAGCGGAGCAGGGCCTCGGGCTGGTGAGAGCTCGATCAGCCCGGTTTGGACGCGTAGACGTGGATTTGCGCGGGTGCAGATTAGCGCTTGGACACGGCAATGCTGAAGATGCTCTCATTGGCTTCATGGAGAGACTTGGCGCTGTCGCTCGGGGACAGATCTGCCTCTTCCATCACACGTTCGTTCCGCTCACTCACGGACTTCACTCGATACATGAGTGGCCCTTTTTCGTGCGGCAAGCATGTCAAAACTTCGCAGGTTCCGGCGGGGCGATTGCTCCGGCGCAGATCGGTTCGCATATCGAGCAAATCGCCGACTTTATATCGGTGCAACATGGCAGATCTCCAAGATTTTATGCAGTCATCGGCTTAACGCTTTGGCCTGGCGACGGACGCCTGCGCGGCAGATTAGGTGACGGCGTTTGCCTACCATTGCGCGCTGGTGCTGGTCGCGAGAGGGGCCGCTTGCATCGGCAGACTGCTTGAGCCCGATGGTCAGCACTGGTGTGGACCAGATAAATAAAAAGGCCGCCCGTAGGCGACCCTCAAGTGCCGTATAAGGCTTACTTGTCCAGAACGAGATTGATCGCGGACTCGCGACCGTCACGGCCTGTTTCAGCTTCGTAGCTGACCTTGTCATTTTCATACAGACCATCAACGCCGGAGTTCTGAACTGCGGAGATATGTACGAAATGATCCTTGCCGCCATTGTCTGGCGTGATGAAGCCAAAGCCCTTGGTGGCGTTGAAGAATTTTACGGTACCGTTCAAACGGGTCATGGGAATATCCTTAGTGCTCGAGATCACTACAAAACGAGCTATTACCCCATCGCGACATGCAATGGAGTTGTAAACGTTCGCAAAGTTGATCAGAAAGCCAAGGCCCAGTTTACACCGGGGAACGGCAGCCGACTTGGGCTGAAAACGAGTAAATAGGTGTATATCAGAAACTCTCGGAAAGCACAATGACGAATGTTTTTTGGGATTTATTTCTAGCGTTTGTCGGATAATTCGGCGCCGAACGGACCAATTCGTAGAGCGAGACTGAATTCTAAAAAAATAATCCGGAGATTGGTGAGCGCTGCCCGGCGTTCGGCGAGAAGAGGATTTGTCGGTCTAGTGCGGGACAGCGCGCGTGGAGGAGAGATCGGCGCAGCGGCTTGCGTTTGAAGGCAAAAAGGATCAGGAACTTGGGTTCATATTAGACGAGGACCCATGGCCCGCACTCCAAACTACAATTTCGAACGTCAAGAACGCGACCGGCTCAAATCGCTTAAGAAGGCTGAAAAGGCGCAAGCCAAGCTCAAGCCAGTGGTCGAGGCCGACGAGACGGTGGCTTCTGACGAAGCGTCCGCTTGAGAGTGAAGGGCGTCGAAATCAGTATGTGCGCTGTTTTGGTGCTGTTTTGCCGTTGGATGGGGCAATGATGAGCCAGATCGAAAACGATGGAGCTGAGGTCTTGAACCACTTGGGCTGGTCAGCGTTTTTCCAAGATCAGCTCGCGGGCGATGAGCATGACCTTGTGCCATTGCGGATCGATGGCGTGCATCGCCGGCGATTGACGGGACTGTCAGACGCCGGTCAGATCCAGCTTGAGCTGCCGCCGCACACCAATACTGGTGATTTTGCGGTGGGGGATTGGGTGTTGGCCGAGCCCATTACCTCTCTCCTCGTGCGCAGGCTCGATCGCAAAACCGTGCTGGAGCGCAGCGCTGAAGGGCGTAAGCCGATGCAGCTGGTGGCGGCCAATGTCGACACGCTGCTCATCGTTGCCTCGTGCAATGCTGACTTTAACCTCGCGCGTCTCGAACGCTATTTGGCTTTTGCCAATGAGGCGGGCGCAGAACCTGTCGTCGTGCTGACCAAGGCCGATCTGGCAGAGGATGTTGGGGCATTGGAGCAGCAAGCCTCGGCGCTACAGCGCGGCCTAGCTGTCATCTCGCTCAATGCGCGCGAAGAAGACGCCGCGGCCAAGCTGCGGCCCTGGTGCGGACCGGGCGCTACTGTTGCGCTCGTTGGTTCATCGGGGGTGGGCAAGTCTACTCTCGTGAATACCCTTGTTGGTTCTGACGGGGGACACCCCCAGCTAACCGGCGCCGTCCGGCAGGGCGATGATAAAGGCCGCCACACGACGACCTCGCGATCGCTCCATGCCATGGCAGGCGGTGGTTGGGTGATCGACACGCCGGGCGTCCGGAGCTTGCACCTCAAGGATGTGGCGCAGGGCCTCGATACGCTCTTTGCCGAGATCACCGAACTCGCGCCCTCTTGCAAATTCCGCAACTGCAGCCATGACCATGAGCCCGGATGCGCCGTGCGGGCGGCTGTTGCCACTGGCGAGCTTGATCCAGAGCGCCTTGAGCGGTGGAAGAAACTGCAGGCTGAAAGCCGGGGGTAAGTGGGGCTAGTTTCTCACGACATTGAGAAGCTATTGGCCGTTTGCACCCTGTACGCACAGAATTGACCCTCTATGCAATATTTCTTACCGTTCCATCGGGAATGGAGGGGGTGTTATGGGTCGGGATGAGAATGTTGCTGCGACGAATAAAGTTGCAAAGATAGGTTTTATTAGGGCGATTGCGCTGTCCGTAGATCGTTCTGTTGGTAAGGTTGTTGAGTCTCGGAGCTATATTCTAATATGGTTCATTGTGATCGGCACTTTCTTGCTTGCTTGTGCTTTTTCACTTGGGGTGGGCTGGGTTCAATTTGACGGCCGTCTCGTAAATGGACGAAACGTCTTTGATGGGGCAGGGAACCCTGTTTCTGCCAAGGAAGTAGGGTACTTTAGCGCGGTAAACTGGTCGTTATTCGGCGTTGTTATCGCCCCGGCTATCGTCTACTTCGGACTTTGTACTGTTAGCGCGTTCGACAGCACGCTTTATAAGCTCTGTGCCAATGGCATACTACGTGACGGCAATCTTGATGCCGTTCAGTACGCACATGTCCGGCGCCTTTGGGAGCAGCATGCTTCCAAGAATAGGTTTTTATTTTTCCTAATCTTCGCGATGGTGATGACGCTGATGCTGAGCGATTGGTGGTCCGTGGTTGCGGTTCCACTGCTTGATCCTGCTGGCGTGACAGCCCTGTTGTCAGACCCTTCGATGGAATATGATTGGTCGGTCGCAGCGCTGTTTTCTGGGACCAAAGTTTCGCTCTGGCCCTTGTTAATATTTGGCTTCGTCGGGTACGTCGTGCTTGCGGGGCTGGTGCCTGCTATCGTGATCTCTGTCACGATCTGTACAATCTACTACATGCACTTTGTGACTAATCTATCGGTTCAGAACGCCGACGGATCGAAGAGCGTCGTTCAGTTCGCTGCTGTTCACATGAAGGCGGATGAGGCCGATACCCGTTTTGGCTTTTCAGCGTTCTCTGAGTTCTTCAATTACTTCCTACTGATGTCGCTGCTCATTTTGGCTGGCCTATGGTTGATGAGCGTTCAAAATGTTTATCTGCGCGACGAGAGTAGTGCGGATTTATACAATTTTATTATTGGAGAAGTTCGAAAGTATCATGAGCTCGCCAATGGCGGCAGTGCTCAAGAGTTCTTATATTGGTTTATCCGGCCAGCAGAGCGGTTTTACTACAATTCTCAAGTGGCGTTCGCGTTTCTACTAACGCCCTTTGTGTGCATCATTGCAATCCTTGGTTGCTGGTTTGTTTTGCGGGTGAAGGCACAGCACGCGAGGCAGTATTCATTACAGCACGCAGATCGTATCGCTGCTGAGCAGGGCATTGATCCAGATCTTTTCCGTTTTCGTTTGCAGAGGGACATGGATGTTTGGCCGGTAGGGTGGATCACCTCTCGCCGTCTAGTGACGCTAATGCTCCTGCTATTTGTATCCCTGGTATCCTACCGCATCATCGCTTTTCCGCTGCTGTTTGGATTCGGGATTGGCATATTTGAACTCATACGACGGCTTTTCAGCCCGTCGCAGTGACGGCGTCGACCAAGCCATTCGAGCATAGCTCTCACGGCCTTCTCCGCTGGGATCGGTCCACTGGACCGATCCCTTCACGCTCCGAAGCCCCAAAGGGAGAGGTGAAGGGGACGGAGGACGAGCGGTGTTGGTGGGGGGGGCTGTGGAGAGGCGTCCCGTTTTGGAACGTCAATGGGCTGTTTTATCAATTTCAAACCTGAGACGCCTGCAATCCCTCGCTTGACGGTGTGAAGGGCTAAAATAGTTTGGCGACTGTGCAGTTTACCTCTTGGTCAGAAGTCTTACCAAACCCCAAAGATTAACGAAGATTTCACCAAGCTGAACGGGTTTTGGGGATTGCGGGGAGATTGAGGGGCGCTGTGGACAGGCGCTTGTGTGTTGTGGGGATAAAGCCGCTATATATAGCCGTGAACAAAAGCGGATTTATGCGTTGGCGTCGATTCGGTTCTGCTTCGTTCCAACTTTGTTCTGAGCGTTAAAATGCCAGCGATCACAGGGAAGACAGTGTGCTTTTCCGAGACGCGTGCGGAAGGTACTCGCAACTGCCGCAAGGACGGACTACATAGGCCCTAATGAGTTTCCGTCCTAACGCCCCGGTCAAGGCAATCCTTGGCCCAACAAACACTGGCAAGACCTACTTCGCCATCGAACGCATGTTGGCCCATCCCACCGGGGTGATTGGTCTGCCGCTGCGCTTGCTGGCGCGCGAGGTCTATCAGCGCGTGGTCGAGCGTGTGGGCGTGCAGGCGGTGGCGCTGGTAACGGGCGAAGAACGCATCGTGCCGGAAAAGCCGCGCTATTGGGTGGCGACGGTTGAAGCCATGCCCACCGATATTCACGTCGATTGCGTGTGTATCGACGAAATCCAAACCGCGATCGACTTTGACCGCGGGCATGTGTTCACCGACCGCATTTTGCACACGCGCGGCTTGCAGGAAACCTTGCTGCTGGGGTCGCTGACCATGGCCGGGGTGATCTACAAGCTCGTTCCGCATGTCGAGATTATCGAGCGTCCGCGCTTTTCGCAGCTGACATATTCGGGCTCAAAGAAGATGAGCCGCTTGCCAGCGCGTTCGGCCATTGTCGCGTTTTCGGCGCGGCAGGTTTACGCCATTGCCGAATTGATGCGCCGCGAACGCGGTGGTGCGGCGGTGGTGATGGGGGCTCTCTCGCCCCGCACGCGCAATGCACAGGTGGAGCTCTATCAAAACGGGGATGTGGATTTCCTCGTGGCGACTGACGCCATCGGCATGGGGCTCAATTTGGATATTGGGCACGTCGCTTTTGCCGACGATAGCAAATTTGATGGGCGGCAGAGCCGTCCATTGACGCCTTCCGAGCTCGGGCAAATCGCGGGTCGCGCCGGTCGTCACAAGCGTGACGGCACGTTTGGCGTGACCGGTGGGACCGAGGGATTCGACGAAGAATTGGTTATTGCGCTCGAAACACACGACTTCGAGCCGATAAAAGTGGTGCAATGGCGCAACAGCGCGCTAGATTTTTCATCTCTAGAGCGTCTGCATGCATCACTAGAAAAAGCGCCTAGCGACAGAACTTTAACCAGAGTTCCTGTGGCTACAGACCAATTGGCACTAGAATTTCTGGCCAGAAATGAGGCGGCAAGCCTCGTAAAAGGCCAGAATAGCGTCAAACTCCTCTGGGAATGTTGTCAGATACCTGATTATCAGGGCATCTCACCTGCTGCGCATGGTGAGATCGTAACGCGCATTTACTCGGACTTAAGGCGAAAAGGTTCTGTCAACGCAGACTGGATTGCCGAGCAGGTGCGCTTTTGCGACAATGCAGAGGGCGACATTGACACTCTGAGCAACCGGATTAAGCAAATCCGGACTTGGACCTTTGTCGCAAATCGTAAAAACTGGCTTGAAGACCCAATTCATTGGCGCGAAAAGACGCGAGACATAGAGGATCGACTGAGTGACGCTCTACATGAACGGCTCACACAGAGGTTCGTCGACAGGCGCACCAGCGTACTGCTCCGCCATCTGAAAGACAAACGTATGGTATCTCCCGAGATCAATGAACGTGGCGAAGTGCGGCTGGAAGGCCACCTCATCGGCACGCTCGAAGGCTTCCGCTTCACCCTTGCCCGAACAGAAGGCGACACTGACGCCAAGGGCGTTCGTACCGCGGCCGAGTCTGTGGTCGCGCCGGAGATTCACCACCGAGCCGACCGGCTCGCGGGTGCGCCGAACGAAGAATTTGTGCTGACGACCGATGGCCGTCTGCGCTGGCGCGGTGAAGTTGTGGCGGAACTAGCAGAAGGCGATAGCCTCTATCGTCCGCGTATCATCACTCTGGCTGACGAAAGCCTGACCGGTCCTGATTTGGACCGCGTGCAGGATCGTCTGTCGCTCTGGCTCCGCCACCACATCAACACCGTGCTTGAGCAGGTGATGAGCCTGGAAGCGCCGGCCGACGTCGAAGGCACCGCTCGCGGCATCGCCTATCGCCTGTTCGAAAACCTTGGCGTCATGCCACGCGCGGCTATGGCCGACGATGTAAAGGGTCTGGATCAGGACGAGCGCGGCAAGCTGCGTAAGCTGGGCATCAAATTTGGTGCTTACCACATCTACCTGCCGCTATCGCTCAAGCCCGCGCCTCGCGAGCTGGCACTGATTCTCTTCGCTTTGAAGAACGGTGGCGTGCGTCAGGCAGGCGTGACCGATATTCCGCACATCGTGCTGTCGGGCCGCACCTCCTTCCTCGTCGATCCTGAAGTCGATACGCGCCTTTATGAGGTTGCAGGCTTTAAGGTTGCCGGTAAGCGCGCTGTGCGTATCGATATTCTCGAACGCCTTGCCGATATCATCCGTCCGCTGATCGCGCTCGATGCATCGCGCCCATACCAGGGTGAGTTGCCAGTGGGTGCTGCCGAAGCCAATGGCTTCCGCGTCACGGTCGAGATGACCTCGCTGCTGGGTTGCTCGGGCGAAGATTTCGCCTCGATTCTCTCTTCGCTGGGCTATCGCCTGCGCAAGACCGTTAAGGTTGCGGCGCCGGTTGAGGTCGTGGCGGATGCGCCAGCGGCCGATGCTGCTGACGCGGTTGCAACCGAAGAGGCAGCGCCTGCTGCTGAAGCGGAAGTGGCTGCACCGGCTGCTCCAGCTGAGCCTGAGTTTGACGAAGTGTGGTTCCCAGGTGGCCGTCGCCACAATGAGAACAGCCAGAATCGTCGTCCTGAAGGCCGTGGCCGTCGCCCAGAGGGCGAAGGTGCGCAGCAGCAGGAACGTCGTCCGAACGAGCGTCCGCGCAATAAGGGCCCACGTCGTCCTGAAGGCGAAGAGCGCAACACGCGTCCGGCTGGCAAGACCCGCCCTGAAAAGACCGAACGTCCGGAGAATCGCCGTCCTCCTCAGCGCGAAGAGCGCAAGGTGGCCTTCGATCCGAACAGCCCGTTCGCAAAGCTTGCCGCGCTGCGCGGCAAGTCCGAGTAAGACAAATTGGGACCGGGCGAGGTTCCGCTCCGCAAGGAGCGGCTCGACCGGTTCCTCTTTTTCTCGCGTGCCGTAAAATCACGCACTCTGGCGCAAAAGATCATCGAAACCGGCGCCATCCGGGTCAATTCCGAAAAGACCGATAAAAGTGACCATAAGGTTGGCGCAGGCGATGTGCTGACGATGGCGCTGCACAATCGCGTGCTCGTCTGGCGCATTGTTGATCCGGGCGTGCGGCGGGGACCGGCGGCCGAAGCCCAAGGGCTTTACGAGGATCTCTCACCCCCACCTCTGCCGAAACTTGAGAAAAGCCCCTATGACGCGGCGATTGCCGAGCGCGCTCCGGGGGCAGGGCGTCCGACAAAAAAAGAGCGGCGCGACACCGATCGTCTGCGCGATGGGTTCGAGGAATAGAATAACGTATTCACCAAGAGCTGTTCTGCGCCAAACAGTCTCCCTTGCTAGCCTTGCGGCCTTGGCAAAAACACGTTAGCACCAAACGCAGTTGAGATTGGCCCGGTCCTGCCCAAGGCTAGGGTCGCTTCCCCACGGGAAATCCTGCAAATATGACTTACATTGTCACCGACAACTGCATCTCCTGCAAGTACACCGACTGCGTTGAAGTTTGTCCTGTAGACTGCTTCTACGAAGGCGAGAACATGCTGGTCATTCACCCGGACGAGTGCATCGACTGCGGTGTGTGTGAACCAGAATGCCCGGCCGAAGCGATCAAGCCAGATACCGAGCCAGGCCTCGACTCATGGCTTGAACTGAATCGGAAGTATGCAGCCGCTTGGCCTAATTTGACCGAACGTCGCGATCCTTTGGCGGAAGCAAAGGAACGTGATGGCGAAGAAGGTAAGCTCGAAAAGTACTTCTCTGAGACGCCCGGCGAAGGCGACTAAAGCTACGTACACAACTTGCCGCCGCCGGTTTTTCTCGGCGGCGCAAGGGTTTGTTGGGAAAGGGCTAAACTGTGACGCGCGCGCGCTTGCGCAGTATTCGCGCTTTGATTAGTACCTTTTGATTCTGCCGAAATTTTATGCTATGGTACTCCCATAAGCAGTTGAGCCCGTCAGCACCGTGCCTTTAGGCACGATTTTTTTGACACACATCATCTGGTGAATGGCGCACGGAAAGCGGATCCGGGCGACCGTGAAGCTCTGCTGCCTGAAGCGCTTCGGCGTTTGAGTAATTGAGTATCTATGGCAGGTCCTTGCCGCAAGGAACCGGCCATTGTGGGGCGTCAACAAGGAGTTCCAGCATATGGTAGCCAAGAAGCAGCAGCAGCGGCTTGGGTTCAAGACGGGCGAATTTGTCGTCTACCCAGCACATGGCGTCGGCGTGATCGTGTCGATCGAAGAGCAGGAAGTCGCCGGGCTAACCCTTGAGCTGTTCGTTATCAGCTTTGAACAAGACAAGCTGACACTGCGCGTCCCTACAGCAAAGATCAAGTCTGTTGGCATGCGTAAGCTGGCCGAAGACGAAGAAGTGAAGAAGGCGCTCGACACCGTTACCGGTCGCGCTCGCGTCAAGCGCACCATGTGGTCGCGCCGCGCTCAGGAATACGAAGCCAAGATCAACTCGGGCGATCTGATCGCTATCTCGGAAGTTGTTCGCGACCTCTATCGTTCGGAAGAACAGCCAGAGCAGTCCTATTCGGAACGCCAGCTGTTTGAACAGGCTATGGATCGTATGAGCCGTGAAATCGGTTCGGTGCGTAAGCTGACCCTGACCGAAGCTGTGCAGCTGATCGAAAAGCAGCTCGCCAAGAGCCCGAAGCGCACCAAGGCTGATGCCGCGGACGCTGATAGCGACGAAGAAGCTGCCGCGTAAGTTTCGACGACGCATTGAGATTAATAGGGTCGGTGGCAACACCGGCCCTTTTTGTTTTTGGGATTTTTGCTGTTTTGGCTTTGGGGATGTTGCCCCGCCCTCAATCCCTCCCCTCAGGGGGGAGGGAGGCGGAGCGGTGTTTTTTGGGGGGCTTGGGGGATGGACCCGGCCATCCAGAGGGATGACGGTGTGGGCAGGTATGGGGTGGTCGCATAAGCCCCCACCTAACCTCCCCCGGAAGCGGGGGAGGGATTGGGGCGGTGTGCTGAGGGGGCTTTGGGGAAGGACCTTTTGGTGGATTAGGCCTTGTCACCCAAAAGCTTGGTCATTGAGACTTTGGCGCTGCCGGGTTTTAGGGGTTTTTGTTGGCTTTCGTGGGGGACCCAGCCGGCCAGCCAGATGATTTCTAAAGTGGCGCGGATGCGGCCGTCGGGGTCGGCGTCGCGGTTCGCATAGGCTTGTGCCGCCTCGGCGAGGAGCGTGCGGGTGGCAAAGCGTTTGGGGCGCTCGAGCAAGGGGTTGGATGCGCCCAAGGCTTTCACTTCGACCATGAGCGCGAAGGGAGATGAATAGCGGACGCGATGGGTTTCGACGTCGGCAACGGGCAGGGCAAAACCGGCGCGTTGCAAAAGACCGCCCGCATCACGCACTTGCGCCATCGGAGCAACGCGCGGCGAGGAGCCACCCGAAATTGTGAGGTCGGCGGAGAGAAAAGCTTCGCGCAGTTCGGTGAGCGTATCGCCGCCCAAAAAGGCCGCCATGAAAAGACCATCGGGTTTGAGACGGCGGCGGAGACGAACCAGGTGCCCGGGCACATCGTCAATGGTGTGGAGATGGAGGAGCGAGATGATGAGGTCTTGCTCGCCTTCGGGCAGGTCGGGAAATTCGGCCCCAGAATAGGCTTCGATGGACGTGACCGGGACGGGGCCATCGGCGGTGAAGAGGGTTGTCGGAAGCGTCGATGCGTCGGGCGCGATGATGATGGCGCGGGCAAAATTGCGCTTATAGGCACTGAGGCGTTCCGCCAAATCTTCCAGCACCAGATCGCGGACGAAGTTTTCGCTTGAGGCGCGGCGCGCCAAATTACGGGCGATCTGGGCGGCGTCGAAGAGGCGGGGCGGGGCAGACATAAGAGGGGCTTTCGCCAAATTGGGGCTGTGACAGAATGTCCCTTATGAAGAGGGGCGGAAGCGAAGTCAAAGCCGGAGCATGGAGGCGTGTGCGCGGGGGGCTCGCGTGGGCGGGTGCTGCTGTGCTCGACCAGTTGTATCCGCCCTGTTGCGGCGGTTGCGGGGCACCATTGGCCGAAGCACAAGGGCTGTGCGGGGCGTGTTTTGCAAAGCTGCGCCCGATCACCGCCCCGCTCTGTTCGGTGATGGGCATTCCGGTGGAAGCGGAAGGGGGAGACTTTCTTTCTGCTGAGGCGATTGCGGACCCGCCGCCCTTTGCACGGGCCAGAGCCAGCGTTCACTACAATGAGATGGCGGGGGCGCTGGTCGCCAAGCTCAAATATGGCGACCGGCCGGAGCTGGCAAAACTATGCGCGCGGTTGATGGTTGGCGCGGGCAGAGAGTTTTGGGGCGCAAAACCGGTGTTGGTGCCGGTGCCGCTGCATGCCAGCCGCTTGCGGTTTCGGCGCTACAATCAATCCATGATGCTGGCGCAGGAAATTGCGCGCCTGGCGGTGCTGGAGGTTGATGCGTTCGTCGTCAGGCGCAAACGCAAAACGGCGCAGCAAGTGGGGCTCAGTGGCGATCGGCGGCTCAGAAATGTGCAGGGGGCCTTTGCCGCTCATCCACACGCTTTGGAGCGCTTGAAAGGGCGCGGGGTGGTGATTGTTGACGATGTTTACACGACAGGCGCGACGGTTAAGGCGGTGACGCGCGTACTCAAGCGGGCGGGTGTTGAGAAGATTGAGGTGCTTAGCTTTGCCCGCGTTGTCATTGGCGACGACAACCCCATATAAGAGGCACAATAGTGACGGAGAATTCAAATGGCTAAGGTCGAAATCTATACGACCCCGACATGCCCCTACTGCCACGCCGCTAAGGCGCTGCTCACTGAAAAGGGCGTTGCCTTTGAGGAAATCAGTGTTGTTGACCCGGCGGTGCGCGAGCTGATGATGGAACGCGCTCATGGTCGTCGCACCGTGCCGCAAATCTTCATCGGCGAAACCCATGTCGGGGGCTATGACGATATGTCGGCGCTTGATCGTCAGGGCGGGCTCGACCCGCTGTTGGCGAACTAAGCAGACCCCAATTTAGCCGAGCTGAGCGTTTCACCATGAAGATCGCCGCCATTCAGATGTGTTCCGGGCTTGATCCGCAGGCCAATCTGGCCGCGCTGGAGCCCATGTTGGCGGAGGCTTCGGCCGCTGGGGTGCGGTATGCGCAGACCCCGGAGGTTGCATTGCTGTTCCCGGAAAACCGGGATCAGCTGCGCTCAGTCGCGGCGAATTTTGAAGGGCACCCACAGCTCCAGCGCGTCGGGGAATTGGCCAAGCAGCACAGCATGTATGTACATATTGGCTCGCTGCCGATCCCGCTTGAGGATGGACGCTTTGCCAATCGCTCGGTGCTGTTTGGGCCCGATGGGCAGCAGGTGAAAATCTACGATAAGATCCACCTGTTCGATGCCGATATTGCCGGGCTCAACGCCTATCGCGAGAGCGCCACCTATAAGGCGGGTGAAGAGGCCGTGGTGGCACAGGTGGATGCGTTTACCCTTGGCTTTGCCATTTGCTACGACATGCGCTTCCCAAAACTGTTCAACACGCTGGCCAATGCCGGAGCGCAGCTGATGGCTGTGCCAGCGGCTTTTACGGTGCCGACAGGGCAGGCGCATTGGCATGTGCTTTTGCGCGCGCGGGCGATTGAAACAGGCTCGTATGTGATTGCGGCGGCGCAAGGCGGGCATCACCCCAATGGTCGCGCCACTTATGGGCATTCGCTAATTATTGACCCTTGGGGGAAAGTGATTGCGGAGTTGGACCATGATCGGCCCGGCGTGTTGATCGCTGATATTGATTTGGCGGCGGTGGGCGAGGCGCGCCAACGTGTGCCGGCCTTGGCCAATGCCCGCAGCTTTGCCGCTCCGGCTTTGCATGAGGGGTAAAACCCCCTATATGACCGGGATGGCACCAAAACTGCCCCTGCAAGAACGATTTGAACCGTGATCCAGTATTCATTGCATTGTGCCGAAGGGCATAGCTACGACGCTTGGTTTAAGAGCGCAGCGGCTTATGACGAGCAGAAAGCGCGTGGCATTGTGCTGTGCGCGATCTGTGGCGGACGCTCCGTAGAAAAAGCGATGATGGCTCCCGCTGTGGCGCGCAAGGACAGTGAACGTGTGTCGTTGTCTGCCGCACATCCGGAAGCGGCCAAGGTTCGCGAATTTTTGCGCCAGTACCGCCAGAAGGTGGTCAACGAAGCGGACTATGTTGGCGATAAATTTGCCGAGGAAGCGCGCAAAATCCATTTCGAGGAAGTTGCACCGCGCGGCATTTATGGCGAAGCGACCAAGGATGAGGTTGCAGCGCTGGTCGACGAGGGTGTTGAGTTTCTGCCCCTGCCTGATGTGGGCGAGGAGAACTGAGGCTTTACGCTTCAGCGTGTTGAATTTTCAAAGGCCGCCAGTGATCTGCTGGTGGCCTTTTATCGTAATATCAAGGTTAAATAGCGCGTTTGAATTCATGCTCGCGTTTATTTGAACTCTTTCCGCCTCTGCCGGCGTTTAGGCAGAAACCGCATTAGGATGAGACCAGTGGCCAAGCCCAACCCGGAACAGAAGACGAAGCGGAAGCGTCCTAAAGGGATGCTGATTTTCGGTTTGGTGGCGCTGGTGGGGCTGGGGGCTTATGGAGCCATTGCTCGCCCCTGGGAGCCCAAGCGTGTGCAAGTGGCGCTGGAAACCATCGCGCCGCAGGATATTTCGCAAGTGTTGGCGGTCAACGGGCGCGTCGCGGCAAAAAACTCGGTGACGGTGCGCGCGGCGGTTTCGGCCAAGGCGCTGACTGTGGCCGCGGACACAGGCGATACGGTGGAAAAGGGCCAGGTGCTGGTCGAACTCGATAAGGCACTGGCCGATGCGCAGTGGCAGCAGGCGCGGGCTGCGCTTGATGCGCAAAAGGTGAAAGAAAGCCAAGCCAAGGCGACCGCTGAGCGTGCGCAGGCCTTGGGCGAAAATGCCTCGCGCTCGACGCGCGAAGACGCCGAACTTTCATTGTCGGCAGCAATTGCTGAGACGGCGCGCCTGCAGGCAGCGCTGGAGCAGGCCGATGCGCAGCTCAAGCAATATACGATTACAGCACCGATCTCGGGCGTGGTGCTGAGCCGTGGTGTTGATCTGGGGCAGTTGGTGGATACGCAAGGCGAGCTCTTCAGCATTGCCGATCTCTCCGACCTCGTGGTTGAGACCGATGTCGACGAGCTTTATTCCTCGCGCGTTGCCGAGGGGCTGAAGGTGTTGCTCAAGCCTGTGGGGGCGAGCGTCGCCCAGCATGGCACTGTTACTTTTGCAGCGCCGACCGTGGATGCATCCACCGGTGGTCGGGCGATAAAGATTGGCTTTGATGAGGCGGTGGACCTGCCCGTTGGGCTGACGGTCAATGCCAATGTGATTGTGGAAGAGGTGAGTGGCGCGCTTTCGGTGCCGCGCCGCGCGATCATCACAGAAGGCGCGCAGAGCCATGTGATGGTAGCCAATGCTGGCGTCGCAGAGGCCCGGCCCATTGAGTTCAATGATTGGCCAGCGGAGCGCGTGATTGTGACCAGCGGGCTGAACCAGGGCGATGTGGTGATCCTCGATCCGGCCAAGGTTGAGGCTGGCACATTGGTCGCGGAATAGCGCCATGGTTTATGGCTTTAAAATCGCCTGGCGCTATCTGACCTCTAACAAAACCCAGACGGGGTTGCTGATCGCCGGTGTGGCGGTTGGCGTGTTCGTGTTCATCTTTATGAGTGCGCTGATCGGTGGGCTCGGGAGCTATCTGGTGCAGCGGACAGTGGGCAATATCGCCCATGTGACGCTGGAAGTGCCAAGCCGCGACGCGGGGCTTCTACTGCCGGAAGACGCGCAAGCCCAGGTCGTACAGCAAAAGGCGACGGGGCAGCGCGAGACCTTGCGCACAGCTGATGCGTTTATGCCCTCCATTGAGGCCATGCCGGGTGTGCGCGCGGTGTCGCCGCAAATCGTGGGCAATGGCTTTGTCATTCGGGGGCAATCGCGTGCGCCGGTTTCTATCACCGGTCTGGATGCGGACAAGGTGTCCTCGATCGCCGACATTGAGACGGCACTGGTGGCGGGAACAACGCTTTTGTCCAACGCCAGCGTATTGGTGGGACGGACCCTCGCCAACGACCTCGGAGTGAGTGTGGGGCAGGTGATCCGGCTGCAATCGGACCGCAATGTTGAGCGCACGCTGGTGATCGGCGGGATTTTCGAGCTTGGCGTCGAAGCGATCGATGCGCGGGCGGCTTATGTGAGCACTGCGACGGCCCGGGTGTTGATGGAGCTGCCGCAGGGGGTGAGCAAGGTTGAGGTGAAGCTATTCGATCTCAATCAAGCGGACGCCTATGCCCGCCAATTGGGTGCGGACACTGGACTTAAGGCGACGTCTTGGACGGAAGGCAATGCCAGCTTGCTCGATGGGCTTAAGGCGCAGGCCAATTCGGGCAATCTGATTAAGGGCTTTGCTCTGGTGACGATCGTTATTGGGGTGGCATCGGCGCTGTTGCTCTCGACCTATCGTCGCCGTCCTGAGATCGGGATTATGCGGGCCTTTGGCGCGAGCCGCGGCTTTGTGGTGGCCGTGTTTGTTATTCAGGGCACGCTGATCGGTGTGCTCGGTGCGTTGATCGGGGCGGGGCTGGGGTATTTGACGCTATCGCCATTTCCCGTGCCGGAAGAGGCCACTTCGGGTGGTCTGCCGATTGACGTGCGGCAGGGGGCATATGGGCTTGCCATCGCGCTGACGGCGCTGGGGGCGATTTTGGCGTCCATTTTGCCGGCGCGAGCGGCGGCGAAGGTGGACCCTGTTTCGGTGATTGGCCAATGAGTGCGCTGGTTGAAATTCGCGATCTAGTCAAAACCTATGGCGAGGGCGAGGCGGAAACGCGCGTGCTCAAGGGGCTCAATATGGAGCTTGCCGAAGGGGATCTGGCGGCGCTGCTAGGCCCATCGGGTTCGGGCAAGAGCACTCTTCTGACGATTTTGGGCACGCTGATGCAGCCGACGAGCGGCGAGCATTTTATGCTGGGGGAGAACCTCAGTACTGCCAAGGATGCGGAGCTCACTGAGTTTCGCAACAAGCACATTGGTTTTGTGTTTCAGTTCCACCATTTGCTGCCCGATTTCACGGCGCTGGAAAACGTGGTGTTCCCGGCGGCGCTTGGCGCGGGGCGGGAAACGGCCAAGGACAAGAAGCGCGCAGCCGAGCTGCTGGAGCGTGTTGGTCTCGGCCATCGCATGGATTTCCGCGCCACCCAGCTATCGGGCGGGCAGAAGCAGCGCGTGGCGATTGCACGGGCATTGATGAACCAGCCCGAGCTTATTCTCGCTGACGAGCCGACCGGGAACTTGGATCGGGAATCGGCAAGTCAGGTAATGGAGCTGATCCACGAGATCAATGAGAATGAGAAGACGACCTTCCTCATCTCAACCCATGACGAAAAAATCGCTGCCTCGTGCAAACGCCAGATCAAGGTGGTGGACGGCAAAACTGTAGCGGACTGAGGGGCCGTTTCAGTCGCTTCGTGCAAGGCGCTAGAAAGTGCAACTGCCTCTCTCGCTGAAGCGGGGGTGTCGCTGCTGACAGATTTTGGCCCATTCTGTGCTAAAGCTTGTCTGAGTGAGGGCAGGCATGACCATGTTTCAGCGCGAAAAATTCGATGAGCTTTTGGGCTCTTGGCCGGGCGTGACTTTTGTCGATCAGTGGGACAGTTACATCGCCAAGGTGGGCGGCAAGGTATTTTGCCTGTTGAGCGATGGCTCGCCGCGGATCGTCGTCAAAGTGAGCGAGATGAGCTTTGAGATGCTGACCGGCCTAGAGGGGATCAGCCAAGCGCCGTACTTTGCGAAGCGCGCCTGGGTGCAGGTCTTTGACACAGCGCCGTTGAGCGAAGACGATCTGCTCGCTTATGCGCGCCAATCCTACACGCTGGTCGCCAAAGGGCTGACCAAGAAGCTACGCTTGGAGCTGGGCATTACCGACGATGTTGGGAAGGTTTAGGTCGGTCCGATAGGGAGGGTGGAATCCCCGCTATCGAACCTAACCAAACAACAACCTTGGCAGGCCGTTGAGTAGCTGAATGTGGGTCTAAGCCTTGTTGCTCTCCGGCGCAACCCCTGAACCGGCGAAAGGCACAATTGTACGGTGCGACAGTTTGAGCGTGCGGTGGATAAGGGCTGGAAGGGCGACTTTGACCTCATAGCGCCAGAAGCGGCGGAGTTCGTAGGTGAGCGAGCGCTTTTGTGTGTGAATATGCTGGGCGGCATGTGCGCGTTCGCCGTGGAGGTCTGACCCCACACGCAAGGTCGGATCGAGACGATCTTCCTGCACGACAAGCGCGGGAACGAGCTGGCGTATGGTCAAATTGGTGGTGTCAGGCAGATCGCGCCAAATCACCCGGTCAACGATGGTGTGATGCAGTGTGTGGATGGCAAGATAGCGCTCGGCGGCTTTGCGGGTGAGGACATAGCCTGCCGCCCCCCATGTAAAGTGCTGCATGTCATGCAGAGTGTATCCGCCGAGGGAGCCAACGGGCGTAACCGAAATCTGGCTCTTGGGGTCGAGGAAGGTTTCCAAGCGCAGCAGATCGCAAGGCAGGCCATGGGCGTCGATGTGCTCGAACAGCGCGCTCAGTTGCGGCGCTAGAATGGCGTCGTCTTCGAAAATGGCGGCGACAGGGGCGTCGGACGCCAGAAAGGCGCGCATGGCCCGGAAGTGGCTTGAGGTGCAGGCCAATTCAACGCGCAACATGGGCTCAAACAGATGGGGTGCGCAATATTTTGCGTCCAGTTCTGTAGTGATGTCGTCAAGCGTGAAGGCGGAGATGCGGGTTGCGTTGAGCTTTAGATCAGCAAAACGTTTTTCCATCGCCTCGCGCCGGTCGGTGCGGCGGTCGAGGTTAATGTAGTAGCTCAGCATGTGCCCCCCGGCAGTTTTTAGTCGTTCTTTTGGCGCGCCAAAAGCGCATCCGGTTCCACAAAGGCACGACGTGTTTTACCCCAGAGACGTCGCCAGAATTTAATGAGGTTGATCTACGCATCGCTGAGCCAGAAGTGAGCGATCGCGTGCGGCACTGCGAGGTGACGGGGCTTCATGCCCATCTTGCCGGTCCTTAACTGGACATCGCCCGCATAAGGCGTGCCAAAGAAGCGATCTTCTTGGATAGCGAGCGCGGGCACCAGTTGCATGGCACGCAGCGCGGTACCGGGTTTGCGGAATGGGAAGAACAGCACAAAATCATAAGGGCGCGACAGCGCCGAGCGTTCTGCCAAAATTGCCTTGGCGGCATCGCGATTGACGATGTAGGCGGCCGCGCCTGCGCAGCGGCTGGCGATTTCGCGGGCCTCGAACGCGCCTAATTGGAGCGGTTCTGTGCTGAAGAAGTGCTGCGGATCCAAATAGGTTTCAAGTCGCAGTATGTCGAAACCGGAGAGGGGCGTTTGCAGCAGATCGGCGACTGCGTTTGAGAGCAACACGTCATCTTCGAGGATGAGCGCGTAGGTGTCATTGGTCGCCAAAAACGCTTCCAGCGCGCGATGGTGGCTGAGCGCGCAGGCCAGCTCGGTAATGCGTACGTGCTCAACATTGGCTAGATTCGTGTGGCCGACAACTAGGTCAGGCGCGATGCCCGCGGGTGTAACCGCTTGGATGCGGGTGGCTGGTAGGGCAAGAGCGGCAAGTTTGCGCTCCATCCCCTCGCGCCGATCTGTACGATGATCAAGATTAATGTAGTAGATTTTCACGCGAACACTGCCAGTAGCTGATGCGGGAACGTCGTCTCCAACGGATTATTTGCTGTACGTCGAATTGCTAGACACAGCTTTTATCTTGCTCAGAGGCATAAAAAAAGCCCCGGCGGTGAGACCGGGGCTTTGTACCTTGGTGGCTCGAAGGCTTAGTCTTCGAGCTTGCTGACGTCTCGGACGGCGCCGGTGGAGGCGGAGGTGACGAGCATGGCGTAAGCCTTGAGGGCAGTCGTAACCTTGCGCTTGCGCTTTTCAGCAGGCTTCCAGCCGAGCTTGTCTTGTTCGACGCGACGGGCGGCCATTTCGGCATCGTTGACCAACACGTTGACGGTGCGGTTCGGGATGTCGATTTCGATGATGTCGCCTTCGCGCACGAGACCAATGGCGCCGCCTTCGGCCGCTTCCGGCGAGGCGTGGCCGATGGAAAGGCCTGAGGTGCCGCCCGAGAAGCGACCGTCGGTCAGCAGAGCACAGGATTTGCCCAAGCCCTTGGACTTGAGGTAGCTCGTTGGGTAGAGCATTTCCTGCATGCCCGGACCGCCACGTGGGCCTTCGTAGCGGATGACGAGGACGTCGCCAGGCTTGATCTCGTTGGACAGAATGGCCTTAACGGTCGCGTCCTGGCTTTCAAAGACGCGGGCTGGGCCGCTGAATTTTAGGATCGACTCGTCAACGCCTGCTGTTTTTACGATGCAACCGTCGAGCGCGATGTTGCCCTTGAGAACGGCGAGGCCACCATCCTTGGAGAACGGGGTCTCGGCCGAACGGATGACGCCGTTCTGGCGGTCGAGGTCGAGCTCGTTCCAGCGGTTGGACTGGGAGAAAGCCTGGGTGGTGCGGACTCCGCCCGGTGCGGCCTTGAAGAACTCGCGTACTTCTTCCGAATTAGTGCGGGAGATGTCCCATTTGTCGAGCGCATGCGCCATGGATGGGGCGTGGATGGTCGGCTCGTCGCGGTTGATCAGACCCGCGCGGTCGAGCTGGCCCAGGATGGCCATGATGCCGCCAGCGCGGTGAACGTCTTCCATATGGACGTCGTTCTTGGCTGGAGCGACCTTGGACAGAACTGGAACGCGGCGGGAAAGCGCGTCGATGTCGTCCATGGTGAAATCGACGCCGCCTTCGTGGGCAGCGGCAAGAATGTGCAGAACCGTGTTGGTCGAGCCGCCCATAGCAATGTCGAGCGCCATGGCGTTCTCGAATGCCGCCTTGGTGGCGATGGAGCGCGGAAGAACGCTTTCGTCTTCCTGTTCGTAATAGCGACGGCAGAGGTCAACAACGACATGACCAGCCTGCTCAAAGAGGCGCTGGCGATCGGAGTGGGTGGCAAGGGTAGAGCCATTGCCCGGCAGGGATAGGCCGAGGGCTTCGGTGAGGCAGTTCATCGAATTGGCGGTGAACATGCCCGAGCACGAGCCACAGGTTGGGCAAGCGTTCTGCTCAACCAGTTCGACTTCTTCGTCGGTGTAATTGTCGTCAGCCGCCATAACCATGGCGTCGACGAGATCGAGTGCCTGCAACTGGCCCTTGATCATGGCCTTGCCCGCTTCCATCGGGCCGCCGGAGACGAAGACCACAGGAATGTTGAGACGCATAGCAGCGTTCAGCATGCCGGGGGTGATCTTATCGCAGTTGGAAATGCAGACCATGGCGTCGGCGCAGTGGGCATTGACCATGTATTCGACCGAGTCAGCGATGATGTCGCGACTTGGGAGCGAATAGAGCATGCCGTCGTGGCCCATGGCGATGCCATCGTCCACGGCAATGGTGTTGAACTCCTTGGCGACGCCGCCAGCCTTTTCGATCTCGCGCGCGACGAGCTGGCCAAGGTCCTTAAGGTGCACGTGGCCGGGAACGAACTGGGTGAAGGAGTTGACGACCGCGATGATCGGCTTGCCGAAGTCACCGTCTTTCATACCGGTGGCGCGCCAGAGGCCGCGCGCGCCGGCCATGTTACGGCCATGGGTACTGGTACGGGAACGATAGGCAGGCATTTGGCACATCCTCGAACAGGGAAGCCGGTTGGGGCCGGTTTGATATCTCCCCTGTCAATAAACCCATTAGCGGCGGCGGACAACTAGAAACCGTACCAGTGGGTACGGTTGCGGCGCAGATTTTTGCCTTGGGTTTCGGGCCAAGCTTGCTTGGTGGAAAACCATAGACTGGCAGACGTTTGCGCTGCGGCCTAGGCGTCTGTTGGGGTTTTGGAGCTCGTGTGCGCTTTGGCAGCAGGGATTTTCGTCACCAGCAATTGGTTGAGCCGCATCTTGTCGGCGTCCACCACTTCAAAGCGGTAGCCTTCGGCCTCAACGCGATCCCCCTTGCGGGCGGCGCGACGCAGGCGATGGACGACGAAGCCGCCGATGGTTTCAAACGAGCCTTCAAAGCCGATGTGATGCAGGCTCAGCGCTGACATGACGTCAACAATTGGAGTGACGCCATCGACGAGCCAAGACTGGTCATCGCGTTGCATGATTTGGCGTTCTTCAAAGGGATTGGCGAGGCCCAAAACCAGAGGTGCCATGAGGTCTTTGAAGGTCACGATACCGACGACATTGGCGTATTCAGAAACCACCAGCGCCACGCCGGTATCCTGGGCTTGGAATTCGGCCAGGACTTCCCAGACGTTGAGGCTGTCTGGGACGGAGGCCATTTCGCGGCGGATTTTCTTGAGTTCGAGCTCGCTGGCGGTATCGAAAGCGTCGGCGAGGACGTCTTCGGCGCGCACGCTGCCAATGACATTGTCGAGACCACCATCGCATAGCGGATAGCGGGAGAACGGGTGGTATTTGACCTTTTCGCGCTGGGTCTCGCGGCTGTCGTTGATGTCGAGAAAGACGATATCGTCACGCACGGTCATGACCGAGGTGACTGAGCGCAGCTCTAGGGCCAGAACATTGTTGATGAGCTGATGCTCACGCTTCATCAAAGCGCCAGAGGCTTCCCCACCGGCAAGGATCATGCGGAAGTCTTCGGTGGTAATCTCGTCACTGCGATCAGGCTCGATGCGCAGCAAAGAAATGATCCATTCCGAAATGCTCGAAAACACCATGACGATGGGGCGCAGAAGGCGGATTTGCATTTCGACAAAGCCGACCACCAGAAGCGCTGTGCGCTCGGGGATCATCATGGCGACACGGCGCGGCACGAGATCGCCGAACATGACGAAGGCAGAGGTGATGATAATAAAGGCGACGATATCAGCGGTGATTGTGGCGATGTCGGTCGGCAGGACAGTGCTCAGACCCGACGCGATGATCGGGCCTAGGGAGCCAGAGCCGACGATGCCGGCAAGGATGGAGACGGCATTGGTGCTGATTTGTAGTGCGGTGATCACTGTGCCGGATTTGGCGCGCAGGTTGATGAACCGCAGGGCGCGTTTATCGCCAGCCTCGGCCAAGGCGCGGATGCGGATCTCACGGGCGGCAGCAAAGGCGATTTCCGACAGAGCGATGTAGACGCTGATAGCGATGAGCAGAAGGATAAGGATTAGGCCGAAAATTAAGCTCATTGCGTCTCGCTGGATCGGAAAAGGATTGGCGTCACAGTGCCAGTGCGTGTGCCGCGGAAGGCGCCTCAAATGATAGAAATACTCTTACACGCGCTTGGTTGCACATAGCGAGGCATTCCGCACAGAATGGCGCGATGAAAGACAATTAGAAGCGATAGCGGATGCCGAGGACCGCAGCGTTTGAGCCATCGAGATGGGCAATCGTGCCAAAGCCGCCAGAGCGGTGGTGGATCCGCCCAAAAACTTCAATTTCAGGCGCGTTGTCGTGGGAGACGGCAATCTCGGGGGACAGGTAATAGAGGAAATAGGGCGAGGCATTGTTGGTGCGCGCCCGGACCGCTTCTACCCCAATTGGATCGCTGACGACCGAAAAGCCTGCGGTCAGCGATGGTGTAATGTTGAGGGGCCCAACTTCGAAGGTCGTGAGGCGCGCAACACCACCAGCCCAGATTTCTCCGGATGTGCTTTCGCCCGCTCTGAGGGCAGCGCCAACTTCGACGCCGAGGCCGAAACTGCCGTAGGAATAAAAGAAGTTTTGGTAGCCCGCGCCGATCGCAACATTGGCTTCATAGGGGCCGCTCCAAAACTCTAAGCTGTCGCTGAAATGGCCCGCGTGCATGACACCGGCAAAAGCGAAGACTGTTTGATCGGGTACCCGCGAGAGGGCTGCAGTTTCAGCAGCATTGAGCGGCGACGCGGTGAGCATAATCACGGCGGTGATGGGCAGGACGGCACGCAGACGCATCATAGGACTTCCTTGCGCGTCGGCTTAAAGCTAACGCGCATTGCTTCAGTTCATCAATTCTTTGGCGGTCGTTGGGAGAACGACACCGGATCAATGAACAGCGAAGCCTAAAGTTGCAGTGGACCACGAATGCGTGATCGTAAGGGCGACAGTGCGTGGTAGAGGAAGAGTTAAGCATAGGGCCGAAATTGTATTCGGTCGCCCAGGGGGAGACTGGGAACCTCTGTGCTGGCTCCTGCGTATAATTACCTAGTGGTTTCTTAGGTGATTTTCAAAATGACTTCTTATGTTCAAGTCAGTGAATCCCGGTTGCCGGCTGGGCAGGCCGCATTGCTCCTCTTCGTTCAAGATGGGAATTTGTGTGCAGGCACGTTGACCCGCCGTCATGATGGGCGGACGGAGCGCAGTGTTTCGCCCCGCCCAGATCCGAGCGATCTGATGCGGGTTATTGTGCGGCTGATGGGCAGTAAGCCGGTGCCGGAAACGCTTTATGTGGTGCTAGAACGCGGGGCACAGTGGCCCGAGCAATTCCCGAAATTGCGCGTTCACTGACAGCGAAATAGTGGGCGCTATTTCTGGCGTTCGGCCAGAACCATGTAGTTGACGGCCATGTCGCGCGACAGACGCCACTCGCCGCTCAATGGATTGTAGCTGACCCCAGATTGGTCGGTGACATTGAGGCCGTTGCGGCGCAGCTCGGCGATGATTTCCTCGGGCGTAAGGAACTTGTTCCAATCATGGGTGCCGCGCGGCAACCAGCGCAGCACGTATTCTGCGCCAATGACGGCGAGCGCCAGTGCGCGGGCTGTACGGTTGAGCGTTGCGGTGAACATCAGCCCCCCCGGCGCGACGAGATCGGCGCAGCTCTTCATGTAGAGCGGGACGTTATCGACGTGCTCGACAACTTCCATATTGAGAACCACGTCATAGCTTTCACCAGCAGCGACCAGCGCTTCGGAGGTGGTGGCGCGGTAATCGATGTCGAGGCCGGCTTGCTCGGCGTGGATCTTGGCGATGGCAATATTGCGCTCGGCCGCGTCGACCCCGGTTACGGTGGCGCCGAGGCGCGTGAGCGGTTCGCACAAAAGGCCGCCGCCACAGCCGACATCGAGAATGCGGATGCCTTCGAACGGACGGATGGAATTTGCATCGCGGCCAAACCGGGTGATCAGCTTGTCGCGAATATAGGAGAGGCGCACAGGATTGAATTTGTGCAGCGGCTTGAACTTGCCCGTTGGGTCCCACCATTCTTCCGCCATGGCCGTGAATTTTGCGATTTCAGCATCGTTGACGGTGGTGTTGGTCATATCGGGCACTCCATTACAGCACCTATGCAACAGAGAGGGCCTCGTGGGCAAGGTGAAGCAGTACGGACACTCAGCCTCGGCTTTGGGTCGGGCTCGGGTCTTTCCCATTGATCCGCAGCGTAGTTTGTGGCATTTCCGGGCCAATCATTAAGCGTACCGCCGGGTTCGGCGGATGACCGGGGAAGCAATTGGCCCGCATCGTCGTTAAATTTGGTGGCACCTCCGTCGCGACCGTAGAACGCATCCGTAACGCTGCACTGCATGTGAAGCGCGAAGTGGAAGCAGGGAACGAAGTCGCTGTTGTCGTGTCCGCTATGTCTGGCAAGACCAATGAATTGGTCGGCTGGGTGAATGAAGCCTCAAAATTCCATGACGCGCGTGAATACGACGCTGTTGTGGCGTCTGGTGAGCAGGTGACCGCTGGCCTGATGGCTGTCGTGCTTTCGGAAATGGGTATTCAGTCGCGCTCTTACGCGGGCTGGCAGGTGCCAATCCGCACCGATGATTCCCATGCCGCTGCGCGTATCGTCGAAATCGACCCGACCGAGCTCAATGAGCGCATGTCCAATGGCTGGGTTCCGGTGATCACGGGTTTCCAGGGCATCTCGCCCCATAACCGCATCACCACGCTTGGCCGCGGTGGCTCTGATACATCGGCAGTGGCCGTTGCGGCCGCTGTTGGCGCCGACCGTTGCGATATCTACACCGACGTTGACGGTGTTTACACGACCGATCCGCGCATCGTGCCAAAGGCGCAGCGCCTGACCAAAATTTCTTTTGAAGAAATGCTGGAGATGGCTTCGCTCGGCGCCAAGGTACTGATGATCCGTTCGGTTGAAATGGCGATGGCGCATAAGGTGCGCCTGACCGTTCGTTCTAGTTTTGATGACCCGAATGCGCCCCAGATCGCGCCTGACGGTTCTGTCGGTGTACCCGGCACGCTCGTATGCGATGAGGATGAGATCATGGAAAAGCAGATCGTTTCGGGCGTGACGCTCGCTAAGGCAGAAGCCAAGATCACGCTGCGCAAGGTCAAGGACAACCCAGGCGTTGCCGCTTCGATCTTTGGCACGCTGGCCGACGAAGGCATTATCGTCGATATGATCGTGCAGAACATCGCCGATGATGGCGCGACCACCGACATCACCTTCACCGTTCCTGACAGCGAATATGATAAGGCTGTTAAGGCGCTGGAAAATAATGGCGGTCGCTTTGAATATGACCGTCTTTCCGGCTCGAAGGGCGGGGCAAAGGTCTCGGTCGTGGGCGTAGGCATGCGTAGCCACGCAGGCGTTGCATCCTCCATGTTTAAGGCTCTTGCGGACAAGGGCATCAACATCCAGCTGATCACCACTTCAGAAATCAAGACTTCGGTTCTGATCGATGAAGAGTATGCCGAGCTTGCGGTTCGCGCTCTGCACACATATTACGGTTTGGACAAGAAGGAAGCCTGATCGCTTTGTCCTGAAGCTTCGGGCTCCTCCATGCAGGGGGGTAGCCCGGGGCTATCCAGGTGAGGCAATGGTTACGATCTCAAGCAGCGCACGTGGGCTGCTGCGGCAGTTGCGCGAAACAATGGCGGAGCCGCTGGCTTCGCAAGATCGCTTAGACAAAATCGTATCCCTCATCGCCGACAATATGCAGGCCGACGTCTGCTCGTTTTACGTTTTGCGCGACGACGGCGCGCTCGAACTTTTCGCCACCCATGGCCTGAAAGCCGAATCGGTCCACATGACCACGCTTCGGCTCGGCGAAGGCCTTGTTGGCCTGATCGCTGCGGAAGCTGTTCCGCTGAGCCTCGAAGACGCCCCCAGCCATCCCTCTTTCGCCTATCGTCCGGAAACGGGCGAAGAGCGCTATAGCTCGTTTCTTGGGGTGCCGGTGTTGCGCTCGGGCCAGACGCTGGGCGTCTTGGTTGTGCAAAACGCCAATCATCGCCACTACGGGGAAGATGAAATCGAGGCGATGCTGACCACTGCCACGATTTTGGCCGAGATGGTGGCTACCTCCGATTTTGACAATCTGATCAAGCCTGGATCGGATATCGATCTGCGGCGGCCGCGTATGTTTTCTGGTGTCAGTCTTTCCGATGGTATCGCTTTAGGGACCGTGGTGCTCCACGATCCGCGCGTCGTCGTGAGCAATTTTATTGCTGAAGACACCGAGGTGGAAAAGGCACGGTTGGACGCGGCGCTGGCCAGCATGCGCGTGTCTATCGATGCCATGCTCGACCGGGGCGATATGCTCACCGGGTCGGATCATCGCGAAATTCTCGAAACCTACCGCATGTTCGCCAACGACCGTGGTTGGGTGAACCGGATGACCGAGGCCATCGACAACGGTCTTTCGGCGGAAGCGGCGGTGGAGCGGGTTCAGAACGACACCCGCGCGCGCATGATGCGCCAGACCGATCCCTATATTCGCGATCGTCTGCATGATCTCGATGATCTGGCAAACCGGTTGTTGCGGGTGCTGACCAATTCGGGTCTCCATGCGCAGCGCGACTTGCCGGACAATGCCGTGCTCGTGGCGCGCAATATGGGTCCGGCCGAACTCTTGGAATATGACCGCAACAAGCTGCGCGGCATTGTTCTCGAAGAAGGCGGCGCGACAGCACACGTCGCCATCGTGGCGCGTTCGCTCGGGATCGTGGCCGTCGGTCAGGCGGAATCCATCGCTTCGATGTGCGAAACCGGCGACGACATCATTATTGATGGTCCCGCTGGGCAGGTGCATTTGCGCCCAACGCCCGAAGTCGAACAAACCTATATCGACAAGGTCCGGGTTTCGGCGCGGCGTCGCGCGCACTATGCGGCTTTGCGCAACAAGCCCAGTGTGACCAAGGACGGGGTTGAAATCACCCTGCTACATAATTCGGGGCTGGTGGCTGACCTGCCGATGCTCGACGACACGGGGGCCAGTGGCGTTGGCCTCTTCCGGACCGAGCTGCAGTTTATGATCGCGAGCCGCTTGCCGCGATTGTCTGAGCAGATTGAGCTTTACGCTGAGGCCATGGCCATTGCGGGCGAGCGACCCATCGTATTCCGCCTGCTCGACATCGGTGGCGACAAGGTCGTTCCCTATTTGCGTTCGAGCGTAGAAGAGAACCCGGCCATGGGTTATCGCTCCATTCGATTGGGGCTGGATCGTCCAGGATTATTGCGCACGCAGGTTCGCGCGCTGTTGCAGGCGGCCAATGGGCGGCCGCTCAAAATCCTTGTGCCAATGGTGACTGAGACATTTGAGTTTTTGCAGACCAAGCGGGTGATCGCCAAGGAAATCGACCGCGTAAAGCGGGCCGGTATTCCGGTGTCGACACAGATCGAAGTGGGCGCGATGGTGGAAGTGCCCTCGCTGTTGTTCGAGCTTGACCAGCTGTTGCCGGAAGCCGATTTCGTCTCCATCGGTTCAAACGATCTGGTGCAGTTCCTGACCGCAGCGGACCGCGCCAATCCGCGTGTCTCGAAGGCTTACGATCCAATTGCGCTGCCGCGATTGCGCGCTATTCGCCTTGTGGTGGAAGCGGGTAAGCGTCATGGCAAGCCGGTGACTATGTGTGGGGAGTTGGCGGGCAAGCCGATTGAAGCGCTGGCCTTGATGGCGGTCGGGATGGATCGTTTGTCGATGGGCCCGGCCTCGATTGGGCCGATCAAAGAGATGATCCTCAATCTGGATCTCAAGCCTATTCAGGACGAGATCGCGGAGGCGCTCAGTGTCGGTGCGAACGGGCTGACGGTGCGGCAGCTTTTGACTGCCTGGGTCGAGAGACAAAACATCCCAGTGGGCTAGGTCTGGACGGATCGGGGCGGGCAGGGTGTGCGTTTCCTTGCCACATTTGCGCTTGGCTCTTGCCGAAAACCCCATTCAACAGGTACGGCAGGGCACCAATGATTGTCTGCACCGACCATACGGAAGACCTTGCCCATGCCATCTTTGCCCCAGGATAAGCTCGACGTTCTGGAAACGCGGTTTCAATATATTGAAGCTGCGCTCTCCGGAGGAGCGAGCCCTGACGAGTTGGCTAAGCTCTCGAAAGAGCACTTCGATCTCGCGCCCATCGTTGGCGAGATCACGGCTTATAAAAAAGCGCTGCGCGACCGAGCCGAAGCTCAAACGCTGCTGAAAAGCGGCGACAAGGAAATGGCGGAAATGGCGGAGATGGAAATCTCCGAGCTGGACGAAAAGATCGAGGCCTATGAGCAGTCGATCCGTATCCTGCTGCTGCCCAAGGACGAGGCCGACGAAAAGTCGATTATTCTGGAAATCCGTGGCGGCACAGGTGGCGACGAAGCTGCCCTCTTCGCGGGTGACCTCTTCCGCATGTATGAGCGCTATGCCGCGAATCGAGGCTGGAAAGTCACGGTGATGGAAGAAAGCCCCGGCGAAATGGGCGGCTTTAAAGAAATCATCGCCAATGTTTCGGGGAAAGGCGCCTATGCGCGCATGAAGTATGAGTCCGGCGTGCACCGCGTTCAGCGTGTGCCGGCGACCGAAGGTTCGGGCCGTATCCACACGTCGGCGGCCACAGTTGCCGTGCTGCCAGAAGTGGAAGACATCGATATTGAAATCCGCAATGAGGATATTCGTATCGACACCATGCGCGCCTCGGGCGCGGGCGGTCAGCACGTCAATACGACCGACTCGGCGGTGCGTATTACCCATATTCCAAGCGGGCTGGTGGTGACGTCAGCGATGAAATCGCAGCACCAGAACCGCGCGCAGGCGATGATTGTTCTGCGCTCGCGCCTTTATGAAATGCAGCGCGAAGAGCGCGACAGCGCCCGTTCGGCAGAGCGTAAGGGGCAAGTGGGGTCGGGCGATCGTTCCGAGCGTATCCGCACCTATAACTTCCCCCAGGGCCGCGTGACCGATCACCGGATCAATCTGACGCTTTATAAGCTCGACAAGGTGATCTCCGGGGAAGCTGTGGATGAGCTGATCGATGCGCTGATCACCGAAAATCAGGCGGCACAGCTGGCGGCTATGGAGCAGTCGAACTGACAGCGCCGCTCTCCATCGGCGCTGTTTGGCGCGCTTGTCGTGACGTACTGGCCAAGCATGATGTGGCCACAGCAACGCTCGACGCCAAATTGCTTGTGGGGCACGCGCTGGGGCTTGATGCGCTCGGGCTGATGACGCGCGAAATGGACGGTGTGAGCGAGGCGCAGCGCGAGGCGATTAACGCAACGATCTCGCGTCGATTGACCGGGGAATCTGTTGCGCGGATTATCGGCTATCGCGAGTTTTATGGGCTGAATTTCAAGCTGAGCGCGGCCACGCTTGAGCCGCGCCCGGACACTGAACTGCTTGTTGATCTGGCGATCAAAGCGCTGCCGAAGGGCGGGCGCCTGCTCGATTTGGGGACGGGCACGGGCTGCATCCCAATCTCCATTCTCGCCAATCGACCAGACGGGCGTGGGCATGCCTCCGACATCAATCCTGAGGCCTTGGCGATGGCGCAAGAGAATGCGCGTGCCAATGGCGTTTCGGAGCGGCTGACCTTTTCGGCTGGGAGCTGGTTTGAGGCGCTTGAGGGGGTGGATCGCGCGGCGCGATTTGACCTCATTGTTTCCAATCCGCCCTATATTGTGAGCGAAGTTATCAACACGCTTGCGGACGAAGTGAAGAATTTTGACCCGATGTTAGCGCTCGATGGGGGTCCTGATGGTGTTGCGCCTTATCGTATTCTTGCGGCGCAGGCGGGCGGTTATCTGAAGGCAGATGGTGTGGTTCTGGTCGAGATCGGCTACGACCAAGCCAATGAAGTGTCCGCACTTTTTGCCAATGCAGGGTTCTCTCAGGTGCGGGTCCACAAGGACTATGGTGGGCTGGATCGTGTTGTGGAAGCGCATCATAAAGCCTGAACAAGCAGGCGCTTTGGGCATGAGATGCGATTTTCTGCTGGCCAAAGCGCCGGGAACCGGATAGTTTGAGCGTGCTGTCAATGGCGCATCATGGGCGCCGCAGCGATCTCAAAAGTTCCAAAACGCGAAGCTGTCTTAAGACAGCGCGGCTCTGGTGATCAGAGCGACGCGAGGGAGTTTTACGGATTTCCGTTGGATCGTTGCCGAAAGCGCCCGGTCTTCATGAAGCCAGTTTTGATCCCGTTCGGTGCGCTATTTGTCACCGTGGGGTAGGGGCCAGAGCGGTTAGCCAATCCGCCCCATGATGTGACGCTTAACTTTTAGAGTTAGACATAGCGACCCGATGAGACCTAACAACCAGAACAACAAGAACCGGCAGCGTGGCCGTAACGGCGGACGCAAGCACGTTAATCCGCTCTCGCGCAATTACGAAAGCACCGGTCCGGACGTTAAGGTGCGCGGTAACGCCGCCCATATCGCCGAAAAGTATCTGCAGTTGGCCCGCGATGCGCAGTCCTCCGGTGACTCCGTCATGGCTGAAAATTATCTGCAGCATGCTGAGCACTATTTCCGCATCGTTTCTTCTGCACAGCAGGCCCTGCAGGGCACGCGTGACGGGCAGAACGGCGACTATAACGACTACGACGATGACGTCAGCGAATTGAATTCGCGCTTCGCCTCGCCGCAGCCGGTTCAGCCCGTGCATCAGCCAGAAAGCGAAGCTGAAGCTGTTGCTGACACCTCGAGCGAACAGCCTCGTGGCGACGCTGGTTCTGCACCCGCGGAGGCGGCGGCAGCTCCAGTTGAGCAGGACGGGGAAGCCGCACAGCGCAAGCCGCGCGAGCGTCGCCCACGTCGCCGTCGTCCGGTTGCCGGTGAAGGTGATGCTGCGCCAAAGGATGCAGGTGTTGCCGATGGTAGTGAACTGCCAGCCTTCCTGACTGGCGCACCAGCCAGCGCTGAATAAGCTTCGGCTCTCAGCAGAATAGAGTTTTGAAATGCCGGGCCGATGGTCCGGCATTTTTCGTTTGGTGCGCGCTAGGCTCAATATCAGTGGTTTGGTGGTCGGCTAAAAATATTGCGTATCAGTCCCTTTTGATCGGATCAAAACACCCTACATCTCCATTCGAAGGATGCGCCGCTTATGGGCATCCAACAAAACGACGCTTCCTCCGTAGCTGCGGTGCCAATTGGGCCGAGGTGCGGGTGAGAACAGGAGAGTTGAATGAATATTGAAAAATATACCGAGCGTGCGCGCGGCTTCATTCAGAGTGCGCAGACTGGCGCGCTGGGCATGGGCCATCAGCAGTTTTCGCCGCTCCACCTGCTCAAAGTTCTGCTCGATGATGACCAGGGCATGGCCAATGGCCTGATCGAACGCGCCGGGGGTAACCCTAAGCAAGCGCGCGCAGGCGTTGAAGCCGCTCTCAAAAAGATCCCGGTCGTTTCGGGCGACAACGGTCAGCTCTACATGGGCCGCGAACTGGCGCGCGTCTTTGAAACCGCTGAACAGGCGGCGACCAAGGCTGGCGATAGTTTCGTCACCGTGGAACGACTGCTCTTGGCACTGGTGATCGAAAAAGACACCGATGCAGGCAAGGTGTTGTCAGCTGCCGGCGTCACCGCTGCTGGCATGAACCAAGCTATCGAAGACATTCGCAAGGGTCGCACGGCAGACAGCGCTTCGGCTGAAAACGCCTATGATGCGCTCAAGAAATATGCGCGCGATCTGACCGCCGATGTGCGCGAAGGCAAGCTTGACCCGGTGATCGGTCGTGACGAAGAAATTCGCCGCACCATCCAAGTCCTCAGCCGTCGAACCAAGAACAATCCGGTGCTGATTGGTGAGCCTGGCGTGGGTAAAACCGCGATCGCCGAAGGCTTGGCTATTCGCATCGTCAATGGCGACGTGCCCGAAAGCCTCAAGAACAAGAGCCTTCTGGCGTTGGACATGGGCTCGTTGATCGCGGGCGCGAAATATCGTGGTGAGTTTGAAGAGCGCCTCAAAGGCGTGCTCAACGAAGTGACCGCGGCTGATGGACAGATCATTTTGTTCATCGACGAAATGCACACGCTTGTCGGAGCGGGTAAGGGTGAAGGGGCCATGGATGCGTCCAACTTGCTCAAGCCCGCCTTGGCGCGCGGTGAGTTGCATTGCGTTGGCGCGACGACGCTCGACGAATACCGCAAGCACGTGGAAAAAGACCCGGCTTTGGCCCGCCGTTTCCAGCCGGTGTTTGTTTCCGAGCCAACCGTGGAAGATACGATTTCGATCCTGCGCGGGCTTAAGGAAAAATACGAACTGCATCACGGCATTCGCATTTCGGACTCGGCTCTTGTGAGCGCGGCAACGCTGTCGAACCGCTATATTACCGACCGCTTTCTGCCCGATAAAGCCATCGATCTGATGGACGAGGCGGCGGCGCGCCTGCGTATGGCCGTCGACAGCAAGCCCGAGGCGCTCGATGAGCTGGATCGCAAGATCATGCAGCTCAAGATTGAACGCGAAGCGCTCAAGAAGGAAACTGACGACGGCTCGAAGACCCGCCTTGTGCGGCTTGAGCAGGATTTGGCTGGGCTGGAAGAAGAAGCGCAAACGCTGTCTGCCAAGTGGCTGGCAGAAAAAGAGCGTTTGCAGGGGTCGACCAAGCTCAAGGAAGCGCTCGATACCGCACGCGGTCAGCTGGAAATTGCGCAGCGGCAGGGCGATCTCGCCAAAGCGGGCGAGCTTGCCTATGGCGTTATTCCAGATCTCGAAAAGCGCCTTGGCGCTGCCGAGGCTGGCGATGGCAGCGCTGCGCCTTTGATGGCGAAGGAAACCGTGGACGCGAGCGACATTGCTGGCGTGGTGAGCCGCTGGACCGGCATTCCGGTTGATCGCATGCTCGAGGGCGAAAAGGAAAAACTGCTGCACATGGAAGCCTCGCTGGGTGGACGTGTGATCGGGCAGGCCGAAGCTGTGCGGGCGGTTTCCAAAGCCGTACGGCGGTCGCGTGCTGGTCTGCAGGATCCGCACCGTCCGATTGGCTCGTTCATGTTCCTCGGGCCAACCGGCGTGGGCAAGACCGAACTGACCAAAGCTTTGGCGCAATTCCTCTTCGACGATGAGACAGCAATGGTCCGCCTCGACATGTCGGAGTTCATGGAAAAGCACTCTGTCGCTCGTCTGATCGGCGCGCCTCCGGGCTATGTTGGTTACGATGAAGGCGGCGTGCTCACCGAAGCTGTGCGGCGTCGGCCCTATCAGGTGATCCTTTTCGACGAAATCGAAAAGGCGCATCCCGATGTGTTCAACGTGCTGTTGCAGGTGCTCGACGATGGACGTTTGACCGATGGCCAGGGGCGTACGGTTGATTTCCGCAATACGGTGATCATCCTGACCTCCAATATTGGGGCTGAGTTCCTGGTTGAGTTGAAGGACGGCGAGTCTGTCGAATTGGCGCGGGGCAAGGTTCTGGACATGGTGAAGTCTGCCTTCCGTCCTGAATTCCTCAACCGCATCGACGAGATTTTGCTGTTCCATCGCCTTGGCCGTGAGCACATGGGCGCGATTGTCGACATTCAGTTCGGACGCTTGGAAAAGCTACTTACTGATCGCGACATTACCCTCGAGCTTACTGATGCCGCTCGGGCGTGGTTGGCGAACGAAGGCTATGACCCTGCCTATGGTGCGCGTCCACTCAAGCGCGTCATTCAGCGTGCGGTTCAGGATGAGCTGGCTGACGCCATTCTCACTGGAGCCGTCAGCGACGGGGCGCGCGTGTTGATTGACGCGAACGACGCCGGCATTGTCATCACCCCAAATGGGGGTTCGGTGCACTAAAAACGCCGATCGAGAGACCATAAAAGGCCAGTCCGCAGGGGCTGGCCTTTTTTCTGTCTTGCGCAACCGCACACTTCCGCCCGACATGGGCTTGAGAGCAGGAGACGAGAATGCCGGACAAAATCACCTATATCGAATTTCCAAGCGCCGACCGCGATGCGAGCGGGGCGTTCTTTGAACAGGCGTTTGGATGGGGGAGGATCAGCTATGGCCCTGCCTATGAAGGGCTTGATCAGGCCGGGATTGACACTGGGATCGATGCTTCGAGTGACCGCGTTTCAGCGCCGCTGGCGATTGTTCAAACCGACGATCTGGATGCCGCTCAGGCGCGCGTTCTGGCAGCGGGTGGTGTTATCACCAGACCGCAGTTTGATTTTCCAGGCGGGCGACGGTTTCATTTTCGGGAGCCGGGCGGCTGCGAATTGGCGGTGTTTGTTGAGCGCCTCTAAACGGCGCTCAACACCAAAGCCTATTGGGCTTGCGCCACTGACACAGCAGCTGGCTCACGCAGCATCAGCTCATTGATCTGAGCGATGGTCTGCTCAAAGTCCGACTTGTTGCGTTCTGGCAGAACATTGTCCTTAGGCAGTTTCACGCTCAGAGGATCGACAAGATTGCCGTTGATCGAGATTTCGTAGTGCAGGTGGGGCCCAGTCGACTGACCGGTGGAGCCAACATAGCCAATGACCTGACCCTGACGCACCTTGCTGCCGGCACTAAGCCCATCGACAAAGCGCGAAAGGTGGCCATAAGCGGTCTCATAGCCGTTAACGTGCTGAATTTCGATCTTATTGCCGTAGCCGGACTGCCATTTGTAATAGGTGATAACGCCGTCGCCACCGGCATAAATCGGCGTGCCCGTCCGCGCGGCAAGGTCAACGCCGGTATGCAGACGGCGGGTCTTAAAGATCGGGTGGATGCGATAGCCAAAGCGCGAGCGTAGCGTGCCGCCGCCTTCGAGCGGACGGCGATTGAGGAAGCGCTTACCCGTTTCGCCATTGGGATCGTAGAAATCATTGGCGCCTTCTGGCGAGGTGAAGCGATAGAATTCGCGCTTGCTGCCCCCCAAATTCAGCGCCACATACAGCAGCTCTGGCTTGGTTTCGGCGGTTTCCCCGGTTTTGAGGATTTCAATCGTATCGCCGGCCGTGATGCGACGGGTCATATCGATATCATAGGCATACATGCCGATGATGCGTTCGATGGTTTCGTCGTCCAAATCGTGTTTGCGGCCGGTTTCCCAAATAGAGCGATAAACGGTGGGCAGATTGCCCACGTTGATCTGCTCGACGTCTTCCTTGGGGAACTCCACCCAGTCAGGCTGCAGGCCGACCACATATTTGCCGTTGTCCGACAGCGCTACGGTGGCGACGTGTCGGTCACCCGGCGCACCATCCGGCATATAGATGGACATGCGATAGGGCACGAGGCTGGAGGCTTCGTTTGACAATGGGCCGTAAAGAATGCGCAGGCGAATGCCTGCCGGAAGGCCACTCGAGGGAATGAGATTGGCGACGGTTTGCTCAACCATGGCCACTTGGCTGCGGGTGAAACCATTCCGCACAAGCGTGTCTGCCAATGGACCCACGGCGCGCACGGTCAAGAAACGCTCGGTACGGCCCGCTTCGCTGTCGCTGCCCAGCGTTGTTTTCGGGACCGCAGTGACGTTTTCGGCAATGCCGGTGACGATGTTATCGGAGGTCGCGCCGGGCGTTGCCAAGCTCTGCACCGATGGAGCGATGGAGGCATAGGCGAGGGCTGGAACAAAGTCGTCGCCGCTGACGCTCATCTGGGTGATGCCGCGCACGAAATCGGCGGCCAGTTCATCGCTGATGGCGGGTGCGGGAACCAAATTGTCGGGGAGGGCGGCCTGTTGGACCGCGACTTCGCCTTCAATATCGGTGCCGTAGATGTCCTTAGCCAAATCCAGAACGGCGCTCTGCAGGGGCTGGGTCTTATTGAGAATAGCCACTGGATCATAATCCGGGACACCAGCAGACAGCTGCGTTGCTGTCGTGGCCAGGGTCGCGCGAATGCGAATGAACGGCTGATTGCGGATCACCTCACGGCCGTCCACCACTTGGCGGGTCGAGGCTTCAATGACTTCTTTATCCGAACGCGTCGCAGCCACGGGGCGCTGACGGGAGGTTTTGGAAACGAAATCGGTCGCAACCGGCTGATTAATGCGCGGTGCCGCGAGTTTCAGCGCGGCATAGGCCGTCGAGAATGTGTCTTGTCCTTGGAAGGAGACGAATAAAGCCGCGCCCATGACGAGGACACTGGTCAGGCCAGTCAACACAGTGCCGCTCAGCCAGGCAAAGCTGAGTTCACGTCCTTGCGGAATGTCGCCGTCTGTCGATTGTACCGTTAAGGCCGGGCTGTCTTCAAAGCCAGCGGAGCGGAGAAGCGAAACCTGACGTCGTCTTTGCGCTGCGTTCAACGCACCATCCTTAGTTTATTCCAACGCGTGGGGAGAGCCGCGCCCAATGAGCGGACATACATTCCCTAACGCGCGTTAACCTAGTCAGAGCTGGCCCTGAGATCAATGCTTGAGCACTCATCATGTCTAAATGCGGCCAAACTTGGAGTATTTCACCCCGGAAAGCGCCTGCGCAGTGGTGATTGCGGCGGTCTCAAAGAAAAATTAACCATAAGGTCTTGCGTGGCGCGCGGAATCTCCTATTTATCCTTCATAGCCGCGAGCCCTTATGCGCCGCGGGCTTGACGGGAGTAATCCACAACGGGTTCTCACGGCGGTGATTTTTCTGCCGAAATTTCCGTAGACCCTGTTG
Organism: Devosia sp. WQ 349K1; assembly: GCF_016595685.1. Lineage (NCBI taxonomy): Bacteria > Pseudomonadati > Pseudomonadota > Alphaproteobacteria > Hyphomicrobiales > Devosiaceae > Devosia > Devosia sp. WQ 349K1. The sequence goes on along the minus strand of NZ_JAENGO010000006.1, from coordinate 429 downwards.
ACGGGAAAAGGGGGTGCCCTTATAACCCGGACATCGCTGCAGAGCACAGCGCCTTCCGGCACTGAGTTCTAGCGGCACAGAAATCTGAAAGATCAGGCGGTTTGGCCGGTAACGGCGCGAAAAGCTTTGTCTCTAAGAACTCCGGAAGCTTTGCTTCCAAAATGACGTGTCCGGTTTGCGCCGATGGGTCAGCTCTTTGACATTGTGAAGATTGAAGAAAGAGAAACGTGGACGGCGAGGTTCTTGCGAACGGAAGCTGGGGTTTACTCCGGTGGAAGTTATACAAGACTTCGATGGGTGCGCGTTTCTAGAGGTACACTCTTTTAGCGCTTTTTAGCGCAATTTGATGTGTGTCCTCGTCAAAACGCAAACGTGCATCTAGCGACAATAGTCATGATTAAACTTGAGAGTTTGATCCTGGCTCAGAAC